>CAZLBB010000014.1:0-70704 GCA_964557415.1 uncultured Rhodospirillaceae bacterium
TGGTGCGCGCCTGGTCGGCGATCGAGCGGGTGATCGCCTGCCGGATCCACCACGTGGCGTAGGTCGAGAACTTGTAGCCGCGGCGGTACTCGAACTTGTCGACCGCCTTCATGAGGCCGATGTTGCCTTCCTGGATCAGGTCGAGGAACTGCAGCCCGCGGTTGGTGTACTTCTTGGCGATCGAGATCACCAGGCGCAGATTGGCCTCGACCATCTCCTTCTTGGCGCGGCTCGCCTCGCGCTCGCCGCGCTGGACGGTCTGCACGATGCGGCGGAACTCCTGCAGTGGCAGGCCGCATTCGCCGGCGATGGTGCCGATGTCGGCCCTGAGCTGCGCCACCTCGTCGGCCGCACGCGTGGCGAAGGTCTTCCAGCCGCGGCCGGGCAGCTTGCCGACGCGCTCGAGCCAGCCGGCGTCGAGCTCGTGGGTGTGATAATGCGCCAGGAACTCCTCGCGCTTCACGCCGCGGCTCTCGGCCAGGCGCAGCAGCCGGCCCTCGAACGAGGTCAGGCGCCGGTTGAGACCGTAGAGCTGGTCGACCAGTTGCTCGATGCGGGCGTTGTTGAGGCGCACCGACTGCATCAGCGTCAGCAGTTCCGAGCGCAGCTTCTCGTAGCGGCGCTCGGTCGTCTTGGCCACCGACTCGCCCTTCTGCAGAGTGCTGAGGCGCGTGTTCTGCGTGCGATGGATCTTGGAATAGGCGAGTGCCACCTTGCCGAAGGTCTCGAGCACCTGCGGCTTCAGCGCCTGCTCCATGGCCGACAGCGAGATGTTGTTCTCGTCGGAGTCGAGGTCCTCGCCGTCGCCGCCTTCCGGCGCTTCGCCGCCTTCCTCGCCCTCGCCGTTGGCGGCCGCCGGGGCCGGTGCCGCCGCAGCCGGCACGGCGGCGGCTTGGCCGTTGGGATTGTGAATGGCGACCGCGGTGCTGGCGCCGGGGCCCCCGCCATAGGTGGCGTCGAGGTCGATCACGTCGCGCAGCAGCATGCGGCCCTCGGCCAGCGCCTCGTACCACAGCACCACGGCGCGCATGGTCAGCGGGCTCTCGCAGATCGCCCCGATCATCATCTCGCGCCCGGCCTCGATGCGCTTGGCGATGGCGATCTCGCCCTCGCGCGACAGCAGCTCGACGCTGCCCATCTCGCGCAGGTACATGCGCACGGGGTCGTCGGTGCGGCCGATGTCGTCGTCCAGGTTGCCGGTCGGGCGCGCCTCGGTGTCGCCGGCCTCCTCGGTCGCCGCCTGCGCCTCCTCGGGTTCCTCGCTCTCGATGACGTTGATGCCCATCTCGTTGAGCATCGCCATGGTGTCCTCGATCTGCTCCGAGGACACCTGGTCGGACGGCAGCGCGGCGTTCAGCTCGTCGTAGGTGACGTAGCCGCGATCGCGCCCGCGCGCGATCATCTTCTTGACCGAGGCGGCGACGCCGTCCAGCAGGGGCTGATCGGTGGTTTCGTCGCGCTGCGCTCCCTGCTCCGCGGGCGTGCCGGAAGCAGCCGTCTTGGGCGCGGCAGCGGGCGCGGCCTCGGGCTTCGCCCCGTTGCCAGGCACAGGCACGGGGCGGCGGCGCGGCTTGGCGGTCTCGGTCTTCGTGGCTTCCTTCGTCTTCATGTCCGTTCCTTAACGTCCCGCGGGCGCGGGGGGCTAACCGGGAGGGCCAAAAAAAGACCCCCTATAATATGGGGCAACGCTACGGCCCCTGCAGGGCCGGGCCCGAAAGCTCCTCGTCCTCGATCGCAGCGGCGCGCGCCATCGCTTCGATCTGAAGTTTCCGTGCGTTTACAACAAGTTGCACGGCTTCCGCGGTCGGCTGCGCCTCCGCCTTGGCAAGGAAATCCTGTACGTCCTGCCCCACACCCTTGGCCTCGAGGCCGTCCAGGATGCGAGCGCAGACCGTCTTCGCATCGTCGATCGAGCCGTTCGGCATGACCGCGCGCGCGCCCGAGTACACGTCGTCGGTCAAGATCTCAGCCAGCAGGTCCGAGAAGCCGCTCTCGCACAGGTGGCGCTGCAACAAGTTGGAATCAAGCTCGGAGGACCGTGCGATATGGATTTCCCGCAGCAGCTTGTCAAGCGACTCGTTGGGCGGTTCCAGCGCGGCGAGGCGCTCCCCCAGCTCGTCGACGAGCGGCGGGAAATTAACCAGCGCCGCCAGAACGATGCGCCAGGCTTCGCGGACCGGGTCGAGAGGCGAACGCCGCGCCGTTTCGCCGCTGGGCGAGCGCAGATGCTCGGCCACGCCGCTGCCGGGGGCGTTCCGCGGACCCGGGCCCTTGCCGCGCCAGCCGGGCGCGGCGCCGCGCAGCTTCGCCCAGGCCGCGCGATCGGTTTCCCTGAGCCAGCGGCGGTATCGGCTAAGCAGCTGATCGCGATAGAGCAATCGCGTCTCGCGGTGCTCGATCTGGGCAGCCCGCTGCTCCAGGGTATGCTGCAGGGCGCTCCACCGCTCCGGCGTATCGGGCGGGCGGCCGCCGCTGAGCTCGGCCCAGATGAAGTCGATCAGCGGCTGGGCCTGGTCGAGCACCTCGCGCATAGCCTGCGGCCCTTTGGCGCGGATCAGCTCGTCCGGGTCCTTGCCGGCCACCAGGGTGGCGAAGCGTACCGACCGCCCGGGGCCGACCAGCGGCAGCGCGCGACCGGCCGCCCGCGCCGCGGCGCGCTGGCCGGCGGCATCGCCGTCGAAGCACAGGATCGGCTCGGGCACCACCTTCCACAGCTGGTCGAGCTGGGCCTCCGTCAGCGCCGTGCCGAGCGGCGCCACCGCCGTGGCGAAGCCGGCCTGGTGCAGGGCGATCACGTCCATGTAGCCCTCGCAGACGATGATCTCGCCGCGGCCACCTCGATCATTGGCCGCGGCGGCGGCGCGGGCGAGGGAGAAGGCGTAGAGCGTGCGGCCCTTGTCGAACAGCGGCGTGTCGGGGGAGTTCAAGTACTTCGGCTGGCCGTCGCCGAGGGTGCGGGCGCCGAAGGCGATGACGCGGCCGGCGCGATCGGCGATCGGGAACATCACGCGGTCGCGGAAGAAGGCGAAGGGCGCGCGGCCGTCGTCGGGGCGCTTGAGCAGGCCCGACTCGACCAGGTGCTTCTCGTCGATGCTCTTGGCCGCCATGGCGCGCTTCAGCGCCTCGGTCGATTCCGGCGCGTAGCCCAGGCGGAAGCGCGCGATCGTCGCGTCGTCCAGCCCGCGCCGGCGCAGATAGTCGAGCGCCGCGCGGCCCTCGGGCGCGCGCAGCCGCGTCTCGAACCAGGCGCAGGCGGCCTCGACCGCGTCGCGCAAGCTGGCGCGCGCCTTGTGCTGCGCCGCCTCCTCGGGGCTCGCGCGCGGCACCTCCAGCCCGGCCTCGCCGGCCAGGCGCTCGACCGCCTCGGGAAAGGACAGGCTGTCCGCGCGCATGACGAAGCCGATCGCGTCGCCGTGCGCGCCGCAGCCGAAGCAGTGGAAGAAGCCCTTGTCGTCGCTGACGGTGAAGGACGGCGACTTCTCGTTGTGGAACGGGCACAGGCCGGAATGCTCGCGCCCGCGCTTGACCAGGCGCACGCGCCGCCCGATCAGGCCCGAGAGCGAGATGCGGCTGCGCAGCTCGTCGAGGAAATCCGGGGAGAAGGCCATCGCGCCCGAGCCGCCCTGTTCCCGCGCCGCCCTATTGCGGCCGGCCCGCCGTCTTGCCGTCCGAGTTGCGGAATTCCACCGCCGACCAGACCACGCGGCTCTCGCCCACCTTCATCAGCATCCAGGTCTGGCCGGTGACGCGGTCGAGCATGATCGTGGTCTTGTAAGGCTCGCGCGCGTAGGCGTCGCGCAGGATGTCGGTGTCGTAGAAATACACGTCCGTGCGCACCTCGAAGCGCGGCTCGCCCATGGACACGACGCGCGGCGGCGGCTGCTGCGCGGAGGCCGCAGCGGCACCCAGCGTCACGACCAGAGCGGCGGCCGCGAACAGGCGGGTCATTGTCATCGGAACCTTCCCCTTCCCGGCCGCCGCGCGCCGTACCGCGCCGCGCCGCCGGTCAAGACAGATGCTGCTTCACGATCGGGCCGGCCTTCGCCATGTCGACCTTGCCGGCGTAGCGTTCGCGCAGCGCCGCCATCACCCGGCCCATGTCCTTGATCGATCTTGCGTCGAGCTCGGCAACCAGATCCTTGACGACCTTGGCGGTGCCCGCCTCGTCCAGCTGCTCGGGCAGGAGCTTCTGGATGATGGCGATCTCGGCGTTCTCCTTCGCGGCCAGGTCGGCGCGGCCGCCCTTCTCGTACAGCGCCACGCTGTCGCGGCGCTGCTTGATCAGGTTCTGCAGCAGCGACATGACCTCGGCGTCGCCGATGCCCTGGGCGTTGCCCTTGGCCCGCGCCTCGATGTCGCGCTCCTTCATGGCGGCGAGGATCATGCGGTAGGTCGAGGTCGCCCGCTCGTCCTTCGCCTTCATGGCCGTCTTGAGGGAATCCGAGATGGTCTGGCGCAGCATGGGCCCAGCCGGAATAACGAAATGAAACGAAGCAGTCACCGTACAGGAATTCGCCCGCATTGGCAAACCGCGAATTAGGTGTAAGCTGTTGAAAACTCTTCTGATTCGTTTGGCGCAATCGCTTGACGCCGGCACGCGGATTGCTTTACAAGGCGCCGATCCCATTTGAGGAGCATCGCCCGCGACCGCGCGCGTCCCAAGCGCCCCGGTCGGCCGCGCCCGCAACCGGCGCCGGCAGCGGCCCCCAAGGAGCTTCCGGATGACCTCCACCGCCCCGTCGACCGTCCGTGCCGGCGATCCAGCCGCGCGGGGCGCGTGGCGGCGCCCGGATGTCAAGCGACCCGATGGGGCCAATGCCGCCCTGGTGCTGGCCGACGGCACGGTGTTCTGGGGCCGCGGCATCGGCGCCGAGCGCACGGTCGTGGGCGAGGTGTGCTTCAACACCTCGATCACCGGCTACCAGGAGATCCTGACCGATCCCAGCTATGCCGGGCAGATCATCAACTTCACCTTCCCGCATATCGGCAATGTCGGCACCAACGCCGAGGACATCGAGACGGTGACGCCGGCGGCGCGCGGCTGCATCCTGCGCCAGCCGATCACCCATCCCTCGAACTATCGCGCCGGGCAGCATCTCAACGACTGGCTGCGCTCGCACGGGCTGGTCGGTTTGACCGGCGCCGACACGCGGCGGCTGACCCGGCTGATTCGCGACCGGGGCGCGCCGAACGGCGCGCTGCGCCATGCGCCGCCCGGCCGCGAGGACGCCGAGCTCGACCCGGCCGAGCTGCAGCAGATCGCCAGGGACTGGCCCGGCCTCGAAGGCATGGACCTGGCCAAGGACGTGAGCTGCCGCCAGACCTACAGCTGGGACGAAACCGGCTGGCGCTTCGGCCAGGGCTACGGCCGCCAGAAGCATCCCCGGCATCATGTCGTCGCCATCGACTACGGCATCAAGCGCAACATCCTGCGTTGCCTCGCCGATGCCGGCTGCCGCGTCACCGTCGTGCCCGCCAACGCCACGCCCGAGGACGTGCTGCGCCACAAGCCGGACGGCGTGTTCCTGGCCAACGGCCCGGGCGATCCGGCCGCGACCGGCCAATACGCCGTGCCGACCATCAAGGCGCTGATCGCGACCGGCCTGCCGATCTTCGGCATCTGCCTCGGCCACCAGATGCTGGGCCTGGCACTCGGCGGCAAGACGGCGAAGATGGACCGCGGCCACCGCGGCGCCAACCACCCGGTCAAGGACCTGGAGACTGGCAAGGTCGAGATCACCAGCCAGAACCACGGCTTCGTGGTCGTGCCCGAGTCGCTGCCGCCCAACGTCGCCAAGACCCATGTCTCGCTGTTCGACGGCTCGCTCGAGGGCCTCAAGCTCGAGGACAAGCCCGTGTTCTCGGTGCAGTACCACCCGGAAGCGTCACCGGGCCCGCGCGACAGCCACTACCTGTTCAAGCGCTTCATCGGCCTGATCGAGAAGCACAAAGGCAGAAAGAAGGATTAACCACAGAGACACAGAGACACAGAGAAGAAAAGAAGAGGGCGAGAGAAGACAGGGGTTATCGATGCGCGAAGCGCAGAGACATTTGTCGCGCTCCGCGCGGAAGACTCTTGGGGTGTCATGAACGATCACCGTGATCCCCTGACAGAGCGCATTATCGGACTTGCGATCGATGTGCATCGCGCACTTGGGCCGGGTCTGTTGGAATCAGCGTACGAAGAGTGCGTTAATCATGAGCTTGGCCTTGCGCGGATACCTTACGAGCGACAGGTGCCGCTCCCGGTCGTCTACAAGCAGGTTCGACTGGACTGCGCCTATCGGATGGACTTCGTCGTCGAGAAACGCTTGGTGGTCGAACTGAAGACTGTGGACAAGCTGGCCGCAATCCACGATGCGCAACTGCTCACCTATCTCCGCCTTTCCGGCTATCCCGTCGGTCTCCTCATGAATTTCAATGTGCCGGTCCTGAAGGACGGGCTGAAAAGGATCGTCCTTTGAAACCTCTCTCTTCTCCTCCTCTCTGTGTCTCTGTGTCTCTGTGGTTGAACTTTTCCTCTTCTACGGCTTCGCACCATGCCTAAACGGAACGACATCAAGTCGATCATGATCATCGGCGCCGGGCCGATCGTGATCGGGCAGGCTTGCGAGTTCGACTACTCGGGCGCGCAGGCATGCAAGGCGCTCAGGGACGAGGGGTACCGGATCATCCTGGTCAACTCGAACCCGGCGACGATCATGACCGATCCGGAGCTGGCGCACGCGACCTATATCGAGCCGATCACGCCGGCGATGGTGACGCGCATCCTCGAGCGCGAGAAGCCGGACGCGCTTCTGCCGACCATGGGCGGGCAGACGGCGCTCAACACCGCCATGGCGCTGGCCAAGGACGGCACGCTGGAGCGGCTCGGCGTCGAGCTGATCGGCGCCAAGGCCGACGCCATCGCCAAGGCCGAGGACCGGCTGCTGTTCCGCGAGGCGATGGACCGGATCGGGCTCGAGAGCCCGCGCTCGCGGCTGGTCAGCTCGATCGAGGAGGCGCGCGAGGCGCTTTCCCATGTCGGCCTGCCTGCGATCATCCGGCCGTCCTTCACGCTCGCCGGCACCGGCGGCGGCATCGCCTACAACAAGAGCGAGTTCGACCAGATCGTCGCCAACGGGCTCGACCTCTCGCCGGTGCACCAGGTGCTGGTCGAGGAATCGGTGCTCGGCTGGAAGGAATTCGAGATGGAGGTCGTGCGCGACCGCGCCGACAACTGCATCATCGTCTGCTCGATCGAGAACGTCGACCCGATGGGCATCCACACCGGCGACTCGATCACCGTCGCGCCGGCGCTGACGCTGACGGACAAGGAATACCAGATCATGCGCGACGCCTCGATCGCGGTGCTGCGCGAGATCGGCGTCGACACCGGCGGATCGAACGTGCAGTTCGCGGTCAACCCGGCCGACGGAAGGCTGGTCGTGATCGAGATGAACCCGCGCGTGTCGCGCTCCTCGGCGCTGGCGTCCAAGGCGACCGGCTTCCCGATCGCCAAGGTCGCCGCCAGGCTCGCGGTCGGCTACACGCTGGACGAGCTCGGCAACGACATCACCGGCGTGACGCCGGCCTCGTTCGAGCCGACCATCGACTACGTCGTCACCAAGATGCCGCGCTTCACCTTCGAGAAGTTCCCCGGCGCGGAGCCGCTGCTGACGACCTCGATGAAGTCGGTCGGCGAGGCGATGTCGATCGGGCGCAGCTTCGCCGAGTCGCTGCAGAAGGCGCTGCGGTCGATGGAGACGGGCCTGACGGGCCTGAACACGCCGGATGTGCCCGGCATCGCCGGGCCGGACCCGAAATCGGCGCTGCGCGCGGCGCTCGGCCGACCGACGCCGGACCGCGTGCTGGTGATCGCCGAGGCGCTGCGTCACGGCCTGACGACCCGCGAGATCTTCGATGCCTGCAAGGTCGACCCCTGGTTCATCGAGCGCATCGCCGAGATCGTCGCCGAGGAGCAGCGGCTCCAGCGCGACGGCCTGCCCAAGGACCAGCAGTCGATCCTGCGCCTCAAGAGCATGGGCTTCTCCGACGCGCGGCTGGCGGAGCTCACCGGCAGCGACGCCGCCGCCGTGGCCGCGGCGCGCCGGCGCCTCGGCGTGACGCCGGTCTACAAGCGCATCGACACCTGCGCCGCCGAGTTCGCGTCGCGCACGCCCTATCTCTATTCCTGCTACGAAGGCGACGGGCTCGAGCCGGCGGAATGCGAGGCCGAGCCGACGGACCGTGAGAAGGTCGTGATCCTTGGCGGCGGGCCCAACCGCATCGGCCAGGGCATCGAGTTCGACTATTGCTGCGTCCACGCCGTCTACGGCCTCAGGCAGGCCGGCTACGAGACGATCATGGTCAACTGCAACCCCGAGACCGTCTCGACCGACTACGACACGGCGGACCGGCTCTACTTCGAGCCGCTGACCGCCGAGGACGTGATCGAGCTGATCCGCGTCGAGCAGCGCCGCGGCAAGGTCAAGGGCGTGATCGTGCAGTTCGGCGGCCAGACGCCGCTCAAGCTCGCCGCCGCGCTCGACGAGGCCGGCATCCCGATCCTCGGCACCTCGCCCGACGCGATCGACCTGGCCGAGGACCGCGAGCGCTTCCAGGCGCTGGTCGAGAAGCTGAAGCTGCGCCAGCCGGTCAATGGCGTCGCCTATTCCGAGGCCGAGGCCGTCGCGGTGACCGAGCGCATCGGCTACCCGGTCGTGATCCGCCCGTCCTACGTCCTGGGCGGACGCGCGATGGAGATCGTGCACGACGCCGCGGGGCTGGCGCGCTACATGCGCGACGCGGTCAAGGTTTCGGGCGACTCGCCCGTGCTGATCGACTCCTACCTGCAGGACGCGATCGAAGTCGACGTCGACGCCGTGGCCGACCGCGAGCGCGTCTACATCGCCGGCATCATGGAACACATCGAGGAGGCCGGCATCCATTCCGGCGACTCGGCCTGCGCCCTGCCGCCGCATTCGCTGTCGGCGGGGCTGGTCGGCGAGCTCAAGCGCGAGACCGAGACCCTGGCGCGCGCGCTCGGCGTCGTCGGCCTCATGAACATCCAGTTCGCGATCAAGGACGGCACGGTCTACATCCTCGAGGTCAATCCGCGCGCCAGCCGCACCGTGCCGTTCGTCGCCAAGGCGACCGGCGTGCCGATCGCCAAGATCGCCGCGCGCACGATGGCCGGCGAGGCGCTGGCCGGCTTCAACCTGCCGCAGGCCGCCGCGGCCAACGGGCACATTGCCGTCAAGGAAGCGGTGTTCCCGTTCGCGCGCTTCCCCGGCGTCGACGTGATGCTCGGGCCCGAGATGCGTTCGACCGGCGAGGTGATGGGCATCGACTCGCGCTTCGACCGCGCCTTCGCCAAGTCGCAGCTCGGCGCGGGCATCGCGCTGCCGCTCGCGGGCAAGGTGTTCGTATCGGTGCGCGACCGCGACAAGCAGGCGCTGGTCGAGCCGTGCCGCCGGCTGGTCGCCATGGGCTTCTCGCTGGTCGCCACGCGCGGCACGGCGGCGTTCCTGAAATCCGCTGACCTGCCGGTCGATAGCGTGAACAAGGTGCACGAGGGACGCCCGCACATCGTCGATGCGATGCTGTCGGGCGAGATCGACCTGATGTTCAACACGACCGAGGGCGCCGCGGCGATCCGCGACAGCTTCGAGCTGCGCCGCACCGCGCTGATGCGCAACTTGCCTTATTACACGACCATGGCGGGGGCCAAGGCCGCGGTCGAGGCCATCCAGGCCCTGCGCGCGGGCCGGCTTGAAGTGGCTCCGCTACAGTCCTATTTTAAGGGGCCCTTCTAAGTTAGGGGTTTCGCCCGGGGGCCTGGAACGCGGAATGGAGTTCCGGGCCGTCATTATTGTTGCTTAAGGGCCGTAGAGCACGATGAACAAGTTTCCGATGACCGCGGCCGGGTTCGCCCGGCTGCAGGAAGAATACAAGCGTCTCAAGGCGGTGGACCGGCCGGAAGTCATCAAGCAGATCGCCGAGGCGCGCGACCACGGCGACATTTCGGAGAACGCCGAGTACCACGCCGCGCGCGAGCGCCAGAGCTTCATCGAGGGCCGCCTGGCCGAGCTCGAGGACAAGATCAGCCGGGCCGAGGTCATCGACCCGCAGACGCTCTCCGGCAAGGACGTGAAGTTCGGCGCCACCGTCACGCTGCAGGACGAGGAGAGCGAGGAGAAGGCGACCTACCAGATCGTCGGCGAGGACGAGGCCGACATCAAGGAGCGCCGCCTGTCCATCACCTCGCCGCTCGCCCGCGCGCTCATCGGCAAGAAGGTCGGCGACTCGGTTGAGGTCTCCACGCCGCGCGGCGCCCGGTCGTACGAGATCGTGCGCGTAAGGTTCGTGTGAGGCCGAGTGCTGCATCCTCGTCCTTCGACAGGCTCAGGATGAGGATGCAGTTAGTAGGCACCTCGTCCCGAGCTTGTCGCCCTTCGGCAAGCTCAGGGGACGAGAGCTCGGTCCCTCAATACCCCTTCGTCCGGTCCACCTGGTTCAACAGCGGCTTGCCGGCGCGCGCGCGACGGATGTTCTCGACCACCTGCGGCGCCGCCGTTTCCGCACCGCCGGTCGAGGCGACGTGCGGCGTGATCAGGATGTGCGGGTGGTTCCAGAACTTGTGCTCTTGCGGCAGCGGCTCCTTCTGGAACACGTCCAATGTGGCGCCGGCGAGCTTGCCGCTGTCGAGCGCCGGCAGCAGGTCGTCCTCGTTCAGGTGCCCGCCGCGGCCGACATTGACCAGGTACGAGCCCTGCGGCATTGCGTCGAACAGCTTCTTGTTCAGGATGCCGCGCGTCTCGCCGGTCAGCGGCAGCAGGCAGACCACGATCTCGCTCCTCGCCGCCATCTTGTAGATGCCGTCGGCGCCGGAGAAGCAGTCGACGCCGGCGATCGACTTCGGCGAGCGCGACCAGCCGCAGACCTTGAATCCGTTGGCCTTGAGCTTCGCCGCCGCGGCGCCGCCCAGCACGCCGATGCCGAGCACGCCCACGGTGCGCTGGCTGGCCGGGCGCGGGATGTGGTACTCCCACTTCTTCAGCCGCGAGTTGCGCTCGTACACGTCGAGGCGGCGGTGATAGCGCAGCGCCGCGAGCAGGCAGTACTCGGCCATGGCGGTCGTCAGCACGTCGTCGACCAGGCGCGCGACCGGCACGCCGGCCGGCAGCTTCGTGAGATCGAGCTGGTCGACGCCCGCGCCCAGCGACAGGATCGCCTTCAGGTTCTTGAACTGGCCGAGGCCTTCCGCCGGCGGGCGCCAGACCATGGCGACGTCGATCTCCTCGGCCCTGCCGAAATTCGGATAGACGCGCAGCTCCAGGTCCGGCATCAGCCGCGTCATCGGCGGCCGCCACTCCTCCGGATCGTCCAGATTGCTGCAGAAAAGCACTGCCCCCATTCCTTCTTCTCCCCTCGTCCGCTCGGCTCGGTTGCCCGAAGCGGGCTGGTCAAACCGCCATGCAGTCAAATCGACTGGACGCCCCAGGTCAACCGCCGCCTTCGCCGACCCGGCATGCGGCGCCGCGTCCTGTGGCGTCGGCGCCGCGATGCGGCTACCCTCGCGCCCCGGGGGAAAGGCGGATGATCGGCTGCGAGCAAGGGGCGGGAGGCGCGGCGTGACCGGCAAGCCGTTCCGCGTGATCGATACGGGCCTGCGCGACGCGCGCGCGAACATCGCTTTCAGCCAGGCGCTGATCGAGGCGCGCAACGCGGATCGGGTGCCCGACACGATCCGCTTCCTGCGCTTTCCCGCCAGCGTGCTGATCGGCCGTCACCAGTTCCTGGCAAGCGAGGTGCGCCTGGACGTGTGCCGCGACAAGGGATTCCAGGTCGCGCGGCGTGTCACCGGCGGCGGCGTCGTGTTCATGGCGCCGGGCATGTTCGGCTGGGAACTGGTGTGCCGCCGTGACACGCTCGGCAGCGACAATCTCGGTGACTTGGCGCGCCTGATCTGCGAGGCCGCTGCCGACGGCGTCTCGCGCCTGGGACTGCCGGCCAGGTATCGGCCGCATAACGACATCGAGGTGGACGGTCACAAGATCAGCGGGACCGGCGGCTACTTCGCCGACGCCACGCTGTTCTACCAGGGCACGCTGCTGATCGATTTCGATCCCGACGACATGCTCGGGGCGCTGAACACGCACGGCGAGAAGCAGGCAAAGCGCGCGCTCGAATCCGCCGCGCATCGCATCATCACCGTGCGCGAGCTGCTGGGCGAGCGCACGCCCGAGCTGCCGGTCGTGCAGAAGATGTTGCTCAACGGCTTCAACGCCCGGCTGGACGTCGCCGCGGAGCCGGGCGCCATCACCGAGGGCGAGGAGTCCCGGGCGCAGACGCTGCTGCAGGACGAGGTCGGCACGGATGCCTTCGTCGTCGGCACGGAGGAGCCGGAGCCCGGCCCCGGCGTGCTGTCGGCGACGCACACGACGCCCGGCGGCGTCGTGCGCGCGCATGTCAGGCTCGCGGCGCCGGACCATGTGCGCATCCAGGAGGTGCTGCTGTCGGGGGACTTCTTCGTGGCGCCGCCGGGTGTCGTCGCCGCACTGCAGGAAGCGCTCCGCGGCCTCCACGTCGAAGACGCGATGCCGGCGGTCGATCGTTTCCTCGCCGGCGCCAAGGTCAGCCTGATGAGCATCAAGCCCGAGGATTTCAGGATCGTCATCGAAGCCGCGCTCAAGCACCGCCTGCAATGACGCCCTTTGACAGCCCACCCTATAGGCCGACGAGACCCGCGACCGCATGACCGCCCTGTCGAAGCCTGCCCGCACCTTCTGTTCCGTCGCGTTCTGCGACGACCTTGACCGGCTGCAAGCCGACATCGCCGTGATCGGCGCGCCGCACGGCACGCCGTACAAGCCGGGCGAGCCCAGTCATGCCGCCCAGGCGCCCAAGGCCGTGCGCGAGGCCTTGAGCTGGTTCAGCGTCGGGCCCGAGCAGATCGACTTCGACACCGAGGAGCCGGTCTTCGCCGGCGCGCGCGTGGTCGATTGCGGCGACGTGCCGGGCGACCTGAACGACGGTGCGGCCAACCGCGCGCGCATCGCCGCCGCCACGCGCGCGGTGCTGTCGCGCGGCGCCGTGCCGCTGCTGCTGGGCGGCGACGACTCGGTGCCGATTCCGTTCCTGCAGGGCTTCGAGGGCCAGGGAAAGCTGACGGTCGTGCAGGTCGATGCGCATATCGACTGGCGCGAGGAGCGCGAGGGCGAGCGCTTCGGCTATTCCTCGACCATGCGGCGCGCCTCGGAGATGGGCTGGGTCGAGCGCATCGTCCAGATCGGCGCGCGCGGCCCGGGCAGCGCGCGCGCCGGGGACGTCGCCGATCTCCGGCGCTGGGGCGTGCACCTGTTCCCGGCGCGCGACGTGCACGCGCGCGGCCTGGGCCCCGCGCTCGCCGCGGTGCCCGAGGGTGCGCGCGTGCTGCTGACGATCGACGTCGACGGCATCGACCCGTCGCTCGTGCCCGGCGTCATCCTGCCGGCCTTCGGCGGGCTCGGCTACCAGGCGATGCTCGACATCATCCACGGCGTCGCGGCGCGCGCCCGCCTGGTCGGCGTCGACTTCGTCGAATACGTACCCGAGCGCGATCCCGCCGGCTCGGGCGCCCAGGCGATCGCGCGGCTCGCCTGCAACGCCATCACGGCGATCGCACGTCAGCGGCGCGGCTGAGCCGCGTCAGCCGACCGCCGCCGGCACGTCCGTCTCGATAGGCACGCCGGGCTTGAGCTTGGTGCTGCGGATCGCCAGCGCCGACTTCACGTGGCTGACATTGGGCGCGGAGGTCAGCTTGCTGGTGAGGAACTGCTGGTACGCGTCCCAGTCGCGCGCGACGATCTTGAGGAGGAAATCGGTTTCCCCGGCCAGCATGTGGCACTCGCGCACCTCGGGCCAGGAATTGACCAGCGCCTCGAACGCCTCGAGGTCGGCCTCGGCCTGGCTGTTGAGCCCGACCTGGGCGAAGACCGTGACGGTGAAGCCGAGTTCCTTGGCGTCGACCGTTGCGTGATAGCCGCGGATCAGCCCGGCTTCCTCGAGCGCCCGCACCCGCCTCAGGCAGGGCGGCGCCGAGATGCCGGCGCGCTTGGCCAGCTCGACATTGGTCATGCGTCCGTTGTCCTGCAGGTCGCGCAGGATCCGGCGATCGATCCGGTCGAGCCGCACCCGCTTCTTGCGGTTCCTGTCGCTTTCCTGTTCCATTGCGCAATTATATTACAAGATGCCCCTGCGGCCAACTCGCAATTTCCTTTCGAGGCGCCGCCGCATAGCCTCGATGTTGGCCCGCTGCCCGGAGAACCGCCATGGCCCGCCGTATCGCCCTCCCCTCTGCGCTCGCCCTGCTGCTTGCCGCCGCGCTGACGCTGCCCGCCGCCGCGCAGGAGAAGGTCAAGCTGCGCATGACCACGATCGTGCCAGAGGGAACGTATCTGTTCACCGCCTTCTCCAAGCGCTTCGTCGAGCACGCCCAGCGCCTGACCACCGGCAGGGTCGAGATCACCGCCTATCCACCCGGCGTGCTGGCGCCGCCGTTCGAGGTCTACAAGGCGGTCGAGGACGGGCGCGCCGACCTGGGCCATGCGCCGCCGGCGTTGATCTACCAGCGCGACCCGACCATGGCGCTGTTCTCGAGCTTTCCCGGCGGGCTCGGCATCGAGGCGACGATGCACTGGCTGTACCAGGGCGACGGCATCAAGCTCATCGAGGCGCATCACCGCGAGCGGCTGGGCCTCTTCCCGCTGGTCGCCGGCATCGCCACGACCGAGATCTTCGCGCACGCGCACAAGCCGATCCGCACCGCGGAGGATCTGAAGGGCCTGAAGTTCCGCACGCTCGGCATGTGGGCCGATCTCCTGCGCGGCTTCGGCGCCGAGCCGGTGGCGACGCCGACCTCCGAGGTCGCGCCTGCGCTGGAGCGAAAGCTGATCGACGCCACCAAGATGGCCGGCCCCGCCGACAACCTGCAGATGGGGCTCAACAAGCTCGCGAAGTACGTGATGGTGCCGGGCGCCCATCTGCCCGGCGGCTACTTCGCCGTGTTCCTCAAGGCCTCGGCCTGGGACGCGCTGCCGGCCGACGCGCGCGCAGGGCTCACGCTCGCCGCGCGGCTGACGTCGTTCGACAGCTATCTGGAGAAGGGCCGCATGGACATCGACGCCATGGCCGAGCTGCGCAAGGGCCCGAACGAGGTGGTCCATCTCGATCCCGGTTTCGTCGAGCAGATCAAGCAGGCCGGCCGCGCCTGGGCCAAGGCCAAGGCGGCGGAGGAGAAGGCGAAGGGCAATCCGTGGACCGAGCGCGTGGCGGACTCGGTCTTTGCCTTCCAGGACAAGTGGGACGCGAACAAGGACTACCGCATGTAGGCGGAATGGCCGTGAAGGTGCGCGCCCTAACCCTCGCCCGCCGCAGGCGGGAGAAGAGATACTGAGCATGCTGACGCGCGCATTGCGTCTGGCCGACCGCGTCTCGGACGCGGCGCTGGCGGCGGCGATGGCGCTGGCCGTGGCGCTGATCGGGGTCATGCTGGTCGAAGTGTTCGCGCGCTATGTGCTGGGACGGCCGACCGTGTGGTCCTACGACGTGACAGGCATGCTCAACGGCTGCATGTTCCTGTTCGCGGCGGCGCCGGCGCTGCGGCGCGGCGCGCATGTCGCGGTCGACGTGCTGTCGCGCCGCCTGCCGGCGCGCGTCGCACAGGGCGCGATGGCGCTGGTCCTCGCGCTGCTGCTGATGCCCGTCATGCTGTGGGTCGAGGCCAGCGTCGCGACGCGCGCTTGGCGGGCGCTCTTGTCGGGCGAGGTCGCCGAGGTGAGCCCCTGGCGCCACGTGCTGTGGCCGTACTACGCCGGCATCGCGCTCGCGCTCCTGACCTTCCTGCTGCAGGTCGCGGCCGAGGCGGCGCGCAGCGCGCGGGCCGCGCTGTCGTCGGCCGCGCCGGCGCTTGGCTGAGGGCACGCTCGCCGCGCTGATGTTCCCGGCGCTGTTCGCGCTGGTGCTGCTCGGCATTCCCGTCTCCTTCGCGCTGATCGCGGTCGGCGCGGCGTTCGGCCTGCCCTTCTTCGGCTGGAGCCTGGGACAGCAGGTGCTCGGCCGTCTGCTCGACGTCGCCTCGGGCTTCGCCTTCGCCGCCGTGCCGGCCTTCATCCTGATGGGCGCGCTGCTCGAGCGCGCCGGCATCGCCGAGCGCCTGTTCGTCGCGATGCGGCTCTGGCTCGGCGCCCTGCCCGGCGGCCTCGCGGTCGCGACCATCGCGATGGCGACCGTGTTCGCGGCGACCACCGGCATCATCGGCGCGGTCGAGGTCGTGATCGGGCTGATGGCGATCGGGCCGATGCTGCGCGCCGGCTACGAGCGTGGACTCATCGCCGGCACCATCGCGGCGGGCGGCTCGCTCGGCACGATCATCCCGCCGTCCATCACCTGCGTCGTCTACGGCCTGGTCGCGCAGGTGCCGGTCAACGACCTGTTCGCCGGCATCCTCTTGCCCGGCCTGGTCATGGTCGGGCTGTTCCTCGCTTATATTCTCGTCCGCTGCCTGCTGGTGCCCGGCGACGGTCCTGCCGGTGATCCGGAAGAGCGCGCGCTGCCGCTTGGCGCCAAGCTCCGGGTCAGCCTCACGGCATTGCTGCCGGCGCTGGTCCTGATCGCGGCCGTGCTCGGCTCGATCCTTGCCGGCGTGGCCTCGCCGACCGAGGCCGCCGCCGTCGGCGCGCTCGGCACGGCCCTCCTGGCCGCGGCGCATGGCCGGCTCGACCACGCGCTGCTGCGCGAAGCGCTGGAGAAGACCGTCGTCACCACCGCTATGATCATGCTGATCGTGTTCGGCGGCATGCTGTTCAGCAGCGTGTTCTACGTGCATGGCGGCGGCCGCCTGATCCAGGCCGTCGTCGGCGCCGCGGCGCTGCCGCCGGCGCTGCTGGTCGCGGCGTTGCTCGCCATCGTGTTCCTGGCCGGCTTCGTGCTGGACTGGGCGACGATCGTGCTGCTCTGCGTGCCGATCTTCGCGCCGCTGCTGAAGGCCGCGGGTGTCGATCCGCTGTGGTTCGGCGTCCTGATGCTGGTCTGCATCCAGACCAGCTACCTGACGCCGCCCATGGCGCCGGCGCTGTTCTACCTGCGCGGCGTCGCGCCGGCCGAGATTACCTATGCCGCGATGTGCCGCGGCGTGGCGCCGTTCGTGCTGTGCCAGGCCGCGACCCTGGCGCTGGTGATGGTGTTCCCGTCGATCGCGACCTGGCTGCCGGGGAGCCTGAAGGCGTTCTAGACGGACGACGTTGCCTCGCGACGGGCGCGGTCAACCTCCGCGCCGGGCCAGGCGCAGCCGACAGCAGCCGTCGCGGCCCGGTGTCCAGGTTTCGGCCGAAAACGCCAAGCGCGTCTCGCCGAACAAGCCGACGTCGAACCGCCCGGCAATGCGGCAGAGACGCGCGATCCGCTCGGGCGCGTGCCCGGCATCGCGCCAGGCGTCCTTCAACGGACAAGCCTGGATCGCGAGGGTAAGCGAGCCCGCCTCGTCGCGAACCTGACACGGATAGAGCGCGCCGCCATCGGGGCTCGACGCCAGGAACGCGTCGGCGACCGCGCGCGGGTCGCCCGTGTCGATGCCGGCGAACATCTTCGCGGCGACCTCTCGTCCGCGCCGCTCGACGGCACGGCCGAGGATATCGGAGGCGCGGTCGGGGCCAAGCTCGGCCGACAGTTCCTGGTCGATCAAGTCGTAGAGCCGCGCGCGCAGCTGGAAGGATTCTCGCAGTTCGCGCGCGAGGCGGGCGCGGTCGCCGCCGCCGGCCATCATGCGGCGCTTAATTCTGGTAGTCCGGCTCCTCGCGGTCGAGAATGCGTTTCAGCGCCCCGAAATGCCGGTGGCACTGCGAGCGCTCGCTGGCGATCTGCTGCGCGCTCTTCTCGACGACCTTGGGATCGAGCTTGCGCAGCTTGCCGATCGAGCGCGCCAGCACCTGGGCGCGGCAGGCGCGCTCGAGGTAGTAGAGATCGTCGAACGCCTCGGCGACGGTCTGGCCGACCACGACCACGCCGTGGCTGGCGAGGAAGGCGATCGAGCGATTGCCGAGCGCCGAGGCGATGCGCTCGCCCTCGCCCATGTCCAGCGCGACACCGTTGTACTCGTCGTCATAGGCGATGCGGTCGTGGAAGCGCAGCGCGTTCTGCTCGCTCATCTCCAGGCGGCCGCCCTCGATCATGCACAGCGCCAGCGCGTTCGGCATGTGCGTGTGCAGCACGCAGCGCGCGTGCGGCACCAGGCGATGGGTCGCGGCATGGATGAACATCGCCGTCGGCTCGACCGTGTTGCCGCCTTCGAGCGACTTGCCCTGGCTGTCGCACAGGACCAGTGACGAGGCGGTGATCTCGCCCCAGTGCCAGCCCCACGGATTGATCAGGAATCGATCCTCCTCGCCGGGGACGGCGAGGCTGAAATGGTTGCAGATCCCCTCGTGCAGGTCGAGCCGGGCGGCCCAGCGCAGCGCGGCGGCAAGGTCGATGCGAAGCTGGCGGATATCGGCGTCCATGGTTCCCCGTCGAAGATGTCCCGAAATCGGATGGCGGCGGCAGCTTAGGACGAACGGCAGGGACTGGACAACAAGGCGCGGGCGACCGTCACCTCAGCGCCGCCGGAGCGTCAGCAGGGCCTCGCGCATCTCCGCCACGGCGCCCTCGACCGGCTTGTCGCGGCGGGCGATGATCGCCAGCTCCCAGGTCAGCGCCGGTTTGAGCGGCCGGATGACAAGGCCCGGCGCGGGTCTCGTCTCGGTCGTCACGCGCGGCAGGATCGACGCCGCCAACCCGGCGGCCACCAGCCGCTTGGTTGATTCGAAGGCGCTCGTTTCCATGATCGGCTTCGGCTCGACGCCGTTCGCCTCGAACCAGCTGCGCACCAGCCGCGCGTATTTCGCCGTCGGCAGGTCGAGGATCAGCTTGTGCCGCGCCAGCTCGGCCGCGCCGATGCGCGCCGGCGCGCGGCTTTCGCCGGGCGGCAGAATCGCCACCAGCGGCTCGCCCAGGAGCGGCGTGACCGCAAGCAGGCGGTCGGCGACCGGCATGGTGATGACGGACAGGTCGACATGGTTGTCGAGCACCTGGCCGATCGCGGTCGAGGTCGAGGCGATGCTGACCAGCACCTCCGCCTCGGGCTGACGCTTGCGGAAGGCCTGGACCGCCCGCGGCAGCAGGTAGCTGCAGAAGATGTCGTTGGCGCTGACGCGCACGCGGCCGAGACCTCCTTCGCGATGCCGGCGCATCGCCGCCGCTGCCTCGTCGACCTCGCGCGCGATGCGGCCGGCGCGTTCGATCAGGTCGCGCCCGGCCGGTGAGGCGAAGGCGCGCCGGCCCATGCGCTCCACCAGGCGGATGCCGAAGCGCTGTTCGAGCTCGCGGATCTGCAGGCTGATGGCCGGCTGCGTCAGGTTGAGGGCGCGCGCCGCGGCCGAGAAGCTGCCCAACTCGACCACCTTGGCGAGCGTCTGCAGATGATCGAGGTTGAGCTGGCGCACCGGCTGGTCCTGTCAAAGTATTTCTTATAGTTTCCATGATAACAATAAATTGGATCGAATGACATCGCTGCGTGCAGTATGCGTCATCGACATGATGTGAGCTGGTTCACATCGGCCGCGGGGCCTCCGCGCTATCTGAGCGCGCCTTGGCCACCGATGAGCGCAATGCCGGAGGATGCCATGCTCGATGCGCACAGCGTTCGTACAAGGGGACTTTGGACGGTTGCGCCGCTCGCCGGCCCGGCGACGCGCCTTTGGATCCTTGCCGCCGCTCTCGTCGTGCGCGCCTTGGAATCGGTTGCCCTGCGCCGGCGCATCCATCGCGACCGGCAGCACCTGCTGCAGCTGGACGACCGGTTGCTTGCGGATGTCGGCCTCTCGCGCCATGCGCTCGACGCCGCCTTGAGGCGGCCGCGGCGCCGCGGTGGCGCGCGCTGACGCCGGCATGCCGGTCGCCCGCGGGGCAGCCGGCCGCCCCGGCCAGAGAGGCTTGCATGGGCACCGCGATACAATACCGGTGCGCCCGGATCGCCGACCTCGGCGTCCTTCGTGCCATGCAGGCGCTGGCCGTGCGCCATCTCGCCGCGGAAGACTACGATCCGCGCCAGATCGAGAGCTTCCTTCGGCACGTCGGCACGATGGACGACGACCTTGTGCTGGACGAGACCTATTTCCTCGCCGAGAGCGGTGGGCAGATCGTCGGCAGTGGCGGCTGGAGCACGCGCGTGCCCGGCTGCGCCAAGGCCGCCCGCGGCGCCGGTGCGCCGGGCAAGCGCACGCCGAAGCTGCGCTCGATGTATGTGCATCCCGCCTGGGCGCGGCAGTGCATCGCCAGCACGCTGATCGAGACGGCCGAAAGCGCCGCGCGGATCGCCGGGTTTGACTGCATCGAGCTGACCGCGACGCTGACCGGGCGCAAGGCCTATCGTCGGCGCGGCTACGCCGAGCACGCGCCCACGGCGTTGCGTCTGCCCGACGGCGTGCTGTTCCCCGTCGTGCACATGGACAAGCGCCTGGGCCCGGGCGCCGCGATCCGCGGCGCGGCTGCCGCGCGCCGCGCCGAGCCCGCGGCCTGGCACGCGGATGGTCCGCACTGACCGGCGTGGATCGCCGGACGTGAAGGCGAAGCGCAGCGAACCGGGCGTCTTCGCCCTTGCGGTCCGGGCCGGCGGATTCGTATCTTGGCTCCCCATCACGACGAGGCCCTGCCGATGATCCCCCGCTACAGCCGCCCCGAGATGGCGGCGATCTGGGACCCCGACGCGCGCTACCGCATCTGGCTCGAGATCGAGGCGCATGCCTGCGACGCGCAGGCCGAGCTGGGCGTGATCCCGAAAGAGGCGGCCAGGGCGGTGTGGGAGCGCGGCAGGGTCGACACGGCGCGCATCGACGAGATCGAGCGCGAGACACGGCATGACGTGATCGCGTTCCTCACCAACCTGGCCGAGCATGTCGGGCCCGAGGCGCGCTTCGTACACCAAGGCATGACCTCGTCCGACGTGCTGGACACGTGCTTCGCCGTGCAGCTGACCCGCGCCGCCGATCTGCTGATTTCCGATGTCGACCGGCTGCTCGCCGCGCTCAAGAAGCGCGCGCTCGAGCACAGGAACACGCTCTGCGTCGGTCGCAGCCACGGCATCCACGCCGAGCCGACCACGTTCGGGCTGAAGCTGCTCGGCCACTACGCCGAGTACCAGCGCGCGCGGCGCCGCCTCGAGGCGGCGCGGCGCGACGTGGCGACCTGCGCCATCTCGGGTCCGGTCGGCACCTTCGCCAGCATCGACCCGCGCGTCGAGGCGCACGTGGCGCGGAAGATGGGGCTCGAGGCCGAGCCGGTCTCGAGCCAGGTGATTCCGCGTGACCGCCACGCCATGTTCTTCGCCACGCTCGGGGTGGTCGCGAGCTCGGTCGAGCGGCTGGCGATCGAGATCCGCCACCTGCAGCGCAGCGAGGTGCGCGAGGCCGAGGAGTTCTTCCACGAGGGCCAGAAGGGCTCGTCCGCGATGCCGCACAAGCGCAACCCGGTCCTGACCGAGAACCTGACCGGGCTGGCGCGCCTGGTGCGCGGCATGGTGACGCCGGCACTGGAGAACGTGGCGCTGTGGCACGAGCGCGACATCTCGCACAGCGCGGTCGAGCGCGTGATCGGCCCGGACGCCACCATCGCGCTCGACTTCGCGCTCAGCCGGCTCGCGGGCGTGGTGGAGAAGCTGGTCGTGTACCCCGCGCGCATGCGCGCGAACCTCGATGCCCAGGGCGGGCTCGTGCATTCGCAGCGCGTCCTGCTGGCGCTGACGCAAGCCGGCATGAGCCGCGAGGCGGCCTACGCCGCGGTCCAGCGCAACGCCATGCGCGCCTTCGCCGGCGAGGCGCCGTTTCTCGATCTCCTGCGCCGCGACGCGGAGGTGAGCAAGCACCTGAACGCCAGGACGCTGGAGGCGCAGTTCGACTTCGGCTTCCACACCAAGCACGTCGACACGATCTTCGCGCGCGTGCTGGGCACGGCGTGACGGCGGCAGCGGCGCCGCCCCGCTGCGGCGGCCGCTCGGTAGCAGGACAGCGCCGCCTGCGGTATCTATGAGCCTCCACGCCCCAGGCGGCGCTCGGGAATGGTCCGGCGGGGTTCCGCTGCGCCGCGCCGGCCCTCCCGCCGCGGAGAAGCGCGCATGGCGGATGCCGCTCGCCCCGTAAGGCTGTTGCGCTGGGTACTGCTGTTCCTGGCGCTCGCCGCCGTGCTGGCCGGGCTGCAGGTGTGGAACGCCATCAGCATCGGCGAAGTCGTGCGCAGCGCCGAGACCGCGGTCGGCGCCGACACGCAGGCGGACGAGCTCCAGCGCCGGAAGCTGCGGCAGGAGCTGATCGGCAAGCAGGTCGAGAACCTCAGCAAGGGCACGTTGTCGATCGGCCTGACCGCCGGGCTGAGCGCTGCGGTCGCGGCGCTGACCGCCGTCCTCGGCGCCATCCTGGCGCTGCGCGGCTATGTCGACGCCCGCGAGAAGGAGCGCCAGGAACGGCTCGGCACTGCGTTGAACGATACGTTGACGCGCCTCGTCGCCGCCGAATGGCGCGAGCGCGTGGTCGGAGCGGCCGGGCTGCTGCCTTTCTTCACGGCGGAGCGCGCCGATTTTCACCTCCAGGCGCTCACCGCCCTGATCGCCGCGGCGCGCATCGAGGACGAGGAGCCCGCGGTGCGCCAGGGCATCCGCCTCGCCGTCGAGCGCGCGGTCCGCACGGTCGCGCCCGAGCTCATCGCCGAGGCCAGCTGGCAAGGCGTGCGCCTGCCGGATGCCAATCTCGCCAAGGCGCGCCTCGCCGGTCTCGATCTGCGCGACGCCGTGCTGGAGAATGCGCGCTTCTCCGGCGCCGACCTCGCCGGCGCCGACCTGTCGGCGGCCAGGCTGCAGGGAGCCCAGTTCGACGGAGCCGATCTCGAAGGCGCGGTCCTGAGCTATGCCGACCTCGCCGGCGCGACCCTCGCCGGCGCCCGGCTTTGCCGCGCCACCCTCGCGAACGTGAAGGTGCTGAATGTCGATCTCGACGGCGCCGATCTGCGCACGATCGGTCCGGGCTGGCGCGGCGTACCTTGGGACGCCACGCGCAACTGGCGCCAGGCCCAGTTCGACGACCCGGTGCGCGCCGAGCTCGACCGCACCTACGGCCCGGCCGCACCGAGGCTGCGCGTGCTGATGCCGATGTGGGAGATCCCGCCCATGGTCGCCGGCGGGACCTGGACCGCCTGCTACCATCTGGTGCGCAATCTGCGCCGGCGCGGCGCCGACGTGACCGTGGTGGTGCCTTGGACGCGCCGGGCGGTGACGGCCGATCCGCCGCCCTTCGGCGTCGAGGTGCCGGTGGTCACGCTCGATATCGAGGTCCCCGCCGAATCGGTGCACGAGGGCGCCTGGTCGCCCTACAGCACCATGGCGATGCCCGCTCCCTACGCCGTCGGCGCGGGCAGTGCCGCGTGGTCGCCGTATGGCGGCGGCGCCGTATGGTCCGGCCAGGCCGCGCCGCCTGGCCATGCCCGGAACGGGCCCTACGCCGGCGTCTACGGCGCCGGCTCGCTCTCGGGCTCCGTGCTGTACCGGCTGATCGGGGCCTTCGCGCGAGGTCTGCGCGATTACGTCGCGGAGCATCCCGCCGACCTGATCCACGCGCATGACTGGGTGACATTCGATGCGGCGCGCGCCGCCGCCGAACGGCTCGGCGTGCCTTGGATCGCGCATTTCCACTCGACCGAGGCGGAGCGGCAGCCGGGCAGCGCCGACCCACTGATCGAACGCATCGAACAGGGCGCGGTGGACAGCGCGACCCGCATCGTGGTGCTGAGCGAGGCGGCGCGCCGCATCGTCTCCGCCCGCTACCGCCCTGCCGGGCAAAAGGCGATCGACGTCGTACCCAACGGACTTTCCGAAGGCGCCGCCCCGACGACCGATCTGGGGCGCTTCGAGACCCGTCGCGTGGTCTTCCTCGGCCGCCTTTCGCGGCAGAAGGGGGTCGACCGCTTCTGCGAGACGGCGGAGCATGTACGCAAGAACGGCTTCCGCGCGGACTTCGTGGCCTATGGCGACGGGCCGGACCGCTGGCTGCTGGCGCGGCACAACATCGCCTCGTCCGGGGCGTTGAGCTGGGACAGGCGGGGGACCGCGTTCCGCGGCGCCAGCGCCCTCGTCGTACCGTCGCGCGCCGAACCCTTCGGCATGGTGGTCCTGGAGGCGATGCAGCACCGCGTGCCGGTGATCTATCCCGCCGAATCCGGCGCCGCCGAGGTTCTGAGCGGCGGCGTCAAGATCGCCGGCGGCGACACCGCGGCGATGGCTGCTGCGGTGATGCGCCTGCTCGGCGACATCGGCGCCTGGGAAGTAGCGGTGGCCGCCGCGGCGCGCGAGATCGAGGACTACCCCGCGCGCGGCTACGAGGATCGGCTGATCGCCGTCTGGACCGAGGCCGCCGCGGCCGTGCCCGGGAACGCCCGTTGACGCGGCGCGGCGTGGAGAACTAGCCTGACTGCGTGGGGTCCGGCAGGCACCCCGCATTCCCAAAGACGGCTCGCCGTCCAAGCACTGCCCGCGCCTCGCCGAGCGGCGAGGCAGGGATGCCGTTGCCTGGATATTGGAGGCCGATCATGAACCCGCCTGCCGTGCCCCTCACACTGCTGCTTGCGCGCAGCGAAATCGCGAACTGCCTGCCGCTGGCCGCTTGCATCGATGCCGTCGAGCAGGCCTTCGCCCAGCACCATGACGGCAAGACACTCGCGCCCGCCGTGCTGGGCCTGCATGCGACGGGAGGCGGATTCCACGTCAAAGCGGCCGGCTTGGCGCGCGCGCGCGACTATGTGGCGGTCAAGATCAACGCGAACTTCCCGGACAACCCGCGCCTGCGCGGCTTGCCGACCATCCAGGGCATCGTGGCGCTGTACGACGGCCGTACCGGCACGCCGCTGGCGCTGATGGATGCGGCGGAAATCACCGGCCTGCGCACCGCGGCAGCGACGGCCGCAGCTGCGCGCCGCCTGGCGCGCGCGGATTCCCGGGTCGTCGCGATGATCGGCTGCGGCGCACAGGCGGCCGCGCAATTGCGCGCATTGGCCCTGGTGCTGCCGCTCGATACCATCGTCGTGCACGACTGCGACGCCGCAAAGGCGGAAGCCCTCGCCGCGGCGGCGGCCCCGGCGCTGGGCGTTCGCGTTGCCATCGCCCGGTCGGTGGCCGAGGCGCTCGACGGCGCCGATGTCTGCGTCACCTGCACGACGGCGCGCCGCCCGATCCTGCGCGCCGAGGACGTCCGGCCGGGCGTATTCGTCGCCGCGGTCGGCGCGGACAATCCCGAGAAGCAGGAGATCGATCCCGCCCTGTTCGCGCGCGCCACGGTGGTCGTGGATCTGCTGGAGCAATGCGCCGAGATCGGCGACCTGCACCACGCGCTGGCGGCCGGCGTCGTAACCCGCGCGGCGGTGCATGCGGAGCTCGGCGCGGTGATCGCCGGCACCAAGCGCGGCCGCGTGTCGGCCGGCGAGATCACGTTGTTCGATTCGACCGGAACGGGGCTGCAGGATGTCGCCGCCGCGGCGCTCGCGTACGAGCGGGCGCTGGCGGCAGGCGCCGGCGTCTCGATCGCCCTGGGCGCCTGACCCTGGACTACTCGCAGTCCGTCACCCACACGTCGTAGACGGGGTGCTCCAGCGACGAGAGCGCCGGCGAGGAGGCGAACATCCAGCCGGCGAAGATCCGCGCGCCCTGCTCGCCGGGCCTGAGCTCGTCCACCTCGACATAGGCCGCGCTTTCCGGTGGCTCCTCCGGCGGGCGCTTGTTGCAGGCGCGCACGACGATCCTGAGCGTGCCGAAGCGCACGGGCGCGTTGAGCGGCGCTTTGATCGTCGTGATGCGCGCGGTGATCTTGTCCAGCCCCTGCAGCACGGCCACACCGGCCGCTGCGGCCGGAGCGGCGGATGCGACCGCCATCGCGGCGACCGCCGCCGCCACGCAGCTGACGCGCCTCCTGCGGTCCATGGGGCGGGATGACGCCGTTCAGGCGGTCTTGGGCGGCAGGATGCGCGTGGCCGGCGTCACTTCTTCTCCTTCTCGTCCTCCTCGTTGCCCACGGCGAGCTGGACGATCTTGGTGACGAGGTCCTCGAGCGCGACGGCGTCCTTGGTCTGGGCGATCAGCGCGCCCGGCTTCAGCGTCTCCTTGGCCTGGCCCGGCTCGACCTTGACGTACTTGCCGCCGAGCAGCCCGTCGGTCGTGATCGACGCCTTGGTGTCGATCGGCAGCCTGAGCGTCGGCTCGATCGTCATGTCGAGCACGACCTGGAAATTGCTGCGGTCGAGCGTCATGCCGGCGACGCGGCCGACCGTGACGCCGGCGACGCGCACCGGCGCGCCGTTCTGGATCGTCCCGACCTTGGCGAAGCGCGCGGTCAGCGTGTAGCCCTGCACGCTCTTTACCTGCTTGCCGGAATACGCGTATTTGACGAAACCGAAGCCGATCAGCACGACCAGCGCGCCGACCAGGATCTCGAGCGTCAGGCGCTTCATGGCCGTCACCCTATTTCGGTTGCTGCGCGGTCGAGAAGATCATGCGGCCGACCATCTCCTCGAGCGCGATCACGCCCTTGGTGTTCTCGATGGTGCCGCCGGGCGGGATCATCTCCTTGGACTTGCCCGGATTCAGCAGCAGGAACTTGCCGCCGAGCAGCCCGTCCGATGAAACCTCGGCCTCGGTGTCCTTGGGCAGTTTCACGTCCGAACGGATGCTGAGCTCGAGCACCGCGTCGTAGGTCTGCGGGTCCAGCTTCTGCTCGACCAGCGTGCCGACCTGCAGGCCGCCGATGCGCACGGCGTTGCCTTCCTGCAGCCCGCCCACCTTGTTGAACTTGAGCGTGACCTTGTAACCCTCGACCGTCTTGATCTGGCTGCTGGCATAGGCCGTGTACAGCGCCGCCAACCCGCCCAGCAACACCACCGCGCCCATCACCGTCTCGACCGTCTTGCTCGTCATCGACATGTCCCTTCGCCTCCGTCGCCGCCAGAATTGCCGCGCCGACTACGGCTTGGCCTTCGGCTTTTCTTCGGCCTTCTTGTCGTCCGTCTTCTTGCGCTGGCCCTCGGCGAAGGCGACGATCTTCTCGATCAGCTCCTCGACGATGACGGCGTCCTGCACGAAGCCGAAGCGCTGGCCCGGCTTCATGTTCTCCGTCTCGCCGCCGATCTGGATCTCCAGGTACTTGCCGCCGAACAGCCCGTCGGTGTGGATCGACACGGTCGAATCGGTGCTGACCTCGACGCCCGGCTCCATGCGCATGGTCACCACGGCGCTGTAGTCCTCGGGCTTCAGCGACATGCGCGAAACCGTGCCGACGCGGATGCCGGCCAGCCGCACCTCGTCGCCCACTTTGAGGCCGTCGATATGGCGGAACTCCGCCAGGAGGTCGAAGCCCTTGACGCCCGCCGCGGTCGAGAACTGCAGCGCGAACAGCAGGAAGATGCCGGCGACCAGCAGCACGACGGCGCCGAGGACGGTTTCGATGATGTTGCGGTGCATGCGGCTCTCCTATCGGGCCGGTTCCAACCGATCAGGAACGATCGAGCATGGTCGCGTCAGGCCGGCGTCCACGGCTCGTAGTCGCCGGTGCCCCTGGCGCGGTGGCCGCCCTTGAGCGTGTGGCCGGGCGGGCGGTAGGCCGCGGGGGATCCGGTCAGGTTCGGAATATGCGGCTTCTGCCAGGGCTGGTGCGGCTTGCCGGCCCCGGGCGGCACGGTGTCGATGGTGTAGTGCAGCCAGGCATGCCATTCCGGCGGCACGCGCGAGGCCTCGGCCTCGCCGGCGTAGATCACCCAGCGCTTGCGCCGTCCGGACGCAGGCGTCCTGCAGTGCTGGTAGTAGGTATTGCCGAAGGGATCGCTGCCGACCTTCGCGCCGAACAGCCTAGTGTAGATCAGCGTACCAATCGTCATGCCTGCCTGATCCAGGACCGCCGCAGCGCCAGCGCGCCCGCGGACGGGAAGGAAACGGCGAAAAACGGCGCCCTGCCGTGCTTTGCGACTCGCGCGCGACTATTGCATCCGGCGTTGTCGGCGTAAAGGCTGGATCGGGGCGGGAACGCGAAGAATGGAGCCCGCGGCCGGGGCCGGCGGCTCGGTCCCGCATCGGTCGCCCTGGGGAACGACGCCCGTGGCAACGCCATGCGCGGACCGAACTGTCGGCCCCGACCGCGGTCGTAGGTTATGTGGCAGTGTCTTGGCGCGCTACTTGCGGCATGAGGCCCACTTCCTGATGGCTCAACCCATTCCATACTTGGAACGGCGATCATCCTGATCGCTGCGCGGGACGAGGTTTAGCCGAAAGCGGAGGCGAAGTAAACCTAAAAATCGAGTTAATTTATATAATAATTCGATGTTCTGGCGAAATCGGGCAGCGCGCCGCCATCCGTGCAGGCAGTCACGGACGGCGGCGTCTGCGGCGCCCGGAGCCGTGCCGATCCGAAGGTTGCCCCTCCCGACCGTCAGGCGGCGCGGCGTAGCGTCCGGTCGAACAGGTCGCGCATGCGCCGGTGCAGATAGACGCGGCGTCGGTGCAGCTCCCAGCCGAGCCCGGTCTCGGTCGATACCGCGCGGCGGTACTCGGCCCAGTGCAGGGCCTGCGAGTCGCAGGCCTGCTTGCGCGGATCCTCGTAGAACTGCGCGATCTTCTCGGCCCCCATGCCCGGCGTGTCGAGCCAGCGCGGCAGATGCGTGTTGCACAGCACGTTGACGTCGGTCAGCAGCTTGCTGACGCCGGTGCCGGTCGCCGGGCACGATACCTGGAACACGTCGCCGACCAGCACCACGCCGGGACGGACGAAATTCTCGGCGCGCTCGAGGTCGATCGGGCGCAACTGCACCTTGCCGGGGATCGTGAAATCACCGAGGAAATGCACGAGGCCGGGCATCAGCGTGCGCAGCTCGTGGCGCGGGTCCTGCGCCAGCAGCCTGAGCCACGAATCATGCGCGTTGCGGTACGTGAACAGATTCGCGCGCAACCCCTCGGAAACCGGGAAGAGGGAGAGGTAGTCGACTCGGTCGGCGACGCGCTCGGCGTAATACGTCAGAGCGCCGAAGTCGAGCTTGTGCCCGGCCTCGGGCGAGACGGTGAAACCGCAGGCGACCGAATGCGACTCGCGCAGCAGGTGGCGGCCGATGCCCAGCTTCTGCCGCAAGGCGCCGACGCCGCTGGCGAGGATCACCAGCCGCGCCCGGATGCGATGCCCGTCGGCCAGAACGACGCGCTGGCGCTCCGGGCCGGCCTCGACATCGGTCACGCGGCCGATTCGCAGGTCGACGACCGCGGGAATGCGCGCGCGCACCGCGTTCACCATGTCGTGGTAGAGGATGCCGTACTGTCCCACGCGGGTGCGATCGATGACGCGTCCGTGCCGACCGTTGGTGACCTCGGCGATGGGCACAGAGAACGGCAGCAGGCTGTCCATCAGCCCCATCTTCTCCAGGAGCGCGATCTGATCGGGCTCGAGTTTCTCCGCCTTGAACAGGTTCGGATAGATCGCGTGGTTGTCGATCACCACGACCTTGTAGCCGGCGCGACCGAGAACCACGGCCGCGGTCGAGCCGCTCAGGCCCCCGCCGACGATGGCGATATCGACGTCTTGGATTTCTGCTGAACCGGGTTGGACGACAGGTGTCCGACGGCTGTCACCCCCGCGCTTGCCGGCGGAGTCCCCTTGCGCTTCCTGCGACATCAGCCCCTCGCTGAGCCGGATCGGCCCCTTCGACGAAACCCGGGCCTGCATGGCCCGGGACGGCTACCAATCTCAAATTCTTACTAAGGTGTAAACCTAAAAGTTTAGTTAAAGCCAGTCAATTATCCCCGCGTTTTCCACAGGGACGCCGAAGGAAGCCGAAAAAGCCAAGCGCCGCAGCTTGTTAGGCTGCGGCGCCGGCAGGTAGAAACGGCGCAGAACGTTCAGATCTGCTGGATGGCCGACAGCAGCCAGCGGCCGCGGCGCGCACGCATGAAGGTCCAGGCTTCCGTGGCCTCGACCGCTGTCGCCGCATCGCCGGACACCGGCCGGCCGTCACGTTCGACATAATCGATGGCGCGCCAGGTCATCACGGCGGTGGCGTATTGCCGGTCGCCTTCGACCCAGTTCTCGACCACGTCACCTTTCAGCAGCGCCGCATCGCGCACGATGTTGCGCTCGCCGCGGCTGGCGGCCTCGGCGAGGTCCTCGGCGAAATACGACACCATCTCGGGCGTGGCGAGCGTGCGCAGACGGGCTAGGTCGCCGTCGCTCCATGCCGCCTGGGTTTCGGCCAGAACTTGGCCGAAGGCCTCGCGGTCGGCATCGGTGATCTGCGGGCCGGGTTGCGGTGCGACGTCTTCGCCTTGCGCGACCTGGCCGGCAGCGCCGGCGTCGAGCGGCATGCTGCGGCCGAAGCCGCCGAAGGACGCGCCGGCCGTGCGCGGCTGACCCTGGCCCGACATGCGCCGGAACAGGTTGACGCCGATCCACACGGCCGCGGCGATCAGGGCGAACTGCAGCAGCATGCCGAACATGCCGGCCGCGCCGTTCGCGCCCTCGGCGGCGAAGGCGGAGTTGCTGAACAGCAGGCCGAACAGGCCTGCGCCGAGGAAGCCGCCGAGGAGGCCCGTCATCACCGGGCTGCCGAACATGCCACCGCGCGCCGGCGCGCCGACGCCCGGAGCGACGGCGCCGGGCTGCACGGATGGCTGCGCCGGCTTGGCCGTCATGCTGCGCTCGATCGGCTTGGCCGGCATCGGCGCATAAGTCTGGCCACCGCGGCTGCCGGACGACTTGCTGCCGCCGGCGCGCGCATCGGCATAGTCGGGCGCCAGGGTCAGGCCCAGCACCAGCGCAACCGCCACAATGCTCCGCAAGATGAACATCTTAGGTCGTCTCCCTTGGTTCTTTCGGCCGGCTGCCAGGGACAGTCCAGCCGCCTACATATAAGGGTTTCCCCGGACGCCACCAAGTAGTGGTCATTACGGTCTGGACACGAGTTCCACCGCGAGCAGGGGATGGTCCGAGACGCCGGTGTCGCACGTCGTACGCGCGGCGATCGCGAGGCCGCGCGCGATGATCCAGTCCACCGGGCGCGGCCCGACCGGCGTCGGCAGATCCACGGTGAACGCGTCGACCCCCGGCAGGCCCAGCAGCCGCACCATCGCGGGCTCGTCGCGGCGCGCGTTGAGCTCGCCCATCAGCACCGATGGCGTGGGCAAGGCAAGGAAGCGCTCGACCACGATCCGCATCTGCACGTCGTGGTCGAGCAGCCCGTCGATCTGCGTCACCAGGACATGCACCCTCGCCGTGCCGGCAGCGAGTTCGGCGATCACGAAGTTGCGCCGCGGCACGGTGCGCGGCGCCGGCAGCGGCTCGCGCCGCCAGCGCACAGCCGGCAGCGCGGTCACGAATCCGTTGCCGAAGGAATCCGTCCACCAGCGCCGCTCGGTCGGCGCGAACAGCCCCGCGCGCCCGCTAAGAGCTGCGAGCGTCGTCGCCTGGTCGGGAGCGGCATCCAGCCGCGAGCGACCGCGCAAGCCGTTGAGGCCGACGAAGTGCAACCCCTCGAGGCAGGCGGCGATGCGGCGCGCGGCCTGCTCGCGGTCGCGCCACGTGCCGCCGCGCGCCTGCAGCACGCCGAGGCGCAGCGGCCCCGACGGCGCCGCCGCGACAGGCGGCGCCAGCCCCTGCCCTTCGGCCGGGCCGGCCGACCGGCGCATGGAGCCCTGAGCGAACACCTCGATGCCGACGATCGCGACGATCGCCGCCGCCCAGGCGAGCTTGAGCGTGCGCGGACGATAGCGCACCGGGTCGGGGTCAGGCGTCAGCCGCGGCACGGCGACCGCTGCCAGCATCGGCAGCACGGCGATCATGAAGCGTGCCTCCTCGCCCGCTTCCGTCAGCGCGAAGATCACGAGCGTCGCCGCGGTGCTGATGATCAGCAGGTTGCCGGCATCGCCCACGAGCCAGGCAATGGCGCAAGGTCGCAGCAGGCTGGCCGCCAGCAGCACGAGGCCGGCGAGCATCACCCAACGCGCCGGGTATTTCACCAACGCGAGATAGACCGGCATGACCGGCGAGTTGGGGATGTAGCCCTTCAGGTTGATCTCGCCCGACAGCACGTTCGCCATGCGCTCGATCGCATGCCCGGCGCTATCGAGCGGATGCGCCGCGACATGCGCCAGCACGGCGCGCTGGATGCGCCGGCTGTTCTCGCCATGGACGGCAGAGTTGAAGCTGCCCGGCAGCTCGGTTTCGAGCCGCGGCGCGCCTTGTTCCGGCAACAGCGGCGGCAGCTTGGTCATCGGCCAGGCGCGATGGATGTTGTAGCCGCCGTGGTTGCTCCAGACGATTTGGCCGAAGCTCAGGTACTGGTGCGCGTGCCAGCCGCCGGACAGGACGAGGATCGGCAGGAGGAAGGCCAGCGTGCGCGCCCGGTCGAGAGGCCGCAGCGACGCCAGCGCGCCGAACAGGAACAGCGGCATCAAAGCGATGACGAAGGGACGGGTCAGCTCGGCAAGTGCCAGGCACGCGCCCGCGGCTAGGGCGCCCGTGCGCGTGCGCGCGCCGAAGCGCAGCGCGACGAGGAAGCCCATCAGCAGGAACGGATAGACCGTGTCGTAGACGTTCGGCCCGCCGGCATGGACCAGCACGCTGCCCCACAGGAATACGATCGAGAGCGCCGTCGCCAGGCCGAGGCGCGCCAGGGACGGCCAGGTCAGCGCAATCGCCATCACGTAGGGCAAGACGAGCGAGGCGCGATAGAGATGCACGGTGACCCAGTCGGTGTTGCCGGCGATGAGCTGATTCGCGATCTCGGCCACGGCCAGCACCGGCGGGATGGCCGCGCGCAGATGCGCAAGGAACTCGAGGATCTGGCCGGGCCGGCGGAAGGCCGCGACGTCGAAGGAATCCATCCAGGTGAGCGCGCCCGAGGCGACCGCGCCGCGCGTCGCCCACAGGCCGAACGCGGCGACCAGCAGGCCGGCGGCGATCCAGGGCCAGACGGCCGGCCGTGCGCGCTCAGTCGGCGAAGACAAGGTCGGCCACCAGTTCGGGATGGAGCGACAGGCCGGTCGGGCAGATCGACTGCCCGACCAGGCGGAAGCCGCGCGCCACGATCCAGCGTCCCATCAACGGCATTTCCGGCGTCGGCCGGTTGGAGACCGCCAGCACGTCGGGCTCCACCAGCAGCTTCGCCAGCGGCGGCGGCGGCGGATGGACGAAGCCGATGTCGGCGAGCATGATCGCCGGCCCATCGATCCGGCGGAACCGCTCGACCAGGCGCTCCAGCTGCACTAGGCGGTCGTAGACGTCGAGATGCGAGACCAGCACGCTGGCGCGGCGCCCGCCGACCTCGACCTCGGCGAGCAGCATGCCGCGATGGGAATAGCCGATTTGGCGCGGCAGCATCTCGCGCCGCCACGACGCCAGAGGCAGCCGGGTCAGCAGCGCGTTGCCGTAGTGCTCGTGCCACCAGCGCCGCTCGGTCGGCGCGAACAGCGCGGCCATGCCGACGCGGGCGGCGAAGGCGGTCGCGCGGTCGGGCTCGCGGCCGAGCAGCCCCGCGCCGCGCACCTCGGTCAGGCCGACGACGTCGCTGTCGGCGACGCAGCGCGCGAGCGCCGCAACGACGCGCGGCTCCTGCGCGCCGCCGGCATTGTGCAGGCTCGCCTGCACGACGCGCAGCCGGCCTTCCGCCGGCGTCGCCGCCGCCTGGGCGGGCGGCATGATCGGTCCGCCCTCGGCCGCGCCCGCGGGCGCGCGGCGCGAGCCCCACAGCACGACCTCGACCGCGACCAGGACGAGGATGGTCGCCGCCACGCCGATGGCGCGCCAGCGCGTCGCGGCCTGGCGGGCGCGCCGGGTCACGGCCGCGCGCGGCCTGCCGAGATACGGAATGGGCAGGGCAGCGAGCAAAGGCAGCAGCGAGACCTGGAAGCGCGCTTCCTCGCCCGCCTCGCCGATCGCCATGATCACAAGCGCGCCGGCGCCGACGACAAGGGCGAGATTGGCGGGCGCCGCAACGATCGCCGCGCGCTGCCCGGCCTTGAAGACGAAGGCCGCCGCGACGGCGAGCGCCCCGGCCAGCAACATCAAATCGAGATAGCGCACGGCAACGTCGTAGAAGGCGAGCACCTTGTGGTCGGGCGACACGCCTTCGAGGAAATGCCCGGTGCCGATGAACACGGCGACGCGCTGGCCGATATGCGCCGCCGCCTCGACCGGATTGTCCAGCGCGTAGCGCAGCACGGCGCGCTGCAGGCGGCGGCTGTTCTCGCTGTGCGTCTCGGTGTTGGCGTTGGGCAGCTGGTTGTGGGGCGCCGCCAGATGCGGGCTCTCGTCGATCAGCGGCGGGAACGGCACCTGGCGCCAGGCGCGGATCAGGTTGAACCCCGCATGGTTGCTCCAGGTCACCTGCCCGTGGCGGACGAACTGATGCGCGTGCCAGGCGCCCGACAGCAGCAAGAGCGGCAGCAGCAACAGCAGGAAGGCGCGCCGGCCGTGCGGCCGGAGTGCCGCCCAGGCCGACAGGAGAAAGAACGGCAGGAGCAGCAGCACGAACGGCCGCGTCAGCTCAAGCAGCGCCAGCACCGTTCCGGCCGCAAGCGGCAATGCGACCATGGCGCGGTCCGGGCGCGCCTCGTGCATCCATCGGTGCAGGAAGAGGTAGAGCAGCAACAGGCACGGCAGCACCGCGTCGTAGACCAGCGGCGTGAACGGGTTGAGCAGCGCGCCAGCCCAGACGAAGACGAGCGCCAGCGGCAGGAACAGCAGCAGCCTGAGGCGCGACGGCCAGATCACCGCGAGGGCCGCGAGGAACGCGACGATGATGGCGCCGCGATACAGCACGACTTCGATCCACCAAGTCGAGCCGAGATGCCGAAGGCTCAGCATCTCGATCGCCGCCAGGACCGGCGGCACCGGCAGACGCAGGTCGAGGAGGAAGCTCCCGAGCCCCTCGCGCCGGTAGTCGTAGGGCGAGAACATATCGATCCAGCGCAGCGTCGGGAACGCGGCGGCATCGCGCAGCAGGTAGAGAGCGGCGCCGACGAAGGCAAGCGCGACCGCGGCGAACAGCACGCGATCGATCGAAGCCGCCTCGCGCCCGTTCATGGGAGAAACTCCAGCGTTGCGGCGAGCCGCGGCTGCATCGACACGCCGCCCTTGCAGAACGAGACATCGACGCGCCGGAAGCCCTTGGCGAGAATCCAGCCGCCCTGCACCGTGGCCTCAGGGAACGGCGGCTGGTTGGTGAGCGCGAGGAACGCGGGATCGCCCACCAGCCGCTTCAAGGGCTCCTTGCGCGGGTCGGAGGTTCCGAAATCCGCCAGCAGCAGCGCCGGCACCGCCGAGGCGCGGAACGCCGCGTCGATCGCCTCGATCTGGATGACGTGGTCGTGGTTGTCGATCTGCGCGACCAGCACGTTGAGCCGCCGCCCGTCGACCGGGATCGCCGCCGCGAGCATCGAGCGGTAGGACACGCCGAAGCGGTGCGGCAGCGCGGTGCGCGTCCAGCGCTCGACCGGCAAGGCGGTCAAGAGCGCGTTGCCGAAATGCTCGCCCCACCAGCGCCATTCCGCCGGCGCGTAGAGCGGCACCAGCCCGCTCGCCGCCGCCAGCGCGGGCAGCTGGCCTTCCGCCAGGCCGAAGAAGCGCGGCCCGCGCACTTCGGCGAGGCCGGCGAGATCGAGATCGCGCAGGCAGGCGCCGTTGGCGGCGATCTCTCGCTCGCGGTCGCGCCAGGCGCCGCCGCGCACGTTGAACTGCGCCACGTGCAGCCGGCCGCGCTCGACATAGGGATCGGCGCCCGGCCGCTCAGGCACGGCGATCGGCCCGCCGCTCGCCGCCCCGGCCGGGCGGCGCGTCGAGCCCCAGGTCAGGACCTCGACGACGACGACCAGTGCGGCCAGGGCCGCGATCGCCCGCCGCTTGCGCGATGCTGGCCAGGAGCCGATGCGCTGGAAGCGGTCGGCGCCGCGCCGGTCCGGCAGGAAAGGCAAGGGCAGCGCCGCCATCAGCGGCAGGATGCTGATCTGGAACCGCGCCTCCTCGCCCGACTCGGTGATCGCGATCAGCACCATGGCGCCGGCCATCAGCAGCAGCATCTGGTTGTCGCCGCGGCCGAGTGCGGCCATCGCGTCGAGCGGCGAGACGACCAGCAGCCGCAGCAGCACCAGCACGATCGCCAGGGCGGCCGCCAGCATTGCGATGTTCGCGTATTTGACGACCACGTCATAGACCGGCAGCAGCGCATGATCGGGCGCATGGTCCTCGATCTGGTGCCCGGCGCCGACGAAGACCGCCACGCGCTCGAGCATGTGCAGCGCGCCGTCGCCAGGATTGGCCCGAATGTAGTCGAGCACGGCGCGCACGAGGCGCCGGCTGTTCTCGGCGTGCTCGGGCGTGTTGAGGTTGGGCAGGCGATCGGGCGCCAGCCGCACGGCGCCGGGCTCGGGCAGGAGTTCGGGATAGGCGACCATGCGCCAGGCGCGGATCATGTTGAAGCCGGCGTGGTTGCTCCAGGTGAGCTGGCCATGATTGGCCCATTGATGCAGGTGCCACGCGCCCGATATCAGCAGCACCGGCGCGAGCAGCGCGAGGATTCTCATGCGCCGCACGCCGCACCAGGCGCCGGCGAGCAGCAGCGGCAGGAGGATCAGGACGTAGGGCCGCGTCAGTTCGGCCAGGGCCAGCGCTACGCCCGCGACGGCGAGCACCGCCGGCGAGCCGATCCGCAGCAGCGCGAAATACGCGACCAGCAGGAACGGCAGCACGACGTCGTAGACGATCGGGCTCGCCGGATGGATCAGCACCGTGGCCCAGAGGAACAGCACCGACAGGACGAACGACAGCGCCAGCCGCGGGAGCGACGGCCAGGTCAACAGCATCGCGACCAGGTAGCCGCCGATCAGGCTCGCGCGATAGAGCCCGACCGTGACCGGCGCCGCCGTGCCGAGCCAGCGCTGCGACAGGATCTCGAGTGCCGCCAGCCACGGCGAGATCGGCGCCTGCAGGCCGGCGATGAACGGCGCCAGCGTCCCCGGCGCGGCGAAATCCGCCGGGTCGAACATCCGCATCCACCCGGTCGCGGGATTGCCGCGCGAATCCCAAGTGAGGATGACGCCGATTCCCGCGAACACGGCCAGGGCAACGGCGTAGATCGCCGCGCGATCGCGCGTGGTGGTCATTGCCCGCGATATTCAGGGGCGTCATGGCCGGGCTTGACCCGGCCATCCACGCTTCGACCTCGGCAGCGCCCAAATAGAAGCGTGGATGGCCGGCCCCGGGGCCGGCAATGACAACAAGGACAGGGCAAATGCAACGAGCCTCCTCGTTCCCGATGCCGCGGATGATACGGGCCGTCCCTCGGCTGGACAAACCGGCCGGCGGGACCGCATAACCTCGGCCATGCCCGATTTCTGGCGTTCTTCCGGCTATCACCTGCTCGAGCGGCGCGCGACCCCCGGCGGGCCGCGGCTTGGGATCACGGACGACTTCCTGCGCGCCTATCTGCGGCGACCCGAGATCGCTCCGGTCGCGGAGTCCTGCGCCGCCGAGCGCGCGCTGTACGCCGAGCTGACGGAAGATCCGCGCCGCAGCGTCGCCGAGGCGCGGCTGCAGCGGCTGGCCGACGCCGACGCGCGCGACAACTACCGCGCCCTGCTCGCCTTCCGCGACCGGCTCGTCGCCGCCGGCACGATCGAGGACGCCTATCTGCGGCTGTTCCTCGACCGAGTGACCGGCATGCCGCACCTCTTCGTCGACCAGCTGGCGCACGTGCTGACCCGCCACGTGCTCGACGGGATCGAGGACGGCATCCGCGTGCGCGCCGGCGAGCTGATGTTCCGGCCGCAGAGCGTGACGGCGGAGGAAGGCGCGATCCTCGTGGCCGACCAGGAGACGGTCGAGATGTACGCCACCACGGGCGGCTTCGGCAGCCTGGGGCGGCTGGTGGTCGAGGCCCAGACCCAGCTGCGCACCATCGAGCTCGACGTGCTGACCGAGGAGAACCAGGCCGGCTACTTCCAGCGCGACGAGCGGCACGACACGGTGCTCGACCTCACCTTCGCGCGGCCCGGGCTCGACGCGCTGTGCCGGGTGCTCGAGGCCTGGGTGGCGCACCTGCTGGGAATCGCCGTGTCGATCCAGCCGGTGCAGCGCATCGATGACGCGCGCTGGGTCTGGCACACCGGCCTCGACGTCGAGTCGAGCCGGCTGCTCAACGATCTCTACAACGGCACCGAGGTCGACGAGGAACGCATGGCGCGGCTCCTGTCGCTGTTCCGCCTGGAATTCGCCGATGCCAGCGTGATGCGGCCCGATATCGCCGGGCGGTCGGTCTATCTCGCCTTGGCCATGACCGAGGCAAAGACGCTGCGCCTGAAGCCGCAGAACCTGCTGGTCAACCTGCCGCTTGCCGCGCGCGCATGAGCGTTTCGGCCGGCCCCTTGCCCGCGGCGGCGACTCCTGCGAAGCACCTGCGCCTGGGCATCGCGCTCGTCTTCTGCAGCGCCTTCGGCTACGCGACGCTGCCGACCCTGGCGCGCCTCGCCTATGACGGCGGCAGCGATCCGATGACAGTGACGGTGTTCCGCGCCGGCGCCGCAACGGCGCTTTACGTCCTGCTGTGCCTGGGCCGCCGGGTGCCGTTGCTGCCGCCGCGCGACCTGCGCCTGCCGGCCACCCTGGTCGGCATGATCTGGCTGGTCGGCTCGTACTGCTACGTCACGTCGATCCGCTATATCCCGATCGGGCTGGCCGTCACCATCTTCTATCTGTTTCCGATGATAGTCGCGGTGATTGCCCGCGTGGTCGACGGCGAGGTGCTGCCGCCGTCGCGGCTGGCGGCCCTCGGCCTCGGCTTTGCCGGCGTCACGCTCGCGGTCGGGGTCTCGTTCGGCGAGATCGCGCCGCTCGGCATCGGCCTCGCGCTCGTCGCCGCGCTCGGACTCTCGATCAACATCACGGTCAATAGCCGCGTGATGCGGCGCGCGAGCCCACTGACCGCCATGGCGGCGATGACCGGCACCTCGGCCCTGGCGCTGCTGGTCGTGGCCCCCGCGGTGGGCATGGCGCTGCCGACGACGACGCTGGGCTGGGCCGGCGTCCTTGGCGGGGCGGCGATGTTCTGCTTCTCGACCTCTCTCTTTTATGTAGGCATCAGCCTGATCGGCGGCGTGCGCGCCGCCATGGTCTGCAATATCGAGCCGGTAGCCGCGACCTTCCTCGCCTACCTCGTCCTGGGCGAGGCGCTGCGCCCGCTCCAGCTCGCCGGCGTGGCGCTGGTGATTGGCGCGATCGTGCTGATGCAAAAGGAGCGGACCGCGGGCTGAGCGGCGATAACGGCCGATTTCCGCCCTGCGCCGGCACAGCCCCTGTGGCGACCGCCCCGGGCAGCCGCCCGGAGCCTGCCGGTTGGCCCGGCGGCCACGATGTCGCACCCCAGCGCGCGGCCCATTGGCGCCATCCCGCTGAGCCGCCAAGCGTTGCCGAAATCACCCACAGACTTATCTACAGCCACTACATGTTGGGAAGATGCTTGGCGCCCCGCACAAAATGTGGCAGATTCGCCTTCCATACGGAAGCGTGGCGCAAGCACGGCGGGCTGGCCGGGGGGCCGGTGGGGAAAAAGCCGTCGCCCGCCTGCGGGAACGCGACGTCGAGAGGGGATCAAGATGCGGATTGAGCGGCGCTTCACGACCGCGAGCGGCTCGCCCTATGACGGGGTCGAGTTTCGAATCACAGCAAGCGAGATCCGCAACCCCGACGGTTCCGTCGTCTTCCGGCAAAGCGAGATCGAGGTTCCGGCCAGCTGGAGCCAGGTCGCCGCGGACGTGCTGGCGCAAAAATATTTCCGGCGCGCCGGCGTGCCCGACCGCGGCACCCCCGTCGCCGAGTCGGACGTGCCGGACTGGCTGTGGCGGCGCGTGCCGGCGCAGGGTGCGACCCTGGGCGGCGAGCGCTCGGCGCGCCAGGTCTTCGACCGGCTAGCCGGCACCTGGACCTATTGGGGCTGGAAGGCCGGCTACTTCGACACCGAGCAGGACGCGCGCGCCTACTACGACGAGATGCGCGCGATGCTGTGCCGCCAGATGGGCGCGCCGAACTCGCCGCAATGGTTCAACACCGGCCTCCACTGGGCCTACGGCATCGACGGTCCCGGCCAGGGGCACCACTACGTCGACTACAAGACTGGCGCGCTGGTCCGCTCTGCCTCGGCCTACGAACATCCGCAGCCGCATGCCTGCTTCATCCAGTCCGTCGCCGACGACCTGGTGAACAACGGCGGCATCATGGACTTGTGGGTGCGCGAGGCGCGCCTGTTCAAGTACGGCTCGGGCACCGGCAGCAATTTCTCCAAGCTGCGTGGCGAGAACGAGCCCCTGAGCGGCGGCGGCAAGTCGTCGGGCCTGATGAGCTTCCTCAAGGTGGGAGACCGCGCCGCCGGCGCCATCAAGTCGGGCGGCACGACGCGGCGCGCGGCCAAGATGGTCGTGGTCGACGTCGACCATCCCGACATCGAGCAGTTCATCAATTGGAAGGTGGTCGAAGAGCAGAAGGTCGCTTCCCTGGTCGCGGGCTCCACGCTCGCGAACAAGGCGCTGAACGCCGTGGTCAAGGCCTGCCATGCCAGCGACCTGGACGACTCGGCGCGGTTCGACCCGAAGAAGAACCCGGCGCTGCGCCAGGCGATTCGCGGCGCCCGCGCCGCGGCGGTGCCCGAGAACTACGTGCAGCGCGCGATCCAGATCGCGCGCCAGGGCCAGGGCTCGGTCGATTTCCGCGTCTACGACACGGACTGGGACTCCGAGGCGTACCTGACCGTCGCCGGGCAGAACTCCAACAATACCGTGCGCGTGACCAACGCCTTTCTCGACGCGGTCGAGGCCGACCGCGACTGGGCGCTGAAGCGCCGCACCGACGGCAAGCCCGCGCGCACCATGAAGGCGCGCGCACTGTGGGACCAGATCTGCCATGCCGCCTGGGCCTGTGCAGATCCGGGGATCCAGTACGACACGACCATCAACGACTGGCACACCTGTCCCGCAGGCGGCCGCATCAACGCGTCCAACCCGTGCTCCGAGTACATGTTCCTCGACGACACGGCGTGCAACCTGGCCTCGCTCAACCTGATGGCCTTCCGCTTCCCGGATACGGCGGAGCTGGGCTTCGATTTCGACGTCGACAGCTTCGCCCATGCCTGCCGGCTCTGGACGCTGACCCTGGAAATCTCGGTGCTGATGGCGCAGTTCCCCTCGCCCGAGATTGCCGAGCTGTCCTACGCCTATCGCACCCTCGGCCTCGGCTACGCCAATATCGGCGGGCTGCTGATGGCAAGCGGCATCGCCTACGACAGCGACGAGGGCCGTGCGCTGTGCGCCGCGATCACCGCGCTGATGACCGGTGTCTCCTACGCCACCTCGGCCGAGCTCGCGGGCGAGGTCGGCGCGTTCCCCGAGTACCAGCGCAACGCCGAAGCGATGTTGCGCGTGATCCGCAACCATCGCCGGGCCGCCTATGGCGAGAGCAAGGGCTACGAGGGCTTGGCGATCGCGCCGGTCCCGCTCGACGCCGCCAAGTGCTCCGACCGCGGCCTGGTGATGAAGGCGCGCGCGGCATGGGACCAGGCGCTGGCGCTGGGCCAGGTGCACGGCTTCCGCAACGCGCAGGCGACCGTCATCGCGCCGACCGGCACGATCGGCCTGGTGATGGACTGCGACACGACGGGCATCGAGCCGGACTTCGCGCTGGTCAAGTTCAAGAAGCTCGCCGGCGGAGGCTACTTCAAGATCATCAACCGCGCTGTGCCCGACGCGCTGACCGCGCTCGGCTATGACGCGGAGGAGATCGAGACAATCGTCGACTATGCCGTCGGCCGCGGCACGCTGAAGGACGCGCCCGGCGTCAGCCATGCCCGGCTGAAGGCGAAGGGGTTCACCGCCAAGGCGCTCGAGGCGGTCGAGGCGGCGCTGCAGAACGCCTACGACATCAGGTTCGCCTTCAACAAGTGGACGCTGGGCGAGGAGTTCTGCACCAAGACGCTGGCGATCGCGCCGGCGACGCTGCACGACCCCGGCTTCGACCTGCTGACGACGCTGGGCTTCACCAGGGCCGAGATCGAGGTGGCGAATGCCTATTGCTGCGGCGCCATGACGCTGGAAGGCGCGCCGATCCTCAAGGCGGAGCATTTGGCCGTGTTCGACTGCGCCAATCCCTGCGGCCGCATCGGCACGCGCGCGCTTTCGGTCGGGAGCCATATCCGCATGATGGCCGCAGCGCAGCCCTTCATCTCGGGCGCCATTTCCAAGACCATCAACATGCCGAACGCGGCGACGATAGCCGACTGCGCCGAGGCCTACCGGCTGTCGTGGCGGCTCGGCCTCAAGGCCAACGCCCTCTACCGCGACGGTTCGAAGCTGTCGCAGCCGCTTTCGGCCGGCGTGCTGGCGGAGGACCCGGACGAAGCCGCCGAGCAGGCCGAGGCGCTGGTCGCCATGCCGGCCGCCGCGCGCGCGACCGTGATCGCCGAGAAGGTCATCGAGCGGGTGATCGAGCGGGTCGGCGAGCGCCGCCGCCTGCCGCAGCGGCGCAAGGGCTACACGCAGAAGGCCATTGTCGGCGGGCACAAGGTCTACCTGCGCACGGGCGAGTACGAGGACGGGCGCATTGGCGAGATCTTCATCGACATGCACAAGGAAGGCTCGGCCTTCCGGGCACTGATGGACAGCTTCGCCATCTCGGTGTCGATGGGCCTGCAATACGGCGTGCCGCTGGAGCAGTACGTCGAGGCTTTCACCTTCACGCGCTTCGAGCCGTCGGGCGCCGTGCAGGGCAACGACGCGATCAAGATGGCGACCTCGGTGCTCGACTACATCTTCCGCGAGCTGGCGATCTCCTATCTCGGCCGCACCGACCTCGCCCATGTTCAGCCCGACGACATCGCGCCCGACAGTGTCGGCCGCGGCGAGGCCGACCAGGCGCCGGCGAGCGCCGCGACCAGCGAAGCGACGCTGAAACGCATCGCCTCGACCGGCTACGTGCGCAACAGCTTCCTGGTATTCCAGGGCGGAGTCGCGGCGACGTCCGGCGCGGCGGCGAACGGCACGCACGGCCATGGGACCAACGGCCACGCCAGCAGCGGACTCGCAGGAAGCGGCGTGCTGCACGCCTCGGCGCACGCGGTTTCGACCGGCCTGCTGACCGCCGAGGGACGGCGCAAGGTCGAGGCGGTGGCCGTCTCGGCCGAGATCATGGACGCGGTGGATACGCGGCTCGATCGCATCCGCGCCGCGCGGCTCAAGGGCTACGAAGGCGATCCCTGCCCCGAATGCGGCAACTTCACCCTGGTGCGCAACGGCACGTGCCTCAAATGCGACACGTGCGGCGGCACGAGTGGTTGCAGTTGAGCAAGAGAGACAAGCGCCCGACGCAAGTCAGGCGCTCCCGAGATGCGTCGCCGCTCTTCGGCGGCGCATGTGGCGGCCGCAGGTGATGCTAGCGGCCGCCTACTAGCCTGGCATCAGTGCTCCCTGTACCTTGCGGGGCCTGTGGAAACGCAGGCCCCGTCTTTATTTCCGGCTCCGCGATGCGGCGCAAAGCCGAAGCATCGCGAGACACGCTCGGTCATCGGCCTCATCGCGAATGCTGCGGCGGTTTGCCGCATCGAAGCCGGCCTGCGTCGTCTAATGCCCCCGCAAGGGCGGGCTGGCAATCCGCACGGCGCGTGTTGACCTAGGTCAAAGCGTGGTGCTTCCGGCTCCGGTCTAGTCGCGCCAGAAGGGTGCGGCTGGCCGCATCGCATCGGAAGGTGACCATGCGCGACCAACGCCGCTTCGCAAGCCCGCGCGCCAGCCGGGGCCGCGTCCGATCCGAAACCCTGATCTCCGGGACTGCCGCCCTTGCGCTGTTCGGCTGGTTTGCCCTGGGCGCCTGCGGCTTCGACGACAAGCCGCCGCCGCCGCCGCTGCCGCAGTTCATCGATACCAGCTATGGCGATTTCATGGTTTCGGAGAGTCCGAGCGGCATCTCCTTCGGGGCAATCCAGTGCGACGCGCAGGGACGCTATAGCGGCGGCGGCGACGCGTCGAGCGAAGACCGGATGCGCAACGCGATGAAGGCTGCCGTGGAAAAGACCAAGAAAGAGATCGACGACATCAATCGACGCCTCGATCAGTGCAAAGGCAAGTCCCGCAGCGACAAGGATTTCGACGCCTCGTTCGGCTGCGACCGGACCAAGGCCGGCGCGGCGCGCATCCGGCTGGAAAACAAGCAGTTCGAGCTGAATAAGCTGACCAAGGATTACGAGGAGACCAAGAAGTCGATCTGGGTCCCCGGCGGCTTCGCTACCAAGAGAGACTGGGACGAGAAGGAAAGGGACCGGCAGGGATACCTCAAGCAGCTGGAAGCGAAGATTCCGCAAACGCAGGCGCAAATCCCGCCGCTGCAGCAGGACTACGACGCGCTGCAGGCGAAATGCGACCAGGCCTCCGTGGCCAAGGCGAACGATCCCTGCTCGGAGCAGAATCAGGACGCGATGAAGAACCAGCGCGAGGCATTGCGCGTCCAGGCCGCCAGCCACCAGTTCCGCCTGGACAAGTTCAACACCTGCATGGACGACCGCAAGCGCCAAGCAGGCGGGCAGCCGAGCGGGCGCACGACGGTCGATCCCGCGATCATCCAGGTCCTCCCGGGCGTCATGGGCGGCTTCGGCAGCCGGTCGGGCCACGGCGGGCGGAGCTCGCCGCCGCCGCACGGCCACAAGGACTGAGGGCTCATCATGAACGCGATCCTACCCAGCAGCCTTGCGACCGCCGCCCTTCTCCTCTTCGCGACCGTTGCGCCGGCCGTCGCGCAGGCGCCGGGCGCCACAGCGCCGACTCCACCGCCGGCGTTCGACCCGCGGCCGATCATGCCGATTGGACAGCCGCTGACCCTGTCCGTGACCCACGTGCCGGGCTTCCGCTTCGCCGTCGAGCTGACCAACATCGGCACGCCGCTGCCCGGCGGGCCGATCTTCGCGCTGATCGAGGGCGGCGGCACGGTCGCCCGCGGCCCCGGCACCACGACCTGGCAGATCGCCATCGAGCGGATGTTCCTCGACGGCATGCAGCTGGCGGGGCCGGCGCCCATGATGGCGATGACCATCAACGTGGACAACGCCCGGCCGTCACAGCGCATCTACACCACGGATTATCGCGGCCTCGACTCGGTGGCGCAGACCGCGCCGGGCCAACCCGCCCGCAGCCTCATGCCCATCATGGCTCATACGGCCGCCCATCTGCTGTTCATGCCGTTGCCGCAGCCGGTGTCCGAGCGCGTGCCGGTCGTGGACTTCGGCGAAACCTTCCAGGCCTATCTGGCAAAAATGGTGCCCTCGGCGCAGATCGTGCGCGCGCCGGCGCCGGCCTTCGCGGTCGGCCGGGTGATCCATCGCGGACGCGCGGGCGTTCTGGCGCGCCAGGACGACCAGTTCGCGGCGCGGATGTTCTATCGCGACGTCGCATTGCGCACCGAGGCGACGGGCGTCATCGACATGGAAACAGGCCTGCCGCTGTTCGTGCGGGCACGGGCGTACGGACCGGTCGACCTGCCGACCATGCGGGGGCCGCTCGATTTCTTCGCGCGCCTTGCCGTCTCGATCGGGGACATGGGCAATCCCGTGGCGGCGCTGGCGCCGCCTCCGCCGCCGGAGCCATTGCCGGGCGGAGCGGTTGCCGTGCCGCGCGACTCGATGCCGCCCGGCGCACCGCAGACCAGGCCCGCCGCACCGGCACCGGCGGCCGCACCCGCGGCAAAGCCGCCTGCGCCCGCAGCGAAACCGCCCGCAGCCACGCCCGCGGCACCAGCGGCGCCGCCACCCGCGACTGCCCCAAGTCGGCCGGGAGGCTCGGACGACGTTGCCCGGCGTCTGGAACAGCTGAAGAGCCTGTTCGACCGTGGCCTGATCACCAAGGAGCAGTACGAGACCAAGCAGAAGGAAATCCTTGGCAACTTGTAGCGGCACCCAGAGTGTGCCGATGCCGTCCGCGATCGTCGTTCGCAAACTTGAGGCTTTAGCGGTTGATCTGGGTCAACGACCAACGGCGCGATCCACGCCCAGAGTTCGGCTGCTGCGACGAGCGCAGCGTCGCATCGCGCCTGGATGAGACGATGAGCGATCCGGTCCGACGAGCGCCTGAGCGATCTTTTCGTGCCGCCCATGGCAGCGGCTTCTTCGGCGCCCGCTATTTCCTCAACCTGATCGGTCCGCCCAGCCTTGCCCTGTTCGCCGCGAGCGCTGCGGCGCCGGCCCTGCCCGACCTGCGCGCTTCATTGGCGCCCTTCTGCCACCAGATCGTCGCGCGCTCCTTCTGTGTCGACGGTCGCCCGTTCGGCCTGTGTGCGCGCTGCACCGGCATTTATCTCGGCATCGCTGCGACCTGGCTCGGCCTCGGCGCGCTGGCGCGGCGACCGCGACTGCTCGCCGCAGCCGAGGCGCCCGCCTATGCCCTGGCCGTGGTTTCGGTGGCGCTATGGGCGCTCGGCATCGAGGTCGACAACGCGCTCCGCTTCACCTTCGGCCTCGCCCTCGGCGCGGCGGGGGCCTTCGTCCTCTGGCGCGTTCGCGCCGCCATGCTCGCAATCGCGCGGTGCCCAACCGACGCGCCTTTCCCGCTGCCGTCCTCGTCCGAAAGATCGAACAATGACTTCGCATGAACCGAACGGCCCCTGCCGTGTGCTTCGCATCGACTGGACCCACCGATCACGCGCACCGCGCCGCTGGATCGAGTCCGGCATCACCGGTTCGGCGATCCTGGCGCTGTTCTCCTGGTTTGCATTGACCGCATGCTGGCAGGATCCGGGCGATCCCTACGGCCCCCCGCCCGCGCAGGGCACCGAGATCATGTATGGCAACGGTTTCTTGGCGGTCACGATGTCCGACGGCAGCACGCGCTTCGGCGATATGCAATGCGACGGCCAGGGCCGATACCGCGGCGGCGGCAATGCGCTCTCGGAGGATGGGGCCAAGGCCACCATCGAATCGTCGATCCAGTACGCGAAATCGCAGATCGAAGCCGTTGATCGGCAGCTTGCGCAGTGCCAGGGCAAGGAGGTCACCCGAGAAACGTACTATGCCAAGTACGGCTGCGACTACGCCCGGAGGGACGCACTCGTGGCGCAACAACTGAAGTCCGACGCGGCCGCCGACGACCCCGCATTGAAAGCCGAGGTGCATCGCCTGTCGACGGCATGCGAGCAGGCGGAATCCGAATACCGGGAATTCAAGGATCCCTGCCACGCCGCGCGACTGGAGCAGCACCGCAACAACCGAAGCGAGCAACAGCACCTGCTCAGCATTTACGAGTCGCAGCTCCGGCAGTTCAAGGCGTGTGTAGAGGATCGCCGGCGGCCTGCGCAGCCGCAACGGACCACCATCGATCCCGGCACCGTCATGCAGGTGCTGCCCGGCATCACGGGCGGATTCGGCGGCAGGTCCTCGCGCGGCAGTCGCCAGTCTCCGCCGCCATCGCATAAGGATTGAGCAGGCCATGAGCAAGATCATCGCTTGTGTGGCTGGCTGCGCCGGCCTGATGCTTGTCCTGTCGGCCGTTCAGGCTGCGGCGCAGGCGCCGATCGTCGGACTGCCGTCGCCGCCGCCCGCATTCGAACCGCAGCCGATCGCGGCCATCACGCAGCCGCGCGCGCTGTCGGTCGTCGCCGTTCCGTCCTTCCGGTTCGCCGCCGAGCTCACCAATGTCGGCGTGCCGATAGCCGGCTATCCCGGCTTCGCCCTGATCGAAGGCGCCGGCACGGTCATCCATGGACCTGCCGGCACGATCTGGAAGATCGCGGTTCAGCGCATCTTCGCCGATGGGATGCAGCTGGCGGGCACGGCGCCGCTGGCGTCATTGACGATCGACGTCGACCATGCGCCGCCGCATCGGCGAACCTCCGTGGTCGACTATCGGGGACTCGATCTCGTGCCGCAGGCGCCGCCGGGATCGCCGGCGCGAGCGCTGGTCCGACGCGTGGCCCATGCAACCGTCGCGATGATCTATACGCCGTTGCCGTCGCCGATTACCGATCGTGCGCCGGCCGTCGACTTGGGCGGGGTCCTCCGCCAAGTCCTGGCGCGCGCGTCGCCGCCGGGCGAGATCGTTCGCCCGCCGGCGCCGGCCTTTGCCATGGGCGAGGTGCAGCATCGGGGTCGCCGGGCCGTGTTCCTGCGCCAGGCCGATGAATTCGTCCTGCGCGTGGACTATCGCGACGTGGCCGTGCGCAGCGAGGCCACCGCGGCGATCGATATCGCCACCGGTATGCCCCTGTTCATCCGCGCACGCCTGTTCGGCCCCGTGGATCTACCGCTGATCCGCGGGCCGGTCGACTACGTGATCCGGATCGCCGTGTCGGTCGACAACATGGACGATCCCGTCGCCGCCCTGGCACCGCCACCGCCACCGCCGCCGCCGCCGCCGCCGCCACCGGCCCAAGCCAAGCCGTCGGCAAAGCCGCCCGTGCAACCCAAGCCACCCGCGCCGACCGCCAAGCCGGCACTGCCGGCCGCGCCGCCGGCGGCAGCACCCACGCGGCCGGAAGGATCCGACAGCGTCGCGCGTCGGCTGGAGCAGCTGAAGAAGCTCTACGACGGCGGCCTGATCACCAAGGAGCAGTACGAGGCGAAGCAGAAGGAAATTCTGGGCTCGCTATGAGCGCGCATGCCATCACCAGGCGCCGACTGCTCGCGGCCGGTACGGCGGCGGTCGCGGCCGGTGCCCTCGCCCGCCCGGGACCGGCCGCCGCCACGGGGCGCGCGGCCGAGGCCGTCTACTTCGTGCCCGGCTATCGCGCCGACGCGGCCAGCTTTCGCGGCCAGCCGGCGGCGAACGCACCGGAGCTGCGCCGCGGCTTCCCCGCGGGCTACAAGGGCGGCGTCACGCTGCTGACGCGCCTGGATGAGCGCGATGCCGCGCCGCACCGCGCGCTGCTGCCGATCGTCGGCCACCACGTGGCGATCGCGCCCGACCGCCGCACCGGCTTCTTCAGCAGCATGAACGGACCGGGCTTCCTCGCCCTCGATCCCGACACGCTGGCGACCGGCGCGATGCCGTCCTGTCACGACCCCGCGTTCGTCGCCGGCGGCCACGCCGCCTTCACCGCGGACGGCGCGGCGCTGCTGACCATCGAGCGGCGGCGCTTCGATCTGCCCGCGACCCGGCCGGAGGACCGCCACGGCAGGCTGGTGCTGCGCGACCCGCGGAGCTTCGCGGTCCTGGAGAACCACTCGACGCACGGCATCGCGCCGCACGACGTGTGCCTGACGCAGGACGGGCGCCATGCCGTGATCGCCAATTACGGCTCGACCAACCTGCCGAAGAGCGGCGAGGCGCCGGTCATCGTCGATCCCTGCGTCACCGTGCTGGAGCTCGACAGCGGCCGCCTCGTCTATCGCCGGAGCGTCGCCGCCGACGCGGAGCTGCGCCACCTCGCCGGCAACCGCCTGGACCGCCTGCTCGCCTTGTGCGTGCGCCAGGCGGTCGGCGCGGAAGCCGCGGCCCTCGCGCGCCAGGACGACCGCATCGACGAGCCCGACCCGTCCTTCGACCAGGGCGTGGTGTTCCGGCCCGGGCCGGTCGCGCGCTTCGATGCCGCGCGCGCCGAAACGCCGCCACGGATCGTCATGCCGGACCCGCCCGAACTCGCGCGCTATGGCCAGAGCATCGTCTACGACCCGACGCAGGACGAGTTTCTGGTCACCTTCGCCAGCTCGCACGCGGTCATCGCCTTCGCCGGCGCCGACGCGGCCGTGAAGCGCGTCGTCCGCACCGACGGGCTGGGCCTGCGCTTTCCGCGCGGCATCGCGCTGCACCCGGACGGCGTCCACTATGCCGTCACCGGCGGCTGGCAGGGCCTCTACGTCTTCCGCCGCGGAACCCATGAAGTGGCCTGGGAGCGCTGCCTGCACCCGGTCTTCTTCGAGCACAGCCACCTGGCGGTGATGGCGGCGTAGAACGCGGAGCTTCGCGCCGGGGTCGCGCTCTCGCGAAGGCGGACCCTACCTACGGCACGTCCGCCATCGAGCGGATGTTGCGCACGAAGATGCGCAGCAGCCCCTGCAAAAAGGGATCGGCACCTTCGACCTTGGCGCGGAACTGCTCGCGCGTGATCACCAGGCAGGTGCATTCGGTGAGCGCAATGGCGTCGGCCATGCGCGGCTGGTCGTCGATCAGCGCCATCTCGCCGAAGATGCCGCCGGGCCCGATCCGCCCGAGCGGGCGGCGGCGCTGCCCTTGCACGCGCACGATCTCGACCTGCCCCGATTCGACAACGTAGGCGCGCGTGCCAACCTGGCCTTGCGCGAAGATCAGGTGACCGGCATGAAAGCTGCGGCGGTTGAGAAATTTGGACGAGGGCGACGTCATCGGGCGGCCTGCGGTCGGAAGCCAGGCATCCGGCGAACCCCAGCCGCTCGCGCGGATACCTTGCCGGACATGCAAAAATTCTAGCAGGTTTCGCGGGCGCGCGGCGCGGTTTCCGTCGGCGAATCGCGGCGGCAGCGGTTGGCGTTCCCCCGTCCGGCCGCTATTCTCGCGACCGATCCCTTTGATTGGCGGATGGAGCGAAGAATGGCCGGCAAGATCGAGGCGCGCCTGAAGGAACTCAACATCGAGCTGCCCAAGGCGGCGGCGCCTGCCGCCAACTACGTGCCCTACGTGCTGGCCGGCAAGACGCTGTACGTCGCCGGCCAGGTGACGTTCTGGAACGGGGAGCTCAAGTTCATCGGCAAGGTCGGGCGCGAGTTCTCGATCGAGCAGGGCCAGCAGGCAGCGCGGCTGTGCGCCCTCAACATCCTGGCGCAGGCCAGGGCCGCCTGCGACGGCGATCTCGACCGCATCAAGCGCTGCTGCAAGGTCGGCGGCTTCGTCAACTGCCCGCCCGACTTCGTGGACCATCCGAAAGTCATCAACGGCGCCTCGGACCTGCTGGTGCAGGTGCTGGGCGACGCGGGCAAGCACGCCCGCTTCGCCGTCGGCGCCGGCTCGCTGCCGCTCGGCGTCGCGACCGAGGTGGATGCGGTCTTCGAGCTGGCGTAGGCGGGGCGCGGGTAGCGGATGCCCGACGGCGACAGCGCGATCGAGCTCGGCCTGGCCGAGCGCATCGCCGACGTGGCGGCGGCCGACTGGGACGCGTGCGCGGGCGGCGGCAATCCCTTCGTCGGCCATGCGTTCCTGAGCGCGCTGGAGGACTCGGGCTCGGTCGGGGCGGAGACGGGCTGGCTGCCACGCCATCTCGTGGCGCGCGGTGGCGACGGCGCGATCCTGGGCGTGGTGCCGCTCTACGTGAAGAGCCATTCCTACGGCGAATACGTGTTCGACCACGGCTGGGCCGACGCCTACGAGCGCGCCGGCGGGCGCTATTATCCGAAGCTGCAGGCGGCGGTGCCTTTCACGCCGGTGCCGGGGCCGCGCCTGCTGGCGCGCCGCGGCGCCGACGGCGCTGCCGTGCGCGCGGCCCTCGCCGAGGGCCTGGCCGAAGTGACGCGCCGGCTGGGATTGTCGTCGCTGCACGTCACCTTCTGCACCGAGGACGAGGCGCGGTTGATGCAGGCGGCCGGCTTCCTGCTGCGCGAAGGCACGCAGTTCCACTGGCACAACCAGGACTATGCCAGCTTCGACGAGTTCCTGGAGCGGCTCGCGTCGCGCAAGCGCAAGCAGCTGCGCAAGGAACGCCGCGACGCCGTGGCCGGCGGGATCGCGATCCGGCGCCTGAGCGGCCCGGAGCTGACGGCGAAGGTATGGGACGCGTTCTTCCGCTTCTACATCTCGACCTCGGACCGCAAATGGGGCAGCCCGTACCTCAATCGCGAATTCTTCGACCTGCTCGGCCAGCGCCTGGGCGACAGGGTCGTGCTGGTCATGGCCGAGAAGGATGGGCAGTGGATCGCGGGCGCGCTGAACCTGCGCGGCGACGAGGCGCTCTATGGCCGCAACTGGGGCTGCCGCGGCGACTGGCCGTACCTGCATTTCGAGTGCTGCTACTACCAGGCGATCGAGTACGCGATCGAGCATCGGCTGGCGCGGGTCGAGGCGGGCGCGCAGGGGCCGCACAAGATCCAGCGCGGCTACCTGCCCGCGGCGACCTGGAGCGCGCATTTCATCGCCGACCGGCGCCTGCGCGACGCCATCGCCGACTACCTGAAGCGCGAGCGCGGCGCCGTCCGGCGCGAGCGCATGGCGCTCGCCGGGCATTCGCCCTATCGCAGCACCGAGCACGACGAGCCGGACGAAAGGCGCCGTGGCTGAGACGCCCCTGCCGATCGCGCGCAGCGTCAGGGCCCTGCGCGCGCAGGTGCGCGCCTGGCGCGCCGAGGGCCTGAGCGTCGGGCTGGTGCCGACCATGGGCGCGATGCACGTGGGCCATCTGTCGCTGGTGCGCCTCGCCCTCTGCGAATGCGATCGCGCGATCGCCACCGTCTTCGTCAACCCGCGCCAGTTCGGCCCGCGCGAGGACTTCGCCGCCTATCCGCGCACCGAGGCCGAGGACGCCGCCAAGCTGGCGCAAGCCGGCGCGCACCTGCTGTTCGCGCCGCCGCCGGCGGAGATGTACCCGCCCGGCCACGTCACCACCGTCGCGGTCGGCGGCACGCTGACCCAGGGGCTCTGCGCCCCGTTCCGCCCGGGGCATTTCGAGGGCGTCGCGACGATCGTGTGCAAGCTGCTGCTGCAGGCCCTGCCCGACCGCGCCTGGTTCGGCGAGAAGGACTGGCAGCAGCTCCAGGTGATCCGCCGCATGGCGCTCGACCTGGACGTGCCCGTCGCGATCGAAGGCGGGCCGACCGTGCGCGAGCCGGACGGATTGGCCATGTCGTCGCGCAACGCGTATCTCGGCACGGCCGAGCGCCGCATCGCCAAGCGCCTTCCCGTGATTCTCCGGGAGACTGCTGAGCGCCTCGCCGCCGGCGCAGCCGCCGAGCCGGTGCTGGCGCAGGCGCGCCAGGCGCTGCTCGCCGCCGGGTTCACCGCGGTCGACTACGTCGCGCTGTGCGACGGCGCCACGCTGCAGGCGCTTCCGGCCACAGCGCCCGGCGCGCGCCTGTTCGCGGCAGCGCATCTCGGCCGCACCCGCCTGATCGACAACATCGCAGCGACGGCGTGACATCCGGTTCTGAATTCCGCCGCTGCGCGATATAGTACACGCATGCGCCCGACGATCGCCGCGCTCGCCGTGCTCGCCTGCGGCCCCGCCCTCGCGCAGGACTGGGCCGCGAGCTGCGCCACGGCGCGCGGCCAGGACAAGGTGCTCGCCTGCAACATGGCGCTGAAGGCGGCGCCCAAGGACGTGGCGCTGCGCCGGCATCTCGGCCGCGCACTGCTCGACATCGGCGACGGCATGGGCGGCGCCACGGAATTCGGCGGCATCGCCGAGGAGCTCGGGACCGACGCCGGCGCCTGGTACGACTACGCTGCGGCGCTGGCGACCGAGTACCGCTTCACCGAGGCGGCGGCGGCCATCGCGCGCTCGCTGGCGCTCGACCCCGGACGCTTCGAGGCGAACAAGATCGCGGTGATCGCCTTCGAGCGCTCGGGCCGCGAGGCCGAGGCCTATCAGGCGAGCCTGCGGCTTGCCGCCATGGGCGACCGCATCGCCATGAACGACATCGCCGAGGCGCTGGTCGACGGGCGCGGCACCGCCGCCGACCCGCCGCTCGCCGTCGCCTGGTTCGAGCGCGCCGCCGCCGCCGGGCATATCGGCGCGATGGACCGCCTGGCGCGCATCCACCGCGACGGCCTCTATGGCCAGAAGCCCGATCCGGTGGTGGCCGAGCAATGGGCCAAGCGGGCGGAGGAAGCCGAATAGGCATGAATTCGCGGGAGATTGCCCCAGGATCGCCACAATTGCCCCGTTAACGGACGTAAATCCCGCCACATTCCACCGCCATCATGCCCCAGTAGCGCAGCAGGTAACGCGCGAGGTGGGGACAATGAACTACGCGACGGACTTGATACGGACGGACGGCAATGCCGGCCCGCACGCTTCGGGGAAGCTCCAGCGCAGCCTCGTCTATCTGACGGTCGTGGCCATCGCCATGATTGCCGTCGCCGGCGGCGCGCTGGCGGCGCTGGCGGGGTAAGGTTCTCGACCTGCCGTCGGCCGTGCGCGTAGCGCGGCATCTCTCGGAAAGTCAGCAGCCACAAACGTCATGGCCGGGCTTCGACCCGGCCATACGCGCCGTCTACGGCACCGTCTCGGGCACCTTCGGGCCTTCGGGCGGCTCGTCCGGGCCTTGGTCGGTTTCGGTCGGCGGCTTGGGCGGCAGCGCCGGGGTCGGGTAGGTGAAGCTGAGCTTGCCGTCGACCAGGTCGATGCGCGCCGTGCCGCCCTGGGCCAGGCGGCCGAACAGCAGTTCCTCGGCGAGCGGCTTCTTGATGTTCTCCTGGATCACGCGCGCCAGCGGCCTGGCGCCGAACTGGCGGTCGTAGCCCTTCTGCGCCAGCCAGCCGCGCGCGGCGTCGGTCAGCTCGATCGTCACCTGCCGGTCGCCGAGCTGGCTCTCCAGCTGCATGACGAACTTGTCGACCACGCGGCTGATGATCTCGGGCGTCAGGCTCTTGAAGGAAATGATCGCGTCCAGCCGGTTGCGGAACTCCGGCGTGAACATGCGGCTGATCGCCTCCTGGTCGTCGCCCACGCGCTCGGTGCGCTCGAAGCCGATCGGCGGCTTGGCGAGGTCGGCGGCGCCGGCGTTGGTGGTCATGATCAGGATGACGTTGCGGAAGTCGACCGTCTTGCCGTTGTGGTCGGTCAGCTTCCCATGGTCCATCACCTGCAACAGGATGTTGAACAGGTCGGGATGCGCCTTCTCGATCTCGTCCAGCAGCAGCACGGAATGCGGATGCTGGTCGATCTGGTCGGTCAACAAGCCGCCCTGGTCGAAGCCGACATAGCCCGGCGGCGCGCCGATCAGCCGCGACACCGCGTGGCGCTCCATGTACTCGGACATGTCGAAGCGGATCAGCTCGATCGCCAGCGTCTTGGCGAGCTGGCGCGCCACCTCGGTCTTGCCGACGCCGGTGGGGCCGGTGAACAGGTAGGAGCCGATCGGCTTCTCCGGCTCGCGCAGGCCCGCGCGCGCCAGCTTGATGGCGCTGGCGAGCGCGTCGATCGCCTGGTCCTGGCCATAGACCATCGCCTTGATGTCGCGCTCGAGCGTGCGCAGCACTTCCTTGTCGTCATGCGAGACGCTTTTCGGCGGGATGCGCGCGATGGTCGAGACGACCGATTCGATGTCCTTGATGGTGATCGTCTTCTTGCGCTTCGACGCCGGCAGCAGCATCTGCGCCGCGCCGACCTCGTCGATCACGTCGATCGCCTTGTCCGGCAGCTTGCGGTCGTTGATGTAGCGCGACGACAGCTCGACCGCGGCGCGGATCGCCTCGGCGGTGTAGCGCACGCGGTGATGGCTCTCGTAGTATGGCTTCAAGCCCCGCAGGATCTTGACCGCGTCCTCGACCGACGGCTCGTTGACGTCGATCTTCTGGAAGCGGCGCACCAGCGCGCGGTCCTTCTCGAAGTAGTTGCGGTACTCCTTGTACGTCGTCGAGCCGATGCAGCGCAGCGTGCCCGAGGCGAGCGCCGGCTTCAGCAGGTTGGACGCGTCCATCGCGCCGCCCGACGTGGCGCCGGCGCCGATCACGGTATGGATCTCGTCGATGAACAGGATGGCGCCCTGGGTGTTCTCGAGCTCCGAGAGCACGTTCTTCAGGCGCTCCTCGAAGTCGCCGCGATAGCGCGTGCCGGCCAGGAGCGCGCCCATGTCGAGCGCGAAGATGGTCGCGTCCTTGAGGACCTCGGGCACCTCGTTCTTGACGATGCGCCGCGCCAGGCCCTCGGCGATCGCGGTCTTGCCCACGCCCGGCTCGCCGACATAGAGCGGATTGTTCTTGGCCCGCCGGCACAGGATCTGGATCGTGCGGTCGACCTCGGCCTGCCGGCCGATCAGCGGATCGATGCGGCCGCTCTGCGCCTTCTTGTTGAGGTTGACGCAATAGGCATCCAGCGCCTCGTGCCCCTTCTTGCCGCCGCGCTCCGTCTTCTCCTCCTCGTCCGAGCCGCGCACGCGCCGCTGCTCCGTGCGGCCGGGCACCTTGGCGATGCCGTGCGAGATGTAGTTGACCGCGTCGAGACGGGTCATGTCCTGGCCTTGCAGGAAATAGACGGCGTGCGATTCGCGTTCCGCGAACATCGCGACCAGCACGTTGGCGCCGGTGACTTCCTCGCGCCCGCTCGACTGCACGTGCACGATCGCGCGCTGCAGCACGCGCTGGAAGCTGGCGGTCGGCTTCGCGTCCTCGGCGCCGTTGGTGACCAGTCCCTGCAGCTCGCCGTCGAGATAGCCGATGAGCTCGCGCCGCAGCCGGTCGATGTCGACGCCGCAGGCGCGCAGGACCGCGACCGCGTCCTGGTCCTCGGTCAGCGCCAGCAGCAGGTGCTCCAGCGTGCCGTACTCGTGGTTGCGCTTGTTGGCGTGCGCCAAGGCGCGATGCAGGGTCTGCTCCAGGTTGCGAGACAGCACGGCGCCTATTCCTTCTCCATGGTGCATTGCAGCGGATGCTGGTGCCGGCGGGCGAAATCCATCACCTGCGTCACCTTGGTCTCCGCCACCTCGTAGGTGTACACGCCGCAAACCCCCACGCCCCTGCGGTGGACGTGCAGCATGATGCGGGTCGCCTCCTCGCGCGTCTTGTGGAAGAAGCGCTCGAGGATATGCACGACGAACTCCATCGGCGTGTAGTCGTCGTTCAGCATCAGGACCTTGTACATGGACGGCTTTTTTGTCTTGGCCTTGGTCTTGACGACCACGCCTGTCGTCGTGCCGCTGTCGTCCCGCCTGTCGGGTCCGCTCATCCGGGCCATTCCTGCGTTCTTCAAGTGCCGCCGCCGGTATCGCCGTTCACGTTGCGCGTCCATCTTGGCCGAACTTGGTGAACAAATAATAGGTATTCGGAAGCTTCCGGCCAAGATCGTTAATCCCCGCACCCGCGTCACAAACGCGAAAGGCCCGGCGACGCATGCGCCGACGATTTCCCCAGGTTTCCCCGGTGCCTGCCGGGCCAGGGAATCATTAACATGGGCGTCTGCATGCGCGGAAAAGGAGCGGCTCGTCGCACCGTAGCGCCGATTGTGCCTGCCCGCCTAGTTCGTGCGATAGAAGAACATCTCGTACGCATCTGGGGCGATGTCGGAAATCGTGGCCCACATCGCGGCGTCGGTGCCGCTCTGATGGTCGAAATACCTCGCCTGCCCGCCCTCGACCTCCGCGCTGACCACGTGGCCGCTGCCGGTGGCCTTGTTGCGCACGAAGACGATGCCGCGCGAATCGGGGCCGCCGTGCAGCAATTCATCGCGGATTTCGGCGGAGGAACCCACCTTGGCGGGTATGCCCATCGCCTGGGCGCGGCGGCGAACCGCGTCGTGGCCGGCGAATTCCTGGCGGCCGTAGTGCTTGCGCAGGATCTCCATGACCTCGACGGAGCTTGTCGCCTCGTCGGGTGACGCGATCCGGATGTCCGAATCGGTGTAGGGCCGGCCGGGATGTTTCTTGCGCAGATCGGCCGCGACCGCGCTGGGCAGGCAGTTCTGGTTCTGGCCGAACGGATTGACCGGCGTCGTCTGCTGCGACAGCGGCTTGAGCGCTCCCGCGCCGCCGGCAGCGGCCTGGCCGTCGCTGCCGAAGCCGCTGTCCCGCGGCAATTGTACGGTGTCGCCGCCCTCAGGCTTCATGGGAACCGTATCGCCACTTCCGGGGCGCATGCGGACCGTGTCGCCCGCGCCGCCCTCGCGCCGAACCGCCGCACCCTGCCGGGTCGGGCGTTGGGCCGACTGCGACCGCCGCGCCTCGTTCTGTCGCCGAGCATCCTCGATCTGGCGCTGGCGCTCGGCCTGCTGCATCTGGCGCTGGGCCGCGGCCTCTTCCGGGGTCGCCGGTGAGCGCCGCCCCTGGGCTTCGGCCGTCATGCGCCGCTGTTCGTCCCGGCGGCGCTCGTCCGTCTGGCGCCGCTGCTCCCGCATCGCCTGGGCCTGCTGCGCGCGCCGCTCGTCGACCGCACGCTGCTGTGTGGCGATGCGTTGTCGTTCGGCCTCCATGCGCTGCGTTTCCATGCGCTGCCTGTCCGCCTGATCCATGCGCTGCAGGTTCGCCTGCTCCCGGAATCTTTGGTTGCGCTCCGCCTGCGCGGCCGTCTGCCGCTCGGCCGCTTGGCTGCGTTGCGGACGCGCCTTGCCGCGCGCGGCCTCGGCCGCCTTGCGCGCGGCATCCGCCTGCTGCCTGCGCTGGACCTCCGCGCGGAACCGCTGGTCTTCGGCGGCAGCGCTCGGCGTGCGCCGGCAGGCCTTGCAGCCGTCGGCGGCGCCTTCTGCCTCCTTGGCCAGCTTGTCGAGCTCGCCCGCGGCCTGGACCGCGCCGCGAAGCTTGCGCGTCTCCTCCGTCGCGCGGCGCGAGGCGGCGGTGCAGACCTTCGCGCCGCCGGGAAGGCGCTCGCTCAGCGTTCCCTGCGCCCGCCCGATGAGAAAATTCGATACGGCCTTGCCCGCGGCGTAGGCCGGATCGTTGGCGAATTCTTCAACCGCCTTCTGCGCATCGGCCAGCAGCTTGGCGTGGTTTTCATTGCGGTCGTTGGTGAGATACGCGACCACGGATTGAACGATCTGGCCCGCCGGCTCGCCCGGCCGCTGTGCCAGAAACAGCAGCTGCTGCTGCACCACGTCGTTCATGCCCTGAAGGAAGCGGTTCGAGGCCTGCAGCGCCGCGTTCTGCAATTCGGTCGCGTTGCGGTCGAGTTGCCGCGCCAGGTCCATGAGCTGGTCGCGGACATCGAGCGGTGCTTGGGCCACGTCGCAGCCGCCCTCGGGATCGTCGGTCCTGGGCTCCGGCGGCCGCTGCGCCGATTGCGGCTGCGGTTGGGGTTGCGGCTGCGGTTGCGCTTGCGGCTGCGATTGCGGTGTGCGCGGTGGCGGCGCCTTCGGGCAATTGGCATCGATCGCGCCGCGCAGGCGCGGGTCCATGCCGGCCACGGGCGCGCACGGATCGCGTGCCGCCGCGCGCGGATCGACCGGCGGCCGCCGCGCCGGGCCGCGGGGCCGCGGCGGGTTCTCGACCAGGCAGACGTCGGACTGGTCGACCCTGATGGCGGCGCGAAGCAGGTGGCCGTTGCCCTCGGCGGCGTGCCGGGCGCGCTCGGCCCCGGACGCCTCATCGGCCTTCAAAAGGAGCATCTTGCCGGCTTTGAGCTCCTCGACCGCGCCCTTGAGCGGCAGGATGCAGACCGTCTGCTCGACACGGAGCTGGAACGGCGGCTGCTCCAGCGCCTTGGACTGATCGTCGCACACATATTCCGCCATCTCGGCCTGGGACGGGCGCTCGATCCCCTCTACCACCGCACGCCGACAGGTAAGCACCGCACCGGCGGCGGCTTCGTCGTCGGTGCTTGCCGCGACGCGCATCAGCGGCGGCACGCCGGGATCGCCGCGGTAATCGACCGGGATGGCCGGATCGCGCAGCGGCGCCAGCGGATCGGGGTGCATGTCGGGCCCGGCGCAGGACCAGTTGCGCGGCACCAGCCCGTTCGGCAGCGCCAGCGGCGGGCAGTTCGGGTTGCCCTCGACGCCCTGGGTTCCGGTAGGGCAGGACCAGTTTTTCGGCGTGGTGCCGTCGGCGAAAACCGGCGGCGGGCAGTCCGGATTGCCCACCACGCCCTGCCCGCCGGTAGTGCAGGACCAGTTCTTCGGCGTGGTGCCGTCGGCGAGCTTGGGCGGCGGGCAATCGGGATTGCCCTTGACTCCCTGGGTGCCGGTGGGTCTGGTGCGGCCGGGCTCGGCCGGCGGTTCGGTGATGCTGACGCCGCCTTGAAGCGGCGCGCCGCCGCCCGTGTTGGTGCTGAAGACGTCCTGGGCCCGCGCCATGACGACCGCGACGCCGAGCGCCAAGACGAGTGAAACCAGGACCTGCGCGAACCGCGAACCCATCAAGAAGCGACCCGGCGCTGTTCGTTTCCCGAGCCGTAGGATAACGGTTTAGACCGAACTGGCCAGCGCACCTGCGCCTGGCCGCGCGATTCCAAAAACGACGGGCCCGGCGGCTTCGCGCCGCCGGGCCCGGAACGTCCGGAGAGGACTCGGGCGTCAGGCCGCCTTGGTCAGCTTCTCGACGGTCTCGCTGACGCGCGCCTGGATCGGCGCGATCGCCTCGTTGGCGACCTTGAAGGACAACTCGCCCAGCTTGGTGCCTTCGTTCACCAGCGCGTCGAAGTTCGAGCGCGCGAAATCGGCCTGCAGGTCCATCACCTCACGCAGCGTCTTGCAGCCCAGCAGCGCCTTGGCCGTCACGACCGAGCTCTGCATCGAGTTCTGCGTCAGGGCCATCACCTGCTTGCCGATCTGCTCGGCGCCCTTGGCCCACACCGTGCCGGCCTCGACGACGGCGTCGACATTGCCCTTGCCGAGGCCCTGGATGTCGCCGAAGCCCCTGATGAAGGCCGAGCTCGCCTTGCCGACCTGCTCCCGGGTCAGCTCGACGGCCTGCTCGTAGCTCTTGCTCGCCGCCTCGGTGCTGACCTTCACCAGCGCATCGATCGTGGCCTTGCCCGCCCCGACGGCATCCTCGAACGGCTTCGCCGCCGTCTTGGCCTTCTGAAACTTCTTCATGACAATTACCCTTTCGTTCAAGCTGATCAACCGATTTGCTGCAACGCAGCATGACGGGAATATGGGCGGAATTCTGCCAGAGTCAAGCAGAATTTTGTGCAATGCAGCATGAATTCCTTCGGCAGCGCGGTATCCCGGAGAGATTGCATTGTTATACCGTAACGCATAGAGTTCCCGCATGTCCGTCACGACCCGTTCCGTCACGGCCGAGGGAAGCCGGCCGCTGTCCCCGGAGCCCGTGCATCGCCACGCGGACGCGCATCGCCATGAAGCAACCGGGCATGCGCCGGACCGTCGTCGACCGACCGCGCTGGCGAGCGCCGCGGGGGCGCGGCTGACCCGCGTCGGCGCCGCGCTGGCCGTGCTGTGGCTCGCCGTCGCCTGGGCGCTGTGGTGGGGCTGAGATGGGCGCCGCCGCCATCCGGGTCAAGGACCTGACCGTCGCCTATGACCGCCATCCCGCCATCCATCACCTGAACGGCGAGTTCAAGCCGGGCAGCCTGACCGCGGTGATCGGCCCGAACGGCGGCGGCAAGAGCACGCTCCTCAAGACCATCGTCGGCCTGCTGCGGCCCGCCGCGGGCAGCATCGAGCTCGACGGCGTGCGCCCGCCGGACATCGCCTATCTGCCACAGCAGACGGAGATCGACCGCAGCTTTCCGATCAGCGTGCTCGACGCCATCGAGATCGGCCACTGGCGCCGCGTCGGCGTCCTGCGTGGCATCGGCCGCAGCCTGGCGCGGCGCGCGGTCGAGGCGCTGGAAGGGGTGGGCTTGAGCGGATTCGAGGAGCGCCCGATCGGCACGCTGTCGGCCGGGCAGTTCCAGCGCGCCCTGTTCGCCCGCATGATGCTGCAGGACGCGCCGTTGATCCTGCTCGACGAGCCGTTCACCGCCATCGATTCCCGCACGACGCAGGACCTGCTCGAGCTGGTGCTGCGCTGGCACGGCCAGAACCGCACCATCGTCGCGGTGCTGCACGATCTCGAGCAGGTCCGCGCGCACTTCCCCGAATGCGTGATGGTGGCGCGCGAATGCGTCGGCTGGGGCCGCACGGCCGAGGTCGCCACGCCGGCGAACCTCAAGCGCGCGCGGCAGATGTCCGAGGCCTGGGACGACCACGCCGAACTTTGCCTGCGCGAGAGCGCCTGAACAGCCGCGCCATGCTGTACGAGGCCCTCATCGCTCCCTTCGCCGAGTTCGCCTTCATGCGCCGCGCGCTGGTGGCCTCGCTGGCCTTGGCGATGGGTTGCGGGCCGATCGGCGTGCTGCTGGTGCTCAGGCGCATGAGCCTGGTCGGCGACGCGATGGCGCATGCCGTGCTGCCGGGCGCAGCCCTGGGCTTCGTGCTCGCCGGCCTGTCGCTGTTCTGGATGAGCCTGGGCGGTTTCCTGGCCGGCCTCCTGGTGGCGTTACTGTCGGGCCTGGTCGCGCGCGTCACGCCGCTGCGCGAGGATGCCAGCTTCGCCGCCTTCTACCTGATCTCGCTCGCGACCGGCGTCATCCTGGTATCGACCCACGGCAGCAACGTCGACCTGATGCACGTGCTGTTCGGCTCGATCCTGGCGGTCGACGACCACGCGCTGCTGCTCGTCGCATCGATCAGCTCGGCCACCCTGCTGCTGCTGGCGACGATCTACCGCCCGCTCTTGATCGAATGCTTCGACCCCGGTTTCCTCGGCGCGGCCGGGGCGCGCGGCGGCGCGTACCACCTGGTGTTCATGGTGCTGGTCGTCGTCAACCTGGTCGCCGGGTTCCAGGCGCTCGGCACGCTGATGGCGGTCGGCATGATGATGCTGCCCGCAGCGGCCGCGCGCTTCTGGGCCCGCGAGGTCTGGCCGCTCGCGGTCACGGCGACCGCGATCGGCTTCGCCTCCGGGCTGACCGGCCTGCTGATCTCGTATCACGCCAACGTGCCATCCGGCCCTTCCATCGTTCTTACCGCCGGCGCCATCTACCTCGCCTCGGTCATCGCCGGACGCTTCGATTCCATCTGCGCGCGCTATCTGCCGCGCGCCCACCTGCGGGCCTGAGCCGGCAGGACGAAAACGCGCCGCCCCGGGAGGACGCAGGAATGATCGGACTATGCCGTCGCCTTCTCGTTTCGGCCGCATGCGGCAGCGCCGTGTTGATGGCGGTGCCGGCCTGGGCGCAATCCGCGACCGCGAAGACGCCGGTGAAGACGGTGGCCAGCTTCAGCATCCTCGCCGACATGGTACGCCATGTCGGCGGCGACCGTGTCGCTGTGACGGCGCTTGTCGGTCCCGACGGCGACGCACACGTGTTCCAGCCGACGCCCGCGGACGTGAAGACGGTGGCCGACGCCAAGGTCGTGTTCGTCAACGGGCTCGGGTTCGAAGGCTGGATCGAGCGCCTGGTGCAAAGCGCCGCGTACAAGGGCGCGGTCGTGGTCGCCTCGGCCGGCATCCGGGCGCAGACGATGGCGGACGCAGGCGCGAAGCACGGCCATGACGGCCATGCGCACGGCAAGGAAGCGAAGAAGGACGCGCGCGGCGCCCTCGATCCGCACGCCTGGCAGGACCTGCGCCACGGGCTGGCCTATGTCGACAATATCCTGGCCGGGCTGATCGCGGCCGATCCGCAGGGTGCGGCCGCCTATCGCGGGAACGCCGGCGCGTACAAGAGGACGCTCGAGGAACTCGATGCCTGGGTCAAGGCCGAGATCGCGTCGGTGCCGCAGCTTCGGCGCAAGGTGATCACCTCGCACGACGCCTTCGGCTACTTCGCCTCGGCCTATGGCGTGACGTTCCTCGCGCCGGTGGGCCTCAGCACCGATGCCGAGCCCTCGGCGAAGGGCGTCGCGGCGCTGATCCGCCAGATCAGGCGCGAGAAGGTCACGGCGCTGTTCGTCGAGAACATCACCAACCCGAAGCTGATCGAGCAGATCGGGCGGGAGACCGGCGTGAAGCCGGGCGGGCGACTCTACTCCGACGCCTTGTCGAAGCCCGGCGGTCCGGCCGCGACCTATGCCGACATGTTCCGCCACAACGTCGCGCAGCTGCGAGCGGCGATGACCGGCAGCTGAGGCAACGCCCGAAGAAACTCGTTGCCGCATCCTCCCGATCGCGTCCAATGCGCCCGGCGCGATGCTGCGCCGCTGAGCGGCAAGGCGGGGTGCGCGTGCACTGCGGCTTGAAGTTCTGATCCGACCGCCCATCTGCCGAAGAAGCTGCGCTAGCCATTCTCCCCGCGCTTTGTTAGGGTCCGGCGCCCGCCGCCCCATGGGCCCGCGGGAAAGCTGGAGTTTCGACCATGTCGCAAGTACCCGTCACGGTGCTGACCGGATTCCTCGGCGCCGGCAAGACCACGCTGCTCAACCGCATCCTGAGCGAGCCGCACGGCAAGAAATACGCGGTCATCGTCAACGAGTTCGGCGAGCTGGGCATCGACGGCGACCTCGTCGTGAACGCCGACGAGGAAGTGTTCGAGATGAACAACGGCTGCATCTGCTGCACGGTGCGCGGCGACCTGATCCGCATCATCGGCGGCCTGATGAAGCGCCGGGGCAAGTTCGACGGCATCGTGATCGAGACGACGGGCCTCGCGGATCCGGCGCCGGTGGCGCAGACCTTCTTCGTCGACGACGAGGTGAAGGACCGCGCCAAGCTCGATTCGATCGTGACGGTGGTCGACGCCAAGCACCTGCCGCTGCGCCTGAAGGACAGCCGCGAGGCGGAGGAGCAGATCGCGTTCGCCGACGTGATCCTCTTGAACAAGACCGACCTGGTTTCGGCCGCCGAGCTGGCGGAGGTCGAGGCGTTGATCCGCTCGATCAACCGCTTCGCGCCGATCCACCGCACGCGCGAATGCGGCATCGACCTGGCGCAGGTGCTCGACCGCGGCGCCTTCGACCTTGACCGCCTCCTGCAGCTGGAGCCGGACTTCCTCGAGCGCCGGCCCGAGGATCACGGCCACGATCACCACCACGACCACGGCCACGGCCACCACCACGGTCATGATCACGATCATGCGGGGGCGAAGACCGGCGTCCTGCGCCACAACCCGGAGGTGACCAGTGTGTCGCTGCGGCTGGACAAGCCGCTCGACATGACGAAGTTCGAAACCTGGTTCCGCCAGCTGCTCCAGGCCAAGGGCCAGGACATCCTGCGCAGCAAGGGCATCCTCGACATGGCCGGGCAGGACAAGCGCTACGTGATGCACGCGGTGCACATGCAGGCGGACGGCAAGCCGTCGTCGCCCTGGCGCCCGGGCGAGAAGCGCGAGAGCCGCATCGTGTTCATCGGGCGCAAGCTCGACCCGGAAGAGCTGAAGCGCGGCTTCGAGTCCTGCGCCCAGGCCTAGCCGCTCGATGCAGCAGGAACTGCAGGATACCGTCACGGCCTGGGAGCTGGGCGAGCCGGTCGGAGCACTCGCCTTCGACAAGTCCGGCAGGCATCTCGCCTTCGCGCTGGGCGACGGGACGCTGGCGCTGGCCGCGCCCAACGCCGGCGACGCGCCCCGGCGCATCGCGACGCATGACGGCGCGATCCTCTGCATGGCGGCGGACGGCGCCGATGCCGCCTTCGTCACCGGCGGCGACGACGGCGCGCTGAAGCGCGTCGCGGCCGACGGCACGGTCGCCGCGCTCGCGACGTGGAAGGGCAAGTGGGTCGAGCATGTGCTCTGCCCCGCCAACGGCGATTTCCGCGCGGCCGCAGTCGGCAAGACCGTGCAGCTCCTGGCGCGGCGCGATGCCGCGTCGCTTGCCGCGCCAATGGCCGTGCTCGAGCACCCGAGCACCGTCGCCGGCATCGCGGTCAATCCCAAGGCCAAGCGCCTGGCCGCCGCGCACTACAACGGCGTCAGCCTGTGGTGGACGCACGCCCGCGAGCAGAAGCCGAAGGTGCTCACTTGGCGCGGCTCGCATATCGGCGTGAGCTGGAGCCCCGACGGCGAGTTCCTGATGACCACGATGCAGGAGATGGACCTGCACGGCTGGCGCCTGTCGAGCGGCGAGGACATGCGCATGAGCGGCTACCCCGGCAAGGTGCGCTCGATCGCCTGGTCGCTGCAGCCCTATTACCTCGCCACCTCGGGCGCCGACCGCGTCGTGTGCTGGCCGTTCAGCGGGTCGGGGCCGATGGGCAAGCCGCCGGTCGAGATCGGCTACGCGCGCTCGAGCCCGGTCAGCACCGTCGCCGCGCACCCGAAGGGCGACTGGATCGCCGCCGGCTACGGCGACGGCGTGGTCGCGCTCGGCAGCATCTCCACGCGCAAGGCCGGGTTCCTCAAGGCCCCCGGCGGCGGCAAGGTCGAGGCCCTCGCCTTCAGCCCCGACGGCAGGCGCATCGCCTTCGGCACCGAGGAAGGCCTCGCCGGCGTCATCCGGGTGCCGGTGGCCTAGAAACCCGGCACTCGCCCTACAACGCCCTCGTCATTGAGCCGCACGTCGAAAGCGGGCCTGATGTCCAGCGCATCCTGGTTGCCGGTCCGTGCGCGCATGCGCTCACCGGCGTCGACAGGGCGCGGCGGGTTCACCGGCACGCCCGTCATGTCGCGCGCGAACAGCAGCGCCGGGAAGCCGAGCGCGTTGAAGCGCTCGGTCGGGTGCACCCAGCCGTTGATGTCGAATCGCCCGCCAAGGCAGCCGCTGACGACCCAGTAGAATCCGTCCGACGGCAGGGTAAGGCCGCGCGGCACCGGCTGGGCGAATCCGTCCGCCATCAGCGTGTCGACCAGATGCGCGAAGCCGCGTTCGTCCAGCACCGCGCGCGAGGCGGGATCGCGCGGCCCCAGGATCAGTTCGCCGAGCGTGAAATTGGCGAAGTTCGGGCGCGTCCTGACCCGCGCCTCGAGCGCCGCCGGGGCGCCGGGGAACGGCCGCTCGACCTCGTAGACGCGCAATTGCTCCTGGTAGACCCCGTTGTAGACGAAACGCAGCCGGTCGGGAGCGCCGGGCAGGCAGGCCTCGCGCAGGTCCTTGCCGTCGAGCACGCCGAACCAGGTGAAGCCGCGCAGCAGGTAGTTGTCCGCGCGGGCCGGCGCCATGGCCAGCGCCAGGGTCAGGCCGGCTGCCAGGGCGGCCAAAGCCGGGATCGGGGTCATCGCGTCACCATATCTTCGCCAAACCCGCCCAAACATATGGACATGGAATCAAGCCTTTACTAGACTCCGCCGTGCCTCGCGGGGGTGGGGCTCTACAGCTGGTGGAGAGACATGCCTCTTCTTGCCCTGCGCCCTGCTATCCGTATCTATGCCCTCAGTGTCGTCTTTGCCATCCTCGGAGCCGCCGGCTTGGCGACCCGCCCGGCCGCAGCGGCAAAACCGGTCTACGCCTCGGTCGTGGTCGACGCCAACACCGGCGAGGTGCTGCATTCGGTCAACGCCGACACGCGCACCTATCCCGCCTCGACCACCAAGATCATGACGCTCTACCTGCTGTTCGAGGAGCTGCAGCGCGGGCGGCTGAAGCTCGGTACGATGCTTCCGGTCTCCGAGCACGCCGCCCAGCAGGCCCCCTCGAAGCTGGGCGTGCCCGCCGGCGCCCGCGTCAGCGTGCGCGACGCCATGCTGGGCCTCGTCACCAAATCGGCCAACGACATGGCCGTCGTGGTGGCCGAGGCGATCGCCGGCAGCGAGAAGGCCTTTGCCGAGCGCATGACGACGCGCGCGCGCATGCTCGGCATGAAGAGCACCCGCTTCAAGAACGCCTCGGGCCTGCCCGATCCCGACCAGGTAACCACCGCGCGCGACCTGACGGTGCTGGGGCTGGCGATGCTGCGCGACCATCCGCGGCAGTACCAGGTCTTCTCCACCCGCGACTTCGCCTTCAACGGCAGCGTCCACGCCAACCACAACAAGCTGCTGCACAGCTACGACGGCATGGACGGGATCAAGACCGGCTATATCCGCGCTTCCGGCTTCAACCTCGTCGCCTCGGCCCAGCGCAACGGGCGCCGGCTGGTCGGCGTCGTGCTCGGCGGCAACGCGCCGGCCTGGCGCGACCGGCACATGGCGCAGCTGCTCGACAAGGCCTTCCTCAAGAGCCCGCCGCTGCAAACGGCCGATCTCGGCCCCAAGGCCGGAACCGCGCCCACGTCGCCGGGCACCATCGCCGCCGCCCTCAAGCGCCGCCCGGGCAGGCCGGCGCCCGAGCCCGTGATCGCCACCGTCGATCCGACGCCCGCCCCGCCGGTCTACGCCGAGGAGCTGGACATGGACGAGCCCACCGTCGCGGACCTGGTGTCGGACGACGCGGCCGAGGCGATCGACCAGTCCGGCGACTGGGGCATCCAGGTCGGCGCGTTCAAGATGGCGCAGAACGCCCAGCGCGCGGCCGATGACGCGCGCCGCCTGCTGCCGCCCAACGTCGCCGGCGCGAGGCCCGTGATCGACGAGGTCTCGATCCGCCGCAACAAGCTGTTCCAGGCCCGGTTGATGGGCATGAGCGAAAGCGACGCGCGCGCCGTGTGCCGCCAGTTCAGGAAGAAGAAGCAGGAATGTTTGGCCGTGCCGCCGCCCGTCCCCGGCGTGGGCCCCGGCCAGCAGCAGGCGCGCACGCACTGAGCCGCCGGGGCGCCCCGGGTCACGCCCCGGGGCGCGACCTCTCTTTCCCGCCGCGTCGCGCCCGCTTCGGCGGCGTCGCGATGCCGCGGCCCCAGCCGCTCAACGCCATCGCCACGTCGCGAAATCCACGGCCCACGTCGCTCAACTCGTAGGCCACGCGCACCGGCGGCCCCTCCTGCACCCGGCGCAGCACCAGCCCGCGCTGCTCCAGTTCCTTGAGGCGGGCCGACAGCATGCGGTCGCCCATGGCGTCGAGCCGCCCCCGGAGCTCGCTGTAGCGCTGCGGCCCGTGGGTTTCGAGCGTCGCCATGATCAGCCCGTTCCACGGCCGCGACAGGACTTCCATCGCCGCCTGGAAAAACGGGCAAAGATGCCGGGTCGGGGGATGCTTCACGCGTCCCTCATATCACATTTGCGTCAATCGCCGCATGTGCGGCCGCTCCGCGGACAATATCGCTTTCCCTTGTGGATAAACTATCCGATCAGCTGTTGCTTCCTTTTTTAAAGTAATGCAGAGTGGGCGCATCGCCAACCCCGGGCCGCGCCGAGGCTGCGGCCCCGACTTCGACCGAGAAGGGACATCCCGATGAAGCTCTATTACATCCCCGGCGCCTGCTCCCTGTCGCCGCACATCATCCTGCGCGAGGCGGGACTCTCCTTCGACCTGGTGAAGGTCGACGGCAAGACCAAGAAGACGGACTCGGGCACCGACTTCAATGCGATCAATCCCAAGGGCTACGTGCCCCTGCTCGAGCTCGACGACGGGCAGCGCCTGACCGAAGGCGCGGTGATCGTGCAGTACCTCGCCGACCGCAAGCCGGAGGCGAAGCTGGCGCCCGCCGCCGGGACGCCCGACCGCTACCGGCTGCAGGAATGGCTCAACTTCATCGCTTCCGAGGTGCACAAGGGCTTCAGCCCGCTCTTCAACCCGCAGCTGCCGGAGTCGTGGAAGACGGTGGTCGTGGATCGGCTCGGCACGCGCTTCGATTACCTGTCGAAGCACCTGGAAAAAAACCAGTATCTCATGGGCAACGGGTTCAGCGTGGCCGACGCCTACCTGTTCACGGTGCTCAACTGGACCAGGTTCGTCGGCATCGATCTCGGCAAGTGGCCGTTGCTGCAAGCCTACAGCGCGCGCATCGCGGCGCGGCCCTCGGTGCAGCAGGCGCTGGCGGCGGAAGGCTTGCTGAAGGCCGCGGCTTAAGCCCAAAGGGCCAGGCGCATGACCCTGGGTTTCTCGCGTTCCTGCCAGGACGCGAGATCCCAGGGCTCGCCGGTGGCCCTGAGCGTGCGCCGCGGGCGGAACACCAGGGCGCGGGCCGATGCGCCATCGGCCAGGACCACGCCGATCGGCCAGAGGCGGTAGTTGGCGCCTTCATAGGCGACGAGGCGGCCGATCTCCGGCCGGGTGAGACGCTCCACCACCGCGCCTTCCACCGTGTCGCCGGGCGTGGCCGGCACCAGGATCGGGTACCACTTGCCGGCGGCGCGCACGCGACGATAGCCCTTGAGCCGCGCCGGCGCGAGCAGCACGCCGCGCCCGATCACGCGCTGGACGACGTCGGGATCGAGCAGCGTGCCGTAGAAGAAGAAGCGCGACGCCGGCCCGCGGTGCATCATGGCCATCTCCGACCGGCCGTCAGTCCGGACCCGCCGGGACGCGCGGCGGCCGGCCGATGCTGTGATAGGCGAATCCTGCCGCGGCCATGTCGCGCGGGTTGTACACGTTGCGCAGGTCGACGATCAGCTTGCGGCGCAGCAGCTGGCGCATGCGCCGTACGTCGAGCGCGCGGAACTGGTTCCATTCCGTCAGGATCACCAGGCAATCGGCGTCGGTCATGGCGTCATAGGCGCTCTCGCACCACGCCACGCCGCCCAGGTGCTTCTTCGCCTCGCGCATGCCCTCGGGATCGTAGGCGCGCACCACCGCGCCGGCCTTCACCAGCGCCGGCACGACCTCGAGCGAAGGCGCGTCGCGCATGTCGTCGGTGTTCGGCTTGAAGGTCAGGCCGAGCACGGCGATGGTCGCGCCCCTGACCGACCCGCCGCAGGCCTCGATCACCCGCGTCGCCATGGCGCGCTTGCGCGCCTCGTTGACGGCGATCGTCGTCTCCACCAGCTTGATCGGCGCGCCGCAGTCGCGCGCGGTCTGCGCCAGCGCCAGCGTGTCCTTGGGAAAGCACGAGCCGCCGTAGCCGGGGCCCGGGTGCAGGAACTTGCGGCCGATGCGCCCGTCGAGCCCGATGCCGCGCGCCACGTCGTGGACGTCGGCGCCGACCTTCTCGCACAGGTCGGCGATCTCGTTGATGAAGGTGATCTTGGTGGCGAGAAAACTGTTGGCCGCGTACTTGATCAGCTCCGCGGTCTCGAGCCCGGTGAAGACGATCGGCGTCTCGATCAGGTAGAGCGGCCGGTAGAGCGTCTGCATCAGTACGCGCGCGCGGTCGCTGTCGGCGCCGATCACCACGCGGTCCGGC
>CAZLBB010000015.1:0-67291 GCA_964557415.1 uncultured Rhodospirillaceae bacterium
CGCCGGCATGGCCGCGCGACTTCGCCGACCGCCTGGCGGCCGAGGCCGACGCGCTGCCGGCGGACGCCGCCGCGCGCGAGGCGCTGGCGCAGCTCGCCGAGCTCCGGGGCGTTCTGCGGCGCTGCTGATCCGCGGCTCAGAAATAGGCGAAGATCAGGTAGGCCGCGAGCATGACGGCGGTCCAGAACGCCATCACGCCGGTGGGCCAGGGCCGCGCCAGGACGCCGTCCGGCCGGTGATGGCGCAGCACGCCGCGCGCGAAGCCGCGCGCGGCACGGCCGGTCGCCTCGACGATCCCGGCCCAGAGCCGGTCCGAGGCGCCATCGAGCCAGCGCAGCAGCGCGCGGCCAGCACGGCGCCAAAGCCAGTCGAAATCGAGGTTGATCGAGCGCAGCTCGGGCGGGTAGAGGCCGGTCCGCATCAGCACGGTGAAGGCCAGCGCCGAGAACAGCAGCAGCTGCAGCTGCGTGACCACGTGCTCGACCGTGTAGGCGGTGAAATCGACACGGTAGGGCAGCAAGTCGTAGAGCGGCTGCGGGAAGACGCCGATGAGCACGCACAGCGCGGCCGTGATGCCCATCGCCACCAGCATGTTGCCCGGCGCCTCGGCGCAGCGCTTGCCGGAGTCGTGGGCGAAGAAGGCGAAATAGGGAATCTTGATGCCGGAGTGGTGGAACACGCCCGCGCTGGCGAACAGCAGGACCAGCCAGGTCCAGAAGTAGCCCTGGTCCATGGCCGCGGCGATGATCAGCGCCTTGCTGACGAAGCCGCTGAACAGCGGGAAGGCCGAGATCGACGCCGCGCCGACGACGCAGAAGCTGGCGGTCAGGGGCATCGACTTGTAGAGCCCGCCCAGCTCCGAGCCCTTGGCCGTGCCGACGCGGTGGAGCACCGCGCCCATCGCCATGAACAGCAGCGCCTTGTAGAGGATGTGGCAGAAGGCGTGGGCGACCGTGCCGTTGACCGCCATCTCGGTGCCGATGCCGATCCCGACCACCATGAATCCCAGCTGGTTGTTGAGGCTGTAGGCGAGCACGCGCCGCAGGTCGTTCTCGATCACGGCGTAGAAGATCGGAAAGGCGGTCATCGCCGCGCCGATCGGCACCAGAATCTCGGCGCCGGCGAAGCCGCGCGCGAGCGCGTAGACGGCGAGCTTGGTGGTGAAGGCCGACAGCATCACCGTGCCCGTGACGGTGGCCTCGGGATAGGCGTCCTGCAGCCAGTTGTGCAGCAGCGGGAAGGCGCACTTGATGCCGAAGGCAAGAAAGACGAGCCACGAGCCCGCCGAGCGGAGCTCCATGCCGGCGAACGCGATCGAACCCGTCTCGCGGTAGAGCAGGATCACGCCGCCGAGCAGCAGGACGCCCGAGCCGACCTGCACGACCAGGTAGCGCATGCCCGCGGCGAAGGCACGCTCGTTGCGCGAAGCCCAGATCAGGAAGACCGAGGCGACCGCCGTGCCTTCCCAATAGACGAAGAGCGTCACCAGGTCGCCGGCGAATACCGCGCCGATGGCGCTGCCGGCATAGACCAGGCCCGCCACGTGCTGGACGGTGTCGTCGACGTGCAGCGCATAGATCGCTCCGAGGAGCGCGGCTATGAGGAATATGTAGCCGAACACGGCGCTCAGGCGATCGACGCGCAGCGTGACGAGATCGAGCCCGAGCACATGCACCGCGCCGGATTCGCCGTAGGGCAGGCCGACGAGCTGAACGAAGGCCAGGACCGGCAGGGCGAGCAGGTAGAGCGCGCGCGCCCGGCCGCGCAGCAGCGGCACCGCCACGGCGCCGAGGATCAGGACCAGGCCGGGCGAAAGATCAGCGATCATAGTAGTCTTCCGGCCGCTTCAGCAGCACGCGCAGCGCCCGCGCCGCGAGCACGAGCCCGACGCAGGCGACGAAACCGAAGATGCCGTAGAAGCCCAGCCAGTGCTCCGCCGCGAACGGCCCGTGCTTCGGCACCAGCGCGTCGATCGCCAGCAGCGCCGCGCAGACGGCGTAGAGCGCATAGACGATCCGGTCGACATTGCGCCGGTCGTCGAGCCAGCGGCGCCGCTCCTCGGCGCCGCCCGTCCCCGGCGATCGCGTGTCAGCGGCCATGGCGACGGCTCCGGCGGTTCATGGCATCCTCAGCATGCCGGCGACGAGGGACTGCAGCGGATCGATCAGGAAGAACAGCGCGACGCACAGCAGCGCGGTGACGCAGAGGGGAACGAGGCACGCGATCGGCGCCTCCCGCACGCCGGCCGCTTCGCCGGCATCGGCCGGCGCCAGGAAGAAGGCGCGGCCGACGATCGACAGCAGGTAGGCGACGTTGAGCAGCGAGCTCAGCATCAGCACGGCAAGCACGAAGCGGTAGCCGCTGTCGAGCGCGCCGAGCGACAGCAGCCACTTGCTCCAGGCGCCGCCGAGCGGCGGCAGGCCGATGATGCTGAGCGAGCCGATCAGGAAGGCGAACATCGTCACCGGCATGCGTCGACCGAGGCCGTTCATCTCGCTGACGTTGTACTTGTGCGCGGCCACCTGGATGGCGCCGGCGCAGAAGAACAGCGTGATCTTGCCGGCGGCGTGCATGGCGATGTGCACGCCGCTGCCCGCCACGCTGGCCGTCGTGGCCAGCGCCGCGCCAAGTACCACATAGGCTAGCTGGCTCACGGTGGAGTAGGCGAGCCGGGCCTTGAGGTTGTCGCGACCGAGGGCGACGACCGACGCGGCCAGGAGACTGAACGAGGCGACGTAGACCAGCCAGGCGCTGGCGCCGGTCGAGGCCAGCGTGTCGATGCCGAACACGTAGACCACGACCTTCAAGACGGTGAACACGCCCGCCTTGACCACGGCGACGGCGTGCAGCAGGGCGCTGACGGGCGTCGGCGCCACCATCGCCGCCGGCAGCCAGAAATGCAGCGGCATCAGCGCCGCCTTGCCGATGCCGAAGGCATAGAGCGCCAGCAGAACGGCAAGGGTCAGGTCCGAGGCCTTGCCGCCCAGGATGCCCCCGGGGGCGAAATCGGTGGTGCCGGCCAGCACGTAGGTCGCGGCGATGGCCGGCAGGAACAGGACCATCGACGTGCCGAGCAGCAGCAGCAGGTAGAGCCGGCCCGAGCGCATCGCCTCGGCGTCGCGGTGATGCGCGACGAGCGGGTAGGTCGAGATGGTCAGCGCCTCGTAGAACAGGAACAGCGTGAACAGGTTCCTGGAGAAGGCGAGGCCGATGGTGCTGCCGAGCGCGATGGCGAAGCAGACGTAGTAGCCGGTCTGGCGCGGCTCGTCGTGCGCGCGCATGTAGCCGATCGAGTAGATCGAGTTGACGACCCACAAGGCGGAGGCGACCAGCGCGAACAGCATGCCGAGCGGCTCGACCGCGAAGGCGAAGGCGACGCCGGGCAGCACGGCGACGCCGACCCATTCGGGCCGCGCGCCGCCGAGCACCGAGGGCAGCAGCGACAGGACGGCGAGGAAGAGCGCGGCGGCGGCGACCAGCGTCACCGCCTCGCGCGGGTTCGGCGCCCGGCGGAACAGCGGGATGACCAGCGCCGCCGCGAAAGGGATGACGATCGCCGCGAGCATCAGCGTCTCGGGCTGCGCGCTCATCGGACCGCGGCCAGCAGCATGGCGGCAGCCTTGCCGGCGATGTCGGCGGTCAGACGCGTGTCGAAGCCGAACCAGATGGTGGCGACGGCGAGGACCAGGGTCGGCACCAGCATCGACAGCGGCGCCTCGCGCGCGCGCTCGGCCAAGGGCGAGGGCGGGCGGAACCACACGACCTCGACGACGCGGCCGACATAGACGACGGCGATCATCGAGCTCGCCACGATCAGGAGGACCAGCAGCCAGCCGCTGTGGCCGAAGGCGCCGACGGCGAGATACCACTTCGAGACGAAGCCGGACGTGCCCGGCGTGCCGATCAGCGCGAAACCTCCGACCGCGAAGGCCGCCATGGTCAACGGCATCTTCGGCCCGATCCCCGCCAGGTCGTGCAGCTTGACCGAGCCGACGCGGAAGAACACGGCGCCGAGCGCCAGGAACAGGGCGGCCTTCATGATCGCATGGTTGAACAGATGCACGATCGCCCCGGTCAGCCCGGCCTGGTTGGCCAGCCCGATGCCGAGCGTGATGTAGCCGATCTGCGCCAGGGACGAATAGGCGAGCATGCGCTTGAGGTTGACCTCGAACACGGCGATGGCCGAGGCGACGAACATGGCGGCGAGCGACAGGACCAGCAGGACGTCGGCGAGCTGCAGCGGTCCGAAGGCGGGCGAACCGGCGAGGATCACGGCGAAGAAGCGCACCAGCAGGTAGATCGCGACCTTGGTCGCGGTGCCGGCGAGGAACGCCGCGGCCAGCGACGGCGCGTAGGCGTAGGCGTTCGGCAGCCAGACGTGCAGCGGGAAGAGCGCGAGCTTGAGGCTGATCCCGACGGCGAGGAACGCGACCGCCACGGCCACCGCCAGCGTCTGCTCGGGCGGCACCGAGGCGAGCCGGTGGGCGATGTCGACCATGTTGAGGCTGCCGGTCACCAGGTAGAGGAAGCCGACGCCGATCACGTAGAAGGTCGCGCCGATCGTCCCCATGATGAGGTACTGGAACGCCGAGAGCAGGGCGCGGCGGTCGCGCCCCAGAGCGATCAGCACATAGGTCGACAGCGACGAGATCTCGAGGAAGACGAAGGCGTTGAACGCGTCGCCGGTGATGGCGATGCCGAGCAGCCCGGTCAGGCACAACAGGTACATGCAGTAGAACCACGCCCGGCGCCCTTCGTCGACCTCGAAGGCGACGCTGCGCCGCGCGAACGGCATGATGGCGGCGGCGACCGAGGCGACCAGCAGCAGCACGAACGCGTTCAGGAGGTCGACGCGGTACTCGATGCCCCAGGGCGGCGGCCAGCCGCCCATGGCATAGGAGATCGGGCCGCTCTGCAGCACCTGCCACAGCAGGCAAGCGGCGATCACCGGCATCAGCCAGGAAACCGCCAGCGCCAGCACGAAGCCCGTCGCCTCGCGCCGGGCGAACCCGGCGAGGACCGCGCCGAGCAGCGGGACGACGACCTGCAGGGCGGGAAGCTGCGCGGCGACCGAGTTCACGAATCGCCGTCCTTCTCGAAGATCTCGTCCTCCTCGATCGTGCCGTACGCCTCGTTGATGCGGACGACGAGCGCGAGGCCGAGCGCCAGCGTCGCCACGCCGACGACGATCGCGGTGAGGATCAGCACGTGCGGCAGCGGGTTCGAATAGACCGTGAAGGCGGGGTCGATGATCGGCGCGGTGCCGCCGACGATCTTGCCGGGCTCGATGTAGAGCAGGTAGACCGAGGTCTGGAAGATGCCGAGGCCGATCAGCTTCTTCACCATGTTGCCGCGGGCGATGACGATGTAGAGACCCGCGACCATCAGGAAGACGGTGATGACGTAGTTGTAGTGGCTGAAGAATCCCTGCAGCGCCTGCATCAGCGGCCCCGCTCGACGAAGGCGTAGAACAGCGCGGTCATCGTGCTCGACACGGTGACCAGCACGCCGCATTCGACCAGGAAGATGCCGAGCCCGCGCCCGTGCGCCGGATCGCTCGCCGACAGCACGGAGTAGTCGAGGAAGTTCTTCCCCAGGAGCAGCCCCAGCACGCCGGTGCCGGCGTAGATCAGCACGCCGAGCGGCACCATGGCCCGCACGAGTCCCGGCGGGGCGATGCGCTTGGCGGCGCCGAGGCCGAAGGTGATGCCGACCAGGATGACCATGGCGGCGGTGATGACGCCGGCCTGGAAGCCGCCGCCGGGGCCGTACTCGCCGTGGAACTGCACGTAGAGCGCGAACAGCAGGATGAAGGGCAGGATCAGCTTGGTGCCGATCCTGAGGATCAGGTTGGACCTCATTGCGGCGGCTCCGCCTTCGCGTCCGCCGCGCCGCGCCGCCGCGATCCGCGCAGCAGCAGCATGACGCCGATCCCCGCCGTGAAGATGACGGTCGTCTCGCCCAGCGTGTCGTAGCCGCGGTAGTCGGCCAGGACCGAGGTGACCGCGTTGGGCACATGCGTGTCCTTGACCGTGTCGGCCAGGTAGCGGGGCGCCACGTGCTGGTGGATCACCGCATCGGGCACGCCGAAGGGCGGCAGCACGAAGCTGCCCCAGGCGATGGCGAGCCCCGTGGCCAGCGCCAGGACCAGCGGGGCCCAGCTGCGGCGCCACGGCCGCACCTCGATCGTCCTGGTCAGGTGGAGCGTGCCGAGCAGCACGATCATCGAGACGCCGGCGCCGACCGAGGCCTCGGTCATGGCGACGTCGACGGCGTCGAGCACGATCAGGACGCTCGCCATCAGGAAGCTGTACACGCCGCTCAGGATCACCGCGCCGAACAGGTTGCGCTGGCCGATGATGGCCAGCGTGACGACGGCGAGCAGCGTCAGCAGTACGGCATTGACGAAGGTTTCTATGGCCGCCTCCCGTCGTCGCTCGGGGACGCCGGGGCGCGCTGCCGCCGGTCCTCCGCCAGGAGCGGCTCGACCTTCTCGTGCAGCGCCGACTGGGCGAGCGCATGCGTCACGACCGGGCCGGTGAAGAAGAACAGCACCAGCAGGAAGAGGAGCTTGAGGGCGACCAGGCTCGCGCCCGCCTGGAGCATCATGCCCAGGATCAGGAACGCGGCGCCCAGCGTGTCCGTGATGCTGGCCGCGTGCATGCGCGTGAAGAGCTCGGGCATGCGCACGAGGCCGACGGCGCCGACGATCGTGAAGAAGGATCCGACCAGGATCAGCGCCCAGCTCAGGACGTCGACGACCAGCGCCATCAGGACTGCCGCTCCTCGTCCACGTCGTAGGCGAGGTCGCCGTGGCGGAAGAACTTGAGCACGGCGAGCGTGCCGATGATGTTGAGCAGCCCGTAGGTCAGGCCGATGTCGAGGAACTCGGGCCGCCCGGTCAGGAACCCGACGACGGCGAGCAGCAGGATGGCGAGCGTGCCGACCGAATTCGCCGCCAGGACGCGGTCGAACACGGTCGGCCCCTTGACGGCGCGGGTGACGGCGAGCGCCAGCGCCACCAGCACGGCCAGCGCTGCGGCGACGAACATCAGGCCGAGCCCTCGAACCGGCTGACGCGGCGATCCATGCCGCCGCCCTCGAGATCGAGCGCGCCGTCCCGGACCAGTGCGTGCACGGTCAGGTCGTTGCCGCTGACGCCGACCGTGATGGTGCCGGGGGTCAGGGTGATGGAATTGGCGTAGACGTTGACGCCGAGCGGCGTCCGCTGGCTCGCCTTTACCACGGTCATGGTCGGCGAGATGGGCAGCCTGGGGTCGACGACGATCTTGGTGACGGCCCAGGCCGACTTTGCGATCTCCCGGATCAGCCAGGGAATGTAGGTGAGGGCGCCGAAGAACAGGTGGATCGGATGGCCCTCGGCGTCGGCGGTGCGCATGCGCACGGCGGCGAGCGCGCAGAGGACCGCGCAGACGGCGCCGACGGCGACCAGCGCCGGCGTGTAGTGCCCGGACAGGACGAGCCAAAAGGCGAACAGGAAGCCCGCCAGACTGACGATCCGCATGGCCGAAACCTGTCCCCCCGACGATGAAGATGCCGCACGCGCCGGGCACACTTGCGGAACGAACGGTGCCCTTCCGGGGGGTCTTTTAGCCTGTCGGCCCGGGGCCAGCCAACAGGCAAATGCGTGACGCTTCGACGGTATTAATACGCTGGTACCGGGGCCGAGAGGGTGCCTTGCCGCTTGAGTCCACGCGCCTTCACGAGCCCGTAGATCGCCGGGATAACCAGCAGCGTCAGCAGGGTCGACGACGCCATGCCGCCGATCATCGGCACGGCGATGCGCTGCATGACCTCCGAGCCGGCGCCCTGGCTCCACAGGATCGGCAGCAGCCCGGCGGTGATCGCCGCGACCGTCATCATCTTTGGCCGTACGCGCTCGACCGCACCGACCATGATCGCCTCGCGGAGGTCGGCTGCGGTGGGGCTGCGGCCTTCGATCTCGCAATGGGCCAAGCGATCGTTCCAGGCGTGATCGAGGTAGATCAGCATCACCACGCCGGTCTCTGCCGCGACGCCGGCCAGCGCGATGAAGCCGACTGCGACGGCCACCGATAGATTGAACCCGAGCCACCACATCAGCCACAGCCCGCCGACCAGCGCGAAGGGCAGGGACAGCATGACGATCAGCGTCTCGGGCACACGGCGGAAATTGAGATACAGCAGCAGGAAGATGATCAGCAGCGTGAACGGCACCACGATCACCAGCCGCGCCTTGGCGCGCTCGAGGTACTCGAACTGGCCGCTCCAGGCGACGTAGTAGCCGGGCGGGAACTTGACCGTTGCGGCCACCGCCTTCTGCGTGTCGGCGACGTAGCCGCCGAGGTCGCGCCCGCGCAGGTCGACATAGATATAGACCGCAAGCTGCGCGTTCTCGGTGCGGATGCTGGCCGGACCCTGCGCCAAGCCGACCTTGGCCACCTGGCCGAGCGGTACCGCGCCGCCGTTCGGCAGCGGAACGAGGACCTGCGTCGCGATCGCGCGCGGGTCGCTGCGCAGGTCGCGCGGGTAGCGGATGCTGACGGTGTAGCGCTCGCGCCCCTCGACCGTGGTGGTCACCGGCTCGGCGCCGAGCGCCATGGCGATCGTGTCCTGGAGGTCGCCGACCATCAGCCCGTAGCGCGCGAGCTGCGCCCGGTCGGGGTCGATGTTGAGGTAATAGCCGCCGATCACCCGCTCGGCGAAGGCGCTGCTGGTGCCTGGGACGGTGCGGATCGCCGCTTCGACCTGCCGGGCCAGGCGCTCCATCTCGGCGAGGTCGGTGCCGAACAGCTTGACGCCGACCGGCGTGCGGATGCCGGTCGACAGCATGTCGATGCGCGCCTTGATCGGCATGGTCCAGGCGTTGGAGACGCCGGGAAACTGCAGCGCCCTATCCATCTCGGCGATCAGCTTGTCGATCGTCATGGCGGGGCGCCATTCGGCTTCCGGCTTCAGGTTGATCACCGTCTCGAACATCTCGATCGGGGCCGGGTCGGTCGCGGTGCTGGCGCGACCCGCCTTGGCCATGACCGAGGCGACCTCGGGGAAGGACTTGATGATCTTGTCCTGCGTCTGCGCCAGCTCGGCGGCCTTGGTGACCGAAAGCCCCGGCAGGGTCGTCGGCATGTAGAGCAGCGTGCCCTCGTTCAGGTTGGGCATGAACTCGGCGCCGAGTTTCAGGGCCGGCCAGGCGCTGGCTCCGAGCACAACGAGCGCGACCAGCACCGTAAGCATCTTGGCGCGCAGCACCATGCGGATGAGCGGGCGGTACAGCCAGATCAGCAGGCGGTTCAGCGGATTGCGGCGCTCCGGCAGGATGCGGCCGCGCACAAACAGGATCATGAGCGCCGGCACGAGCGTCACCGACAAGAGCGCCGCCGCCGCCATGGCGAAGGTCTTGGTATAGGCCAGCGGCTTGAACAGGCGGCCTTCCTGCGCTTCCAGCGCGAAGATCGGCAGGAACGACACGGTGATGATCAGGAGGCTGAAGAACAGGGCCGGGCCGACCTCGACGGCAGCCGCGATCAGGACCTCCGTGCGGTTCTGCTCGGGCCGCGCGCGCTCCAGGTGCTTGTGCGCGTTCTCGATCATGACGATCGCGGCGTCGACCATGGCGCCGACGGCGATCGCGATGCCGCCCAGGCTCATGATGTTCGAGCTCAGGCCCAGCCAGCGCATGCAGATGAAGGCGATCAGCACGCCGACCGGCAGGGTGATGATGGCGACCAGCGCGCTGCGCACGTGCAGCAGGAACAGCACGCAGACCAGGGCGACGATCGCGCTTTCCTCGATCAGCGTCGCCTTGAGCGTGTCGATCGCGCGCAGGATCAGGTCCGACCGGTCGTAGACCGCCTCGATCTCGATCCCGCGCGGCAGGCTCGCGGCGATGTCGGCCAGCTTCTCCTTGACGCTCGCGATCACCGACAGGGCGTTCTCGCCGTAGCGCTGCAGCGCGATGCCGGAGACGACCTCGCCCTCGCCGTCCAGCTCGGCGATGCCGCGCCGCTCGTCCGGCGTCAGCTCGATGCGGGCGACGTCGCGCAGCAGCACCGGCACGCCGCCGTCGCTCTTCACCACGACCTGCTCGAGGTCGGCGACGCCCTTCAGGTAGCCGCGTCCGCGCACGGCGAACTCGGTCTCGGCCAGCTCGACCGTGCGGCCGCCGACATCGAGGTTGCTCTGGCGCAGCGCTTCGCGCACGCGCGCCAGCGGCACGCGCAGCATCTGCAGCCGGTGCGGATCGATCACGACGCTGTACTGCTTGACGAAACCGCCGACGCTGGCGATCTCGGCGACGCCTTCGGCCTTGGCCAGGCCATAGCGGATGTGCCAGTCCTGCAGCGAGCGCAGCTCGGCCAGGCTGCGCTGGGCGCCGCGCACGACGTACTGGTAGACCCAGCCGACCCCGGTGGCATCGGGGCCGAGCGACGGCGTCACGCCGGCCGGCAGCCGGCGCGCCGCCGAGTTCAGGTACTCGAGCACGCGCGAGCGCGCCCAGTAGAGGTCCGTGCCCTCGGCGAAGATCACGTACACGAACGAGACGCCGAAATAGGAGAAGCCGCGCACCACGCGCGACTTGGGCACGCTGAGCAGCGCCGTGGTCAGCGGATAGGTGACCTGGTCCTCGACCACCTGCGGCGCCTGGCCCGGGTACTCGGTGTAGACGATCACCTGGACGTCGGAGAGGTCGGGGATCGCGTCGAGCGGCACGCGCGTCACGGAATAGAGGCCGGCGGCCACCAGCAAGACGGTCGCGACCAGGACCAGGAAGACGTTCCGGGCCGACCAGCGGATGACGGCGGCGATCATGGCTGCTGCTCCCCGTTCGCCGCGGGCGGTGGCGACGTGAAGGCCTGGAGCGCGGCCTTGAGGTTGCTTTCGGCGTCGATCAGGAAGGTGGCGCTGGTGACGACCTCTTCGCCCTCGGCCAGGCCTTCGATGACCTCGACCATGCCCTCGCCGCGCCGGCCGATTTTGACCGCGCGCGGCTCGAAGCGGCCTTCGCCCCGGGCGACCAGCACGACCTGCCGCATGCCGCTGTCGATCACCGCGCTGTCGGGTGCCGCGATCACGGCGGCGCCGCTGCCGCCGGCGCCGATCGTCACGTGGGCGAACATGTCGGTCTTGAGCATCAGATCGGGATTAGGCAGCTCGATGCGCACGCGCGCGGTGCGCGTCTCGGGCTTGAGGTCGGGGTAGACGAAGGTGACCTTGCCTTCGCGCTCCTCGCCCGGCAGCGCCAGGAAGACGGCGGTGGCGCGATCGCCGATCCGCACCTGCGGCAGCTCCTGCTCCGGCACCTCGGCGATGACCCAGACGGTGCCGAGGTCGGCGATGCGATAGAGCTCGCTGCCCATCGCCGCGCGCTGGCCGTCGATCACCTTCTTCTCCAGCACGATCCCGCTCATCGGCGACGGCCAGTCGATCGTGCGCGGGTTGGCACCGGTCGCGCGCACCTCGCGGATGCGAGCCTCGGGCAGGTCGAGATTGCGCAGCCGCTGCATCGGTCCCTCTATCATCGAATTGGGGATGGACGGATCGGCGTCGCCGCCGGTGCCGCCGCGCGCCTTGTGCTCGCGCGTCGCGACGATCAGGTCCACCTGCGCCTGCTGCAGCTGCGCGCTGTAGACGCGGAACAGCGGCTGGCCGGCCTTCACGCTCTGGCCGGTCGCGTTGACGAACAGCTCCTCGATGAAGCCGTCGAAGCGCAGCGTCACCGACTTGATGCGTCGCTCGTCGAGCTTGACCGTGCCCGGCACGCGCACGGGCGTCGCCAGCACGCGCCGCTCCACCTTCCCCGTGCGCACGCCGCTGCGCTGCACGCGGTCGAGGCTTACCTTCACAATCGAGCCGTCCTCCGGCTCCTCGCCCTCGTGGACGGCGATGTAGTCCATGCCCATCCAGTCCTTCTTGGGTGTCGGCGACGTGTCGGGCAGGCCCATCGGGTTGCGGTAGTAGAGGATGCGCCTGCCGCCCGCCGTTTCGGGCGTGGCGCGGGACCCGGACGGTGCCCCAGGCGCGGCGCTCGCGTCGCCGCCCGACGCGACGGCCGCGCCGGCCAGCTGCCGTGGCCACAGGGCTTCAAGCGAACGGCCCTGGCCCAGCCAGAATCCGGCGGCTCCGGCGGTTGCGACCGCCGCCAGCGCCAGGGCGACCGCGGCGCCGCGGCGCGCCAAGCCGGCGGCCCGGGAGGAATCCGTGCTCGACTCGTTTGTGGACATACTTGCCACCCATCATCGGCCGGGCGCCCGTCTTGTCGGGGGCACCCGGCTACTCTCGCGGCACACGCCGCGAAGGAACATGCCGAAGGCGCGACCCGGAGGGCCGGCCGCGTCGGTCGGTCTGGGGGCTCTAAGCGCGCGGAGGCGGCTTGTCGGGCAGGAGGCGCTGTCCGTCCGAAATTGCTTCGGCGTCGGCGATGGCCGTGGGGATGGTCGCAACGAGCGGCATCGTGTCGGTCGCGAGGCCGACGTGCTGCAGCGAGCAGGCGCTCACGGCGCAGGCCGCGTAGCTGCAGTCCGCCATGCACGGCATGCCGGCGCAACCGTCTTCCATCGGCACCAGCGAAACCTGCTCATGGCCGATGGCGGGCGTACCCGAAGAGCATACGACCTCGGCGCCTCCCGACACCGTCAAGGGCACCAGCATGGTGAGCACGAACAGGATCGTTCGCAGCACGCGCGACATGGTCATACCTTGCCGTCATTCCCTAAAGGAGTAATTGACGCAGATCAGTTCACATCGCTGCGAGCCAAGCCTCAGGCGCGCTGATCCCGGGCTTTCCCGCGACACAGAGCCGGAAAAACCGGGCGTTGCCAAGCAACTGGGCGGCAGCCGCCGATGGCGCGGAGGCTTCCGGCGGCTATTTGGGCTCGACCGACTCGAGCCAGAATGCGCCCTTCTCGCGGATCAGCGCGAATCTCACCTGCTGCCCTTCCTTCACGGCGTCCAGCAGCTTCGGGTCCTTCACCCGGAACACCATGGTCATGGCCGACATCTTCATCTCCGGGATGGGTCCGTGCCGCAGCGTGATCTTGGCCTGCTCGCGGTCAATCTTGCGCACTTCGCCCTCGCCGCGGCCGGATTCGGCCTGGGCAAGCGCCGGGGGCGTCGCGCCGGCCGTTCCCATGGCGATGAGGAATGCGGCGGCGAGGGTGTGCAGTCGACGCTTCACGTCAGCCTCCGACGTTCTTCTCGGTGACGATGATTTCGCCTTTCATCCCGGCCTCGAAATGGCCGGGGATCAGGCAGCCGAAGTAGAACCTTCCCGGCCTGGTGAATTTCCAGACCAGCGTGCTCGTTCCGCCGCCCTCGGCGCTGGCCGCGTTCGGGTCGTCGTGCTCCATCTCCGGAAAGCGCTGCATCTCCTCGGCGTGCTCGGCCAGTTCGTCCAGCGTCCCCAGCACCATTTCGTGCTTCTGGGCGCCGACATTCCGCAATTGGAAGCGGATCGTTTCGCCGGCGCGGATGCTCACCCGGTCCGGCACGAAGCGGAACTCGTCGTTCATCACGATCCGGATTGTCCGCGCCGGCGCCTTCGGGTCGCCCGGCTCGCCGAGCGCTTCGCCATGGCCCGGCTTGGCGGGAGTGGGCGCCGGTCCCATCTTGGCGTGCGGCTCCGGCCCGTGCGCCCAGGCGGCGTCAAACCAGCCGAGAGCGACCGAGGCGACAAGCATCGCAGTGAACTTCATGAGATCGAGTCTCCCATTCCTGTTGGGCGTTATGCTTTCCACTCATAGGCGACGGTTCCCTTCGGGTGGCTGTACCAGCCCGGGTCCCTGTAGTCGCCGCGCGCAAGCCCTTCCCTGACCTTGACCACCGTGAACATGCCGCCCATCTCGATCGGCCCGAACGGGCCGGTCCCGGTCATCATCGGCAGCGTGTTCTCGGGCAAAGGCATTTCCATCTCGCCCATGTCGGCCATGCCGCGCTCGCCCATCAGCATGTAGTCGGGCACGAGCGTGGTGATCCTCTTGGCGACCTTGCGATGGTCGACACCGATCATGTTGGGCACGTCGTGGCCCATCGCGTTCATCGTGTGGTGGGACTTGTGGCAGTGCAGCGCCCAGTCGCCGGCCACGTCGGCGTCGAATTCGAAGGCGCGCATCGAGCCGACCGGCATGTCGATCGTCGTCTCGGGCCAGCGGGCCGAAGGCGGCACCCAGCCGCCGTCGGTGCATGTGACGCTGAAGTGGTAGCCGTGCATGTGGATCGGATGGTTGGTCATGGTCAGGTTGCCCATGCGCACGCGCACGCGATCGCCGCGCCGAATGACCAGATGATCGATGCCCGGGAAGACGCGGCTGTTGAACGACCACAGATTGAAGTCGAGCATGGTCGCGGTCGTCGGCGTCGCCGCGCCGGGCTTGATGTCGTAGGCGTTGACGAGGAAGCCGAAGTCTCGATCGACGCGGAACTGCGCCGGATCGCGCGGATGCACGATGAACAGGCCCATCATGCCCATCGCCATCTGCACCATCTCGTCGGCGTGCGGGTGATACATGAAGGTCCCGCTCTTCTTCAGCTCGAACTCGTAGACGTAGGTCTTTCCGACGGGAATCTGCGGCTGCGTCAGGCCGCCGACGCCGTCCATGCCCGACGGCAGCAGCATGCCGTGCCAGTGGATCGTCGTGTGCTCGGGCAGGCGGTTGGTGACGAAGATGCGGACCCTGTCACCCTCGACGGCTTCGATCGTCGGACCCGGGCTTTCGCCGTTGTAGCCCCAGAGATTCGCCTTCATGCCGGGCGCAAGCTCGCGCACGACCGGCTCGGCCACGAGATGGAACTCCTTCCAGCCGTTGTTCACCCGCCAGGGCGCCGACCAGCCGTTCAGGGTGACGATCGGGTTGAAGGGGCGGCCGTTCGGCGGCGGCGGCGGCACCTGCGTGGCGGGACCGCGCGCCGGATAGGCGGGATCCGGCAAGGCGGCGAGCGAGGAACGGGCCACGAGCCCGGCGCCGAGGGCGGCGGCGCCGGCGGACAGGATGGTTCGGCGGGTCATCATGGCGGGATTCCTTCCTTGCTCAATGCGCCGGCACGGACAGGCCGGCACCGGCGGCGACGCTGCGCAAGGGCCGGGATGCCTCGGGCGCGCCGCCGATCAACGTCACGAACTGCAGGTCGGTTTCGGCGAGGCGGAAATCGCGCGCGGCCTCGATCGCCGCGACCACGACGCCGATCTGCTCGCGGGCGTCGGTCAGCAGCTCGAATACGCTCACCAGCATGCCGTTGTACCGGAGCAGCAGCTCTTCCGAGATGCGCTTGCGCAGCGGCACGACCTCGTCGCGATAGTGGCGCGCGATGTCGTAGGCGGTGCGATACGACACGAAGGCGGTGCGCGCCTCGGACCGGGTGTTGATGGCGAGCGCTGCCAGACGGTTCACCGACTGCATGTAGGTCTGTTCCGCGCGCGACGCGCGCGCGTCGCCGAGGTCGAAGATCGGCACTTCGAACGAGACCTCGAAGCCCTTTTGCGACACGCCGGCACGCTCGGTTTTCGACAGGTAGCCGGCTTCCAGCACATTGACGAAGCGCGTCGCGCGCGAAAGGTCGAGCGACTTGCGCAGCGCATCCGTGTCGGATTTCGCGACCTGGATGTCGTAGCGGGTGGCGACGGCGCGCGCCTCGATGTCGGCCGCCTCTTCGATCCGGTCCGGCAGGTCCGGCAGGCGCGGCGGCAGGGTGAACGCGACGTTCTCGCCCCAAAGGCCCAGGAGCCGCGTCAGCGCCTCGCGCTCGCTCGCGGCATGCAGGCGCGCCCGTGCCAGCAGGCCGGCCGACTCGGCATAGAAGGCCTGCTGGCGCGCGGCGTCCAGCGCGCTGAAATTGCCGACCTGCCGCATCTGGCGCCCCAGCAAGGCCTGCGCCTCGGCCGCGTCCTTCGCCTGCGCGACGAAGGCGGCGATCTGCTCGGCCGCCACGGCCTTGATCCAGGCGCGCCGCGTCTCGGCCGCTAGCTGCAGCACGTCGCCGGCAGCCCGCAGCTTCGACTGCTCGAAGCGCCGCTGCTCGATCAGGTAGTTGATGGGAAACACGAGGAACCCGAGGACGTTGACCGAGACATGGCGCTCGATCTCGAGCTCGCCGCTGCCCATGATCTTCGAATAGGAGAAGCCCGGGTTGGGTGGCCGGCTGGCAGCGGCAAGGTCCGCGGCCGCGATGCCGAGCTCGGCGAAGGAAGCCTGCAGGCCGCGGTTGTTCAAGAGCGCGACCTTGATCGCCTCATCCATGCCGAGCGGCTGGGCCAGCAGCGCGCGCGCCTGCTCTCGGAGCGCCTCGCGCTCCTTTTCCGAGGTGGCGTAGGTGGCGGCGATGCCCGTGGTCGGGCGGGTCGTCGCGGCGACTTCCTCGATGGCCTCGTCGCGGAAGGTCGAGGCGCAGGCCGTGAGGCCGAGCGTCAGCACGCCGACCGCGACCGCACCGAGCTTGCGTCGGATGGCTGTCATGGACGCTCCCTCAGGGCTTGTGATGCTGGTGTTGTGCGTCGCCGGGCGTCTGGCCGGTCGGCGCCTGCTCGCCGGCCGGTCGCTCGCCGGCCGGTGCTTCCTCGAGGTGACCCATATGGCCGCCAAGGCGCCCCACGGCGTCGTTGGCGTCGCGCCACGAGGCTTTGGGGCCGTCCCGCCAGCCTTCGTAGCCGTCGAATGCCGAGCGATAGATGATGCCGGGCGCGGGCGCGCCGGGATCGCTCGGGTCGGCCGCCCGGGCAAACGGCATGGCGGCCAGCAAGCACGGCAGCAGCGATGTCAGGGCGGCGATCGCGATGCCGGGATTCCGCGCCGGCGGCATGCCGGGGCGTATTGAGGGCTTCATGACTGCTCCGCACGCACGTAACGCGACGGAACGCGCCGACAGGGGGCACGGTCCGCAAACGACTGACGTCGGATCAGCGTGGCGGACGGTCGAGCGGTGGCGGGAACAGGCCGGCTGCGCCTTCGACCAGGCGGCTCAACAGGATGGACACGTCGGCGTCAACCGCAGCGATGCCCTGTTCCCCCGGCGCCACGCAACTGGCGCTTCCCCCAGTGCAATAGGCGTGGAGCGGCTCGTGCGCGCAACCGGAGTCTCCGTGCGGCGTATGATCGCTTGCCATTGCCGGCGCGACCGGGGCTCGAACCTGCGCTTCGTCCGCCGGCATGGTCGCGGTGTCGTTTCGGTCGCGCGCCGCTGTCTCACGGTCTTGATGGGCGCTGCCATGCGCGTACGCCGCGGGAATGGCCGTGAACGCCATGAGGAGCGCGACGACCAGCCCGGCAAGGAGCATCCATGCCGGTTTGCACACGCGCGACGAAGCGCAGGGCCATCGATGCGATGCTAGGCAGGACACCATGCTCTCGCTCTTAGAGTCGGTCCCCTGAGACGTCAAGGGCATTCGCGGGGGGCAGGCGGTAACAAGCACGACAATTTGATGGCCTTATCCGTTGGGGCCTCGCTCGCGGAGCTTGCACTGGCGGCCGTCCCGACAATTTCGTGGAAGCAGTGTTGGTGCACCCGCCGTCCAAATGACCGCCGACGGCCCTCTTCCATGGCCGCGGTACGGCAGGCGACAGCAATGCACGTCCTTTGCAACTGCCGCGGTCCCGTGCCAAGCTTCGGCGACCGCAAATAGGGGACGGGGGCGATCGATCATGACCGCGTTGCGCGAGGTGAGGCAGGCCGAGGACGTGGAGTGGCAGCTGCGTTGCGACCTCGCGGCGTCGTTCCGCGTGCAGGCGCGGCTCGGCATGAACGAGCATATCGGCAACCACCACAGCCTGATGCTGCCGGGCTCCGATACGCTGTTCCTCATCAACCCGCGCGGGCTGCTGTTTCAGGAGATCACCGCCAGCAAGCTGATCGTCTGCGACCTCGACGGCAACGTCGTGCGCGGGCGGGGCGAGCTGCGCAAGGTCGCGTTCCACATCCACACGCGCATCCACCTGGCGCATCCGCAGGCCATATGCGTGATGCACGCCCATCCGCACTATCTGACCGCGCTGTCGCTGATGGAAGGCGGCCGGATGCAACTGTCGCACCACAACGACCTCATGCTCTACGACCGCATCGTCTACGACGACGAGGCGCACGGGCCGGTGCACGACAACTCGGAAGGCGACCGCATCGCGCGCGTCATGGGCGACAAGACCATCATGGTGATGGCCAACCACGGCGTCACCGTCGTGGGCCCGACCGTGCACGACGCCTTCGACGAGCTCTACATGGCCGAACGCACCTGCATGTACCAGATGACCGCGCGCATGGCAGGCGGCACGCTGCGGCGCCAGCCCGACGCGCTGCGCCGGCATCACCGCACAGCCTTCGGCGACTACTACGATTCGCGGCTGCACCTCGACGCGTGGCGGCGCATCCTCGACCGCGAGGAACCGGACTACGCGAGCTGAACCAAGGACCGCCCATGCCCGATCAACGGCTTCCCCACCAAGAAGAGAGACAACAACCGCCCATGGCTGCCTCGCGCATCACGGCCACGATCGACTACGACAAGAGCGGCAGGCAGACGGGGTTCCTGCGCCTGCCGCATTCGGTGCACGAATCGGCCTATGGCTGGATCCCGATCCCGATCGTCTGCATCAAGAACGGCAGCGGGCCGACCGTGCTCCTGAGCTCGGGCAACCACGGCGACGAGTACGAGGGCCAGGTCACGCTGATGAAGCTGATCCGCGAGCTCGAGCCGGCCATGGTGCAGGGGCGGATCATCTTCCTGCCCGCGGCGAACTTCCCGGCGGCGATGGCCGGCCGGCGCACCTCGCCGATCGACGGCGGCAACCTGAACCGCTCCTTCCCCGGCGACCCGGACGGCACGCCGACCAAGGTGATCGCGCATTACATCGACAGCGTGATCCTGACCCAGTGCAACTACGCCTTCGACCTGCACTCGGGCGGCAGCTCGCTGATGTACGTGCCGAGCGCGCTCGGCACGGTCGTGCCGGGCGCGACCGAACGCAACAAGCGGGTTCTGGAGTTGCTCGACGTGTTCGGCGCGCCGATCGGCTATGTCTCGAACCGGCCGATGGGCGCCGACCAGACGCTGGGCGCCTCCGCGGCGCGGCGGGGCGCCATCGCGCTCGGCACCGAGATGGGCGGCAGCGGCACGGTCACGCCGGCGGCGCTGAAGATCGCCGGCGCAGGCGTGCGCCGCCTCCTCAAGCATCTGGGGGTCGTGCCCGACGTGAAGGTCGAGAAGTCGCCCGGGACGCGGCTGATGGAGGTTGGCGGGCCCGACTACTACGTCTACACGCCCGAGAACGGCGGCGTGTTCGAGCCGCTGGTCGAACTGGGCGACACGGTCAAGGCCGGCCAGCCCGCCGCCGCGATCCATTTCTCGCACACGCCCTGGCGCGAGCCGGAGGTCGTGCGCTTCGAGCGGGACGGCATGGTCCTGTGCAAGCGCATCCCCGGCCGCACCGAGCGCGGCGACTGCCTGTTCCATCTCGGGACCGACTATCGCAGCTAGGCGTCGGGCACCTTGAACGGCGCCGGGTCGAGGAAGCGGTCGACGGCGTTGCGGATCAGGCGCGACACGTTGTTGTCGTAGTCGTTGTGCGCCAGGCTGGCGACGAAGCTGATGGCGCCGGTCGACAGCACGGCGCCGCCGCCCGCGGTCTCGAAGAACACGATGTCGGCCTTGACGCGCGGGTTGAGCGTGCCGTCGACGCCGTGCGTGTTCGACAGCATCTCCTCGTTCACCAGCAGGAAGGCGTTGGAGTGGTTCTCGGACGAGGCGACCACCAGCGCGTGCGGCGGCGAGCCGAGGCGCTGGTCGTAGCAGTCGATCTCGAGCCCGGCCGCGCCGTCGCCCCAGGCGCCGAAATCGCCGAGGATCTCGTCCTCGATGCCCTTGAACAGGAACGCGGCGCGTGGGTCGCGCGCGGCCGCGGTGCGGCGGTAGTAGGTCGAGGCGTCGAAGCCCTGGGCGATGAAGCCGATGCCGACCAGCGCGTTGGGCGGCCGGCCGATCCGGCGCCACAGGCCGCCGAGCTCGCCGGTCGCGTGGTAGTACTGCCCGGGCATCTCCTCCCAGGCGCGCGTGCCGTCCTCGGCGCGGCGCAGCTCGATCATGTCGGGATGCGCCGGCGGGAAGGTCACGCGCCAGTAGAAGCCGTTGCCGCCCATGTACATGAACCGGCCGCCGCCGGCGAGATAGGCCTCGGTCGCGCGCAGCATCTCCAGCGTGTAGTACTCGGGATGGCTGCCGGACATGACGCAGCCATAGGGCTTGAGCAGCGCCGCGCCCTTCTCCTGCAGCTCGTGGTCGCTGATCACGTCGTACGCGATGCCCTGCCGGTCGAGCCAGTCGATCAGGCAGAGGTCCATGTTGAAGTTCCAGAACCGCCCGGTCGGCCGGAAGTTGAACAGCGGCCGGCGCGCAGTCGCGTGCGCGACGCCGAACCCGTCGCGATGCACGTCGTAGGTCGAGCTGCCGAACTCCTTGTGCCCGGCCAGCATGACGTCGGTCATGTCCACCGTCGGCAGCGCGCCCATGGACAGCTCGAACGGTCCCGGCGTCATGCGCCTTCGGTAGTTGGCATAGGCGAGATAGGTCACGGTCGAGGCCTGGACCGCGAGCCGCGCGCGCTTCGCGCCGGGAGCGGGGCTGACGATGAAGCCCACGTAGAAGGCGGGGCCCGATGCAAGCAGCTTCACCGCGTAGAAGCCGCTGCGCAGCGAGGCGGGCAGGCGGAAGCGCAGGCTTTCCTTCCAGTGCGCGTCGGCCAGGTCGTCGCCGTGGAAATGGATCGCGCCGTAATGCGACGGATTCTGCTTCCAGCAATGCACCGTGCCGTCCCACGTGGCACCGGTGACCGCCCGCTTCGGCGCGTTGACGGTGCGGCCGTGCAGGGCGGCGGGCGAGAGGTCCTCGATCCAAGTCGTGTCGATGCCGCGCGAGAAATCCCAGCGCGCCTCGAGAGTCCCGGAGCTCAAGGCCGGCGCCTCGAGCTTGCCGTAGTAATGGTCGCGCGCGCCGGCGGGCGACGGCGCGGCCGCCATCAGCAGCGGCCCTTCGGCCTTGATCCCCGGGCGCGCGCGGCCAGTGACCTCGACCGGCTGCTCGTCGTGGAAGCCCGCGGCGGGCTTGACGCCGAGCGTCACGGCGCCGGTCGCGACGTCGTAGCGCGCGTCGACGCGGTACCACCAGCGCGTCCGCAGCTTCCGTCCGGTCGTCACGATGTCGTCGCCGACGACGAGCGCGACGGCGCCGGCCTCGTCCAGCACCAGGCGAACGGCGCCGAGCGACAGCAGCGCCTGCACGCCGCGGCCGGGCAGGGTTGGCCAGACCTCCACCGACAGCGCGATGCTCCCAAGCGCCGGCAGGCCGTCGACCACGGCGTAGGAGCCGATGCCGGTCGGCTGCGCCTCGCCGCGGTGCTCGTCCGCGAGCGCGTCGATCGCGACGGGTTCCTCCTTGAGGCCCGGGCCCTTCGGTCCGGTCTCGCCGCAGATCAGCCGCACGAGCTGGGCGCGGTAGCGCCGCGCCGGATCCAGCACGCTGACGCGCAGCGTCACCTCGTCGCCCGGATGGGCGTAGAGTCGGTCGACATAGCCGACGACGCCCGGGCCGCTCGGCGTCGGAGTGGTCATGGCAGCTTCAGTTCCTGCCCGCTCAGGGCGCGCCAGCGCCGCTTGAAGGCGGCCCATTCGCCGTCCTCGAGCCGCGTGAAGACCTCGTCGGTGAACAGGCGCGGCGGCTGGCCGTCGGGCAGGCGCTGGCCGAGCACCCACTTTCCCGGCTCGATCGAAACCAGGATAAGATCCTCGCAGTTCTCGGCGCGGCGCATGACGTTGAGCAGGGCCTGCAGCTCGGGGCTGTGGCGGCCGAAGGGACGCGCGCGGTATTCGGCCGCGAGGTCGGTGCGCTTCGGATCGATGCCGCCGACCGTCGATTTGCCGGGGCTCATGCGACGTCGAACCGGGCGCTGACGCTGGCGGCGGCGTCCTGGATCTCGCGCCAGGTCGTGGCGTCGATGTCGATGCCCTTTGCCACGCGCTCGGCCCGGGCGATCCGCTCCGGCTCGCCCGGCACCAGGACGGGCAGGGCGGGGTCGGCCGCACGCGTCTGCTTCATATAGGCGATCAGGGCGTCGATCTCGGCCTCGACGAAGGCGCGCGTCGTCATGCGCTCCGGGTCGATCACCACGGTCAGCATGCCGTTGACGATGCCGCGATCGCGCGGGTTGGCCGGCTGGATCGTGCCGGAGCCGACGATCGCGCCGGCCAAGAGCTCGGCGATCAGCGCGAGGCCATAGCCCTTGTGCTCGCCGAACGGCGTCACCGCGCCGATCGGCGGCTCGTAGATGACCGCGGGATCCGTGGTCGGCGCGCCGTTTGCGTCGATCAGGGCGCCCTCGACCACCTTCTTTCCCTCGTTGTAGGCGACGCGCACCTTGCCCAGCGCGATGCGGCTGGTGGCGAAATCGAGGATGATCGGATCGGTCGCCGCCGTACCGGGCACGGCGATGCAGATGGGATTGGTCGACATGCGGCCTTCGCGGCCGCGGAACGGCGTGACCTTCGGCGGGCCGGAATTGCCGTTGACGAAATGCACCGACAGCAGGCCGGCTTTCGCCGCCTGCTCGCCATAGGCGCCGACGCGGCCGATGTGATGCGTGTTGCGCAGGCCGTGGACGGCGACGCCGTTGCCGCGCGCGACGCCGATCGCCCATTCCATCGCGTCGCGCGCGATCACCTGGCCATAGCCGTTGCGTCCGTCCCAGACGGCGAACTGCGCGTTGTTGCTGAGGATCGTGGGCGACTGGTTGGGTACGAGCGTGCCGGCTTTGAAGTTGCGCACGTAGTGCGGCAGCATGCCGACGCCGTGGCTGTCGTGCCCGGCGAGGTTGGCGTCGACCAGATGATCGGCGACGGCCTTCGCCTCGGGCTCGCGGCTGCCCATCGCCATGAGCATGCTCGTGGTGGCGCGGCGCAGGCTCTGGTGATCGTGGCGCATCGGCGTCAGTCTTTCCATCGCGCAAAGACAGCGTCAAGCGCCACTTCACAATAGCGCGCATGCGCGAGGCTTGGCATGTGCTTTGCTCTGTGCTTAGGATACGCAAGGAACGGGGAGCCAATACGAATGTCGGGTTCAAGCGACCGAAGCGCCGCGCGTCTCGGCGCCGCCGCCGTGCCGGATGAGCGCGGTCGCTAGCCTCGGTCCATCGCCCGCGGCCATGCTGCCCTCGATCAACGGTCTGGGGCTGGGCGATCCCTTCGCGCGGGCGCTGGCCGCCCGCTTCACGCTGCATCGCGCCCCCGAGGCGTTCGACCCGCAGGCCGAGGTGCTGGTCACGGTCGGCACGCGCATCGACGACACGCTGCTCGATCGATCGCCGGGGCTGCGCCTCGTCGCGGTGCTCGGCGCTGGCTACGACTATGTCGACACGGCGGCGCTCGGCCGGCGCGGCATCCAGCTCGCCAACACGCCCGGCCTGACGGACGCCTGTGTCGCCGACCTGGCGATGGGGCTGTTGATTGCCGTGCAGCGGCGCGTGCTGGCCGCCGATCGCCATGTGCGCGACGGCAAGTGGCCGCAGGGACGGTTTCCACTGGCGCCGCGTTTCAGCGGCCGGCGACTCGGCATCTTCGGCCTCGGGCGGATCGGCGCCGCGATCGCGCGGCGCTCTCTCGGGTTCGATCTTGAAATCGCTTACCACAATCGGGCCAGGCGGTCCGATCTGCCCTACCGCTATTTCGACGACGTCGCGGCGCTGGCGGCATGGAGCGACTACCTGGTCGTCGCGTGCCCGCTGACGCCCGAGACGCGACACCGCGTCGACGCACGCGTGCTGCAGGCGCTGGGCCGCGAGGGCGTGGTCGTCAACATCGCCCGCGGCGCGGTGATCGACGAGGCGGCGCTGGTCCAGGCGCTCGAGGCGGGAACCATCGCCGGCGCCGGCCTCGACGTGTTCGAGAACGAACCGCAGGTCCCGCCGCGGCTGCTGGCGCTGGACAACGTCGTGCTGACGCCGCACCTCGCCGGCGGCACGAACGAGACCTGGGCCGCGTGCTATGCTGGCGTCATCGCCAACATCGAGAGCTTCTTCCGCACCGGCCGGCCGGCGACGCCGGTCGAGCTTCCATGACAAGGCGACAACGAAGGGGAGTGACCATGCAAAAGAGACACGTCGTGCAATTGGGCCTCGCGGTTGGGCTTCTTGGATTCGCGGGATCGGCGATGGCGGCGCCGTTCACCTGCGCGAAGAAGGGCGGCGACCTGGTGTTCGCCGGCGAGGCCAAGGTCAACAGCCTCGACCAGTACGCCTCGCAGACCATCTCGACCCGCAACGTCGTCTCGAACATCTTCGAGCCGCTGATGACGCGCGACGAGACCAACCAGCCGATCCTCGACCTCGCCGAGTCGATGACGGAGACGCCGGACGGGCTCAGCTACACCTTCAAGATCCGCCAGGGCATCAAGTTCCACAACGGCAAGGACATGACCTCGGCCGACGTGGTGGCGTCGTTCGACCGCTACCACAAGATCGCCAACGAGCGCGGGTTCCTGGTCAACGTCGACAAGTGGGAGGCGCCGGACAAGTTCACCTTCATCATCCGGATGAAGAAGAAGCAGCCGACCTTCATCGAGGACCTGAGCTCGTTCAGCCAGCCGGTCGTCATCATCCCGGCCGAACAGAAGGACGCGCCGCCGCTCCGGCTCGAGCCGATCGGCACCGGACCGTTCCAGGTCGTCGAATACGTCGCCGACAGCCACGTGAAGTTGAAGCGCTACGAGGGCTACAAGCCCAACACCAAGTTCGAGCAGCGCACCGGCTTCGGCGGCTACAAGGTCGCCTGCGTGGACACGGTGACCTACCGCATCGTTACCGAGCCCGGTGCGCGCGTCGCCGGCCTCGAGACGGGCGAACTGCATCTCGCCGAGGACGTGCCGACCAAGGCGCAGGCCGAGCTCAAGAAGAACAAGAACGTCACGCTGCTGCCGCTCGAGAACTGGTGGGTGCACATCATGCTGCCCAACACCAAGGGCGCGCCGACCAACAATCTCGCCTTCCGCAAGGCGGTTCAGGCGGCGCTCGACATGGACGAGATCATGGATGCGTCCACCGACGGCGCCTACAAGCTCAACATCGGCTTCCAGTACCCCGGCCGCGCCACCTACACCGATGCCGGCAAGGAGACCTACAATCTTAAGAACAAGGACCTGGCCAAGAAGTACCTGGCCGAGGCCGGCTACAAGGGCGAGCCGATGGTCCTGCTCACCAACAAGGACTACACCAGCATGTACAACGCGGCGCTGGTGGTGTCCGAGCAGCTCAAGGCGGTCGGCATCAACGCCAAGCTCGACGTGGTCGACTGGCCGACCTCGGTGCAGCGCATGCAGAAGGAGACCGCGGGCTGGAACTTCTTCTACACCGGCTACGGCACGCAGCCGGCGCTGGGGCCGCTCGCCACCATGAAGTTCTTCGTCCACGGCGGCAGCGCCGAGCCGTCGCCGCGCGACGAGGAGCTGTACAAGGCATACGAGGACATGACCAACCTGCCCGACCCGAAGGCGCGCCAGGAAGCCTTCGCCCGCATGCAGAAGCGTATCCTCGAACAGGTCTATGCGGTGCCGTTCGGCTCGCTGACCAAGGTCCAGGCTTCGCGCGCGAACGTGAAGGGCTTCAAGCCGTTCCGCATCCCGCGCTTCTCGAACGTCTGGATCGAGTAGCAGGCGGGGCAGGGGAGCCGGGCGGATGGGCCGCGTCGTCATTCGCAGCATCGCCGGGGCGATCCCGGTGGTGCTGCTGGTGACGCTCATCACCTTCGGGCTGATGCGGCTCATCCCCGGCGACGTCAGCGCCGTGCTGGGCGGCATCAGCTCGACCCCGGCCGAGCGCGAGCAGATCCGCAAGAACCTGGGTCTCGACGAGCCGACCCATGTGCAGCTGGTCAAGTGGTACAGCGGCCTGTTGCGCGGCGATCTCGGCCGGTCGATCTTCCTGGGCAAGGACGTCACCGGCGCCACGTTCGAGCGGCTGCCGGTGTCGTTCTCGCTCAGCGCCTATGCCCTGGTCATCACGCTGGTCCTCGGCATCATCAGCGGCGTGCTGGCGGCGCTCAGGCAGAACACCTGGGTCGACCAGGCGGCGATGATGTTCGCCATGATCGGCGTGTCGATGCCGAATTTCTGGCTCGGCCTGATGATGATCGTGCTGTTCTCGGTGCATCTCGGCTGGCTGCCCACCGGCGGCTACGTGCCGTTCACCGAGGATCCGGTCGGCTGGCTGCGCTCGACCACCATGCCGGCGGTCTCGCTCGCCCTGCTGCAAGTGGGCCTGCTGGCGCGCATCACCCGTTCGACCATGCTGGAGGTGCTGCGCCAGGACTACGTGCGCACTGCGCGCGCCAAGGGGATGCCGAACTACCTCGTGATCGGCAAGCACGCGCTGGCCAACGCGATGATCCCGATCATCACCGTGATCGGCATCATCGTCAGCCTGTCGATCTCGGGCGCCGTCGTGACCGAGACGGTGTTCTCGATCCCGGGCGTCGGGCAGCTCCTGACCTCGGCGATCCTCAATCGCGACTATCCGATGATCCAAGGAGGGCTGCTGTTCGTGACGCTGATGCTGGTCGGCATCAACATCGCCGTCGACGTCGCCTATGCCTGGCTCGATCCGCGCGTGAGGTTCGAGCGTGGCTGACGGCGCCGTCGCCTTCGACGAAACCGTCGCCGCGCCGGACGAGCCCGCACGGCGCTCGGCGCGCTGGGACACGCTCCGGCGCCTGTGGCGGCACCGCTCGTTCCGGTTCGGCCTGGCGCTGTTCTCGATCATCGTCGCCGCGGCAATCCTCGCGCCGTGGATCAGCCCGATCAACCCGAACAAGCTGCAGATGCGCCTGCGCTTCGAGCCGCCGAGCTGGGAGCATCCCTTCGGCACCGACAATCTGGGCCGCAGCCAGCTCGCCCGCGTCGTCTACGGCGCGCAGCTGTCGCTGTTCATCGGCACGATGGTGGTGCTCATCAACGCCGTGTTCGGCACGCTCATCGGCGCGCTGGCCGGCTATTTCAAGCAGCTCGACAACGCGCTGATGCGCGTCAACGACGCGATCATGGCGTTCCCCGCGGTGCTGCTGGCGATCGGCGTCGCGGCCGTGCTCGGCCGCTCGACGCCGAACATGATCCTGGCGCTCAGCGTCGTCTACATCCCGCGCACCGCGCGCATCGTGCGGTCCTCGGTGATCGTGGTCAGCCAGATGGAATACGTGCAGGCGGCGGTCGCCGCCGGGGCGGGGCATTGGCGCATCCTGCGCCGGCACATTCTCCCCAACTCGATGGCGCCGCTGCTCGTGCAGCTCAGCTTCCTGTTCGCCTACGCCGTGCTGACCGAGGCGACCCTGAGCTTTCTCGGCCTCGGCGCCGAGCCGCCGGCGCCGACCTGGGGCAACATCATGTCCGAGGGCCGGCAGTACATGCGCGAGGCGGCCTGGATCATCACCATTCCCGGCGCGGCACTCGCCATCACCGTCATGGCGCTCAACCTGCTGGGCGACGGTCTGCGCGACGTGCTCGACCCCAGGCTGAAGATCCAGCAGTGACGCTGCTTTCCGTCCGCGACCTGAGGGTGCTGTTCGGGACCGAGCACGGCGAGATCGCGGCGGTCGACGACATCGGCTTCGATCTCGCGCCGGGCGAGATCCTCGGCGTGGTCGGCGAATCCGGCAGCGGCAAGAGCGTCACGGCGCTGGCGATCATGGGGCTGCTGCCGAAGCCGCCGTCGCGCATCGGCCAGGGGACGATCCACTTCCAGGGCCAGGACCTGCTCCAGCTCGGCGAGCGCGACATGCGCGGCATCCGCGGCCCCGGCATCGGCATGATCTTCCAGGAGCCGATGACCTCGCTCAACCCGGTCTTCACCATCGGCGACCAGCTGATGGAGACGGTGCGGGTGCACCAGCGCCTGGGGCCGAAGGAGCAGCGCGAGCGCGCGGTCGAGATGCTGGCGCGGGTCGGCATCGCCCTGCCGGCGCGGCGGCTCGACGACTATCCGCACCAGCTCTCGGGTGGCATGCGCCAGCGCGTCATGATCGCCATGGCGCTGATCTGCAACCCGAAGATCCTGATCGCCGACGAGCCGACCACGGCGCTGGACGTGACGATCCAGCAGCAGATCCTCGAGCTGCTGCTCGACCTGCGCGACGAGTTCGGCATGGGCATCATCATCATCACGCACAACATGGGCGTCGTGGCCGAGATGGCCGACCGCGTGATCGTCATGTACGCCGGCAAGATCGTCGAGCGCGCGCCGGTGAACGAGCTGTTCGAGCGGCCGGTGCACCCCTATACGCGCGGGCTGCTCGACAGCATCCCCTCGCTCGCCGACGAGCGCGAGCGGCTGAAGACCATTCCCGGCACGCTGCCGCGGCCCTGGGCGCTGCCGGCGGGTTGCCGCTTCCAGCCGCGCTGCCGCTGGCGGGTCGAGGCCTGCGCCACGACCGTGCCGCCGCTCGGGCCCGTGCGCGAGGGGCACGAGAGCGCGTGCCTGCGCCAGCAGGAGCTCGCCGCCGAATGAACGCGCTGGTCCAGGTCGAGGGGCTGACGAAGCATTTCGCGGTCGGCGACAGCGGCCTGCTGCGCCGCCCGCGCGGCCTGCTGCGGGCGGTCGACGACGTGAGCTTCACGGTCGACGCCGGCGAGACGCTGGGCCTGGTCGGCGAGTCGGGCTGCGGCAAGACGACGGTCGGTCGCATGCTGCTGCGCCTGGTCGAGCCGACCGCCGGCAAGGTGCAGTTCGAGGGGCAGGACCTGATGCAGCTGGCGCCCGAGGCCATGCGGGCGAAGCGCCGCCACCTGCAGATCATCTTCCAGGATCCCTACGGCGCGCTGAACCCGCGCATGACCGTCGAGGACATCATCAAGGAGCCGATCGAGATCCACGGCGCGATGGACGGCAAGCGGGCGCGCGCGCGCGTCATGGAGCTGCTGTCGCGCGTCGGCCTCGCGCCCGAGCATGCGCGCCGCTACCCGCACGAGTTCTCGGGCGGCCAGCGCCAGCGCATCGGCATCGCCCGCGCGCTTGCGCTCAACCCGCGCTTCATCGTCTGCGACGAGCCGGTGTCGGCGCTCGACGTGTCGATCCAGGCGCAGATCGTCAACCTGCTGCAGGACCTGCAGGACGAGTTCGGGCTGGCCTACCTGTTCATCGCGCACGACCTCGGCGTCGTGAAGCACATCTCCGACCGCGTCGCCGTCATGTATCTCGGCAAGATCGTCGAGCTCGCCGACCGCAGCACGCTCTATCGGCAGCCGCTGCACCCCTATACCCAGGCGCTGATCGCCGCCGTGCCCGAGGCCAAGCCGCGCCAGCGCCGGCGCAAGGCCGCGATCACCGGCGAGATCCCGAGCGCGCTCAATCCGCCGCGCGGCTGCCGCTTCCACACCCGCTGCCCGCACGTCATGCCGGTCTGCCGCGAGACCGAGCCGCCGGTCACCTCGCCCGCCTCAGGGCACCAGGTCGCCTGTCACCTGTTCCCGGCGGCGTGACGCCGCCTCTCGTGGGAGAGCCCGAAACCATGCGCCTGTTCGCTGCCACCATCGCCACCGAGACCAACACCTTCTCGCCGCTGCCGACCAGCATCGACGGCTACAAGGAGACGGTGTTCCTGCGGCCGGGCGAGCACCCGGACGACACGCCGCTGATGTGCACGGCGCCCTTGTGGGTGGCGCGCAAGCGGGCCAAGGCCGAGGGCTTCACGCTGATCGAGGGCAGCTGCTTCGCCGCCAGCCCGGCGGGGACCACCAACCGGGCCGACTACGAGCTCATGCGCGACGAGATCCTGGCGCAGCTCGAGGCCGCGCTGCCGGTCGACGGCGTGCTCTTGGGCCTGCACGGCGCCATGGTCGCGCACGGCTATGACGACGTCGAAGGCGACGTGATCGAGCGCGTGCGCGCGCTGGTCGGGCCCAAGGCGGTGATCGGCGTCGAGCTGGATCCGCACTGCCACCTGACCCTGAAGCGCGTGAAGCTGTCGGACGTGATCGTGCTGTACAAGGAATTCCCGCACACCGACGTGGTCGAACGCGCCGAGGACGTGCTGGACATCGTGCTCAGGACGCTGCGCGGCAAGGTCAAGCCGGTCATGTCGGTCTACGACTGCCGGCAGATCAGCTCGTACCCGACGACGCTGCCGCTGATGCGCGGCTTCGTCGACAAGATCAAGGCCATGGAGGGCAAGGACGGCATCCTGTCCATCTCGATCGGCCATTGCTTCCCCTATGCCGATGTCGAGGAGCTGGGCGGGCGCATCCTCGTGGTCATGGACGGCGACAAGAAGAAGGGCGACGCGCTGGCGACCGAGATCGGCAAGGAGTTCGTGTCGATGCGCGGCAAGACGATGCCGAGCTATTTCGGCATCGAGGAGGGCGTCAAGGCGGCGATGGAATCGAACGAGGCGCCGGTCGTGCTGGCCGACCCGGCCGACAATGCCGGCGGCGGCGCGCCGTCCGACAACACTTCGATCCTGCGCCGCCTGATGGAGCGGCAGGCGACGGACGCCGCGGTCGGCCCGATCTGGGACCCGATCGCCGTGCGCCTGTGCTTCAACGCCGGGCTCGGCGCCGAGTTCGCCCTCAGGCTCGGCGGCAAGATCGGGCCGCGCTCGGGCGCGCCGATCGACGCGATGGTCAAGGTCGTGGGCCTCAAGCGCGACTGCTGGCAGAGCTTCGGCCCGACGAAGGTTCCGCTCGGCGACTGCGCCGCCGTGCGAATCGGCGGCATCGACGTGGTGCTGATCACCAGCCGCAGCCAGGCGCTGGGGCTCGAGCTGTTCACCAACCTGGGCATCGACCCGCGGCAGAAGAAGATCGTGCTGGTCAAGTCGACCAACCACTTCATGGCCGCCTTCGGACCGGTCGCCAAGCGCGTCATCTACATCGATTCCGACGGGCCGCTCAGCCGCGACTACCGCAAGATTCCCTATACCAAGGTCAAGCGCCCGATCTGGCCGCTCGACGCCGAAACCAGCCCGGGCCTGATCTTCTGATCGCGCCGGGACTTGCGGCCGGATGACAGCGATGCCTTAATCGTTCACCACGCAGGCCGGAGACGAGAACGAGCCTGTCCAACTTGGGAGGACTTCCATGACCAGGATCACCCGCCGCGGCGCTCTCCAGACCGGGATTGCGGCTGCCGCCGTCGTCGGCGCGCCGTCCATCGTGCGCGGCCAGGCGAAGCCGAGCCCGGCACGCACGGTGCGCGCCGTGTTCCATGGCGACATTCCGACCTACGACCCGATCTGGACCACGGCCAACATGACCGCCTACCACGGCGGCATGGTGTACGACACGCTGTTCGGGATCGACGCGCAGCAGCGGCCGCAGCCGCAGATGGTCAGCAAATGGGGCGTGTCGGACGACAAGCTGACCTACACGTTCGAGCTGCGCGACGGGCTGAAATGGCATGACGGCACGCCGGTCACCACCGCCGACGTGGTGCCCTCGCTCAAGCGCTGGGCCGTGCGCGACGGCGGCGGCCAGCACATGATGCTGCGGGTCAAGGACATCGCCGCCAAGGACGCCAAGACCTTCACGATCCAGCTGAAGGAGCGCTACGGCCTGGTGCTGGACGTGCTGGCGAAGACCTCGACGCCGGTCTGCTTCATGATGCGCAAGAAGGAGGCCGAGACCGACCCGATGCAGAAGATCACCGAGGTCGTCGGCTCGGGCCCCTTCAAGCTGAACCTCGACGAGACCAAGCCCGGCACGCAGTACGTCTATGACCGCAACCCGGACTACGTGCCGCGCAGCGAGCCGCCGGTCGGCATCGCCGGCGGCAAGAAGGTCAACCTCGACCGCGTGATCTTCGTCAACATGCCGGACGCGCAGACCGCCGTCGCGGCGCTGCAGGCCGGCGAGATCGACTTCTACGAGGTGCCGCCGACCGACCTCCTGCCGCAGCTGGAAAGCGACAAGAACATCAAGATCGAGGTGCTGAACGCGCTCGGCAATGTCGGGCAGGTCCGGCCGAACTTCCTGCACCCGCCCTTCAACAACGAGAAGGCGCGCCAGGCGCTGCTCTATCTCGTCAAGCAGTCCGACCACATGAAGGCGAGCTTCGGCGATTCCAAGTACGCTCGCACCTGCTCGTCCTTCTTCGGCATGGGCACGCCGATGGAGAACGACGCCAACACGGATTGGTTCAAGGGCGGGCAGAACATCGCCAAGGCCAAGGAGCTGTTTAAGGAAGCCGGCTACGATGGGCGGCCGGTCGTGCTGATGCAGGCGACCAATATCGCCATCATGAGCAACGCCTCGCAGCTCCTGGCGCAGGAACTGCGCCAGGCGGGGATCAACGTGAAGCTCGAAGCCATGGACTGGTCGAACGTGGTGCAGCGCCGCGCCAACAAGGCGCCGCCCGACCAGGGCGGCTGGAATCTGTTCATCACCTGGTCCGGCGGCAACGCGATCGGCAATCCGATCATCCTCAGCGCCCACGCGGCCACCGGCGACACGGCCTGGTTCGGCTGGCCCAAGGACGCCCTGCACGAGGAGCTGCGCACCAAGTGGGCGCTGGCGGAGACGCTCGAGGAACGCAAGAAGATCGCGCGCGACATCCAGGCCAACGCGTGGAAGTTCGTGCCGCAGCTCTATTACGGCCAATGGGTGCAGCCGGCTGCGATGCGCACCAGCATCAAGGGCGTCCTCCCCGTCGCCGAGATCATCCCGTGGTGGAACGTCACGAAGGGATGAGCGTCACTCCGGGCCGGATCATCGCGACTGGCGCCCGGGACCCGGCGTCGGGGACCCCGGGCGCATGACCGCATACATCGTCCGCCGGCTGCTTTCGATGCTGCCGGTGATGGCGGTCGTCGCCCTGTTCGTGTTCCTGCTGCTGCGCCTGGCGCCGGGCGATCCGGCGGCGATCATCGCCGGCGACAATGCCACGCCCGCGAACATCGCCCAGATCCGCACCGCGCTGGGCCTCGACGAGCCGCTGTGGAAGCAGTTCCTTGTCTGGATCGGCAGCCTGGCGCAGGGCGATCTCGGCCGCTCGATGTTCTGGAACGATCCGGTCACCACGCTGATCGGCCAGCGCGCCGAGCCGACCATCGCGCTCGCCTGCACGACGCTGCTCGTCGCCGTCGTGATCGCGATCACGCTCGGTGTCGTCGCCGCCGCGCGCGCCGGCACCATCGTCGATCGCCTGGTCATGGGCTTCGCCGTGATGGGCTTCTCGGTGCCGGTCTTCGTGGTCGGGTACCTGCTGATCTTCCTGTTCGCGATCCAGCTCAAGTGGCTGCCGGTGCAGGGCTACACGCCGATCGCCGAGGGATTCGCGCCGTGGCTGCGCAACCTGGTGCTGCCCTCGGTCGCGCTGGGCCTCGCCTATGTCGCGCTGATCGCCCGGATCACCCGCGCCACGATGCTGGACGTACTGGCCGAGGACTACATGCGCACCGCGCGGGCGAAGGGCGTGGCGCCGCGGCCGATGCTCCTGAAGCATGCGCTGAAGAACGCGGCCGTGCCGATCGTCACCGTCATCGGCATCGGCGTGGCGCTGCTGATCGGCGGCGTCGTGATCACCGAGACCGTCTTCAACATCCCCGGCATCGGCCGGCTGGTGGTCGATGCCATCGCCCGGCGGGACTATCCGATCATCCAGGGCGTCATCATCATGTTCTCGGGCATCTATGTGCTCGTGAACCTGCTGGTCGACCTGTCCTACACGCTGCTCGACCCGCGGATCCGGTATTGAGATGGCGAGCGTCGCCGAGATCGTCCGCGTGACCCCCGGCGCCGGCCGGCGCTTCTGGGTGTTCTGCCGCCGCAACCCGACCATCGTGCTGGGCGCCGCCCTCCTGGCGGCGATGACGGCGGTCGCAGTCGCGGCGCCCTGGATCGCCGGCGATCCGCGGCTGATGACGCCGACCAACCGCCTGCAGGCGCCGTCCGCGACCTTCTGGTTCGGCACCGACAACCTGGGCCGCGACGTCTACGCGCGCAGCGTCTACGGCGCGCAGATCTCGCTGCTGGTCGGCCTGTCGGTCGCGATCGTCTCCGTCGTGGTGGGACTCGCGATCGGACTCGCCGCCGGCTACTACCGCAGGGTCGACGGCGTGGTGATGCGCGTCATGGACGGGCTGATGGCGATTCCGGCCATCCTGCTCGCCATCGCGCTGGTATCCCTCAACAAGGCGAGCGTCTGGATCGTGATCGTCGCGATCTCGATCCCCGAGATTCCGCGCGTCGTGCGTCTGGTGCGCTCGGTCGTGCTGACCACGCGCGAGCAGCCTTTCATCGAGGCAGCGGTCGGTGGCGGCAGCCGCGACCTCAAGATCATCGCCCGCCACATCCTGCCGTCGACCGTCGCCCCGCTGATCGTGCAGGCGACCTACGTTACCGCCTCGGCCATCCTGATCGAGGCGGCCCTGTCGTTCCTCGGCGCCGGCGTGCCGCCGGAGATCCCGACCTGGGGCAACATGATCGCCTCCAGCCGGCTGTTCCTGGCGCGTGCGCCCTGGACCATTTTCTTTCCCGGCGCGGCGCTGGCCCTGGTCATCCTGGCGGTCAACCTGATGGGCGACGGATTGCGCGACCGGCTCGACCCGCGCCTGGCGCGGCGCATGTGACGATGCCGGACGCCGCGAGTCCCGACACGCCCCTGCTCTCGGTCGAGAGCCTGCGCACGCATTTCTTCACGCTCGACGGCGTCACAAGGGCGGTCGACGGGGTGGATCTCCAGATCCGCGCCGGCGAGACGCTCGGCATCGTCGGCGAGTCGGGCTGCGGCAAGAGCGTCACGGCGCTGTCGATCATGCGGCTGCTGCCTCCCCGGCTCGGCCGCATCGTCGCCGGCACGATCCGCTTCGAGGGGCAGGATCTGGCGCAACTGGACGAAGCCGAGATGCGCAAGATCCGCGGCGACCGCATCGCCATGATCTTCCAGGAGCCGATGACCAGCCTGAACCCGGTGCTGACCGTCGGCGACCAGATCGCCGAGGCGGTCACGATCCACCAGGGCAAGGACCGTTCCGCCGCGATGGCGCGCGCGGTCGAGATGCTGCGGCTCGTGCGCATCCCGGACGCCGAGCGCCGCGTGCGCGACTACCCGCACCAGTTCTCGGGCGGGATGCGCCAGCGCGTCATGATCGCCATGGCGCTGTCGTGCAATCCCAGGCTGCTGATCGCGGACGAGCCGACGACGGCGCTCGACGTCACCATCCAGGCGCAGATCCTCAAGCTGATGCTCGAGCTCAAGGGTGCGTTCGGCGCGGCGGTCATGCTGATCACGCACGACCTGGGCGTGGTAGCGGAGACCTGCCAGCGGGTCATCGTCATGTATGCCGGTCGCAAGGTCGAGGAGGCCGAGGTCACCGAGCTGTTCGACCGCCCGATCCATCCCTATACGCGCGGCCTGATGGCGTCCATTCCACGACGGCGGGGCGCCGCCCGCGCGCGGCGCCTGAAGGAAATCCCCGGCATCGTGCCCTCGCTGCGCGAGCCGATCCCCGGCTGCGCCTTCGCCGAGCGCTGCGCCTTCGCGACCGACCGATGCCGGCGCGAGGCGCCGCCCTTGGTCGCGAACGGGACCGGACACCTGGTCGCCTGCTGGGAAGTCGACCGGGTGCTGGCGGCATGAACCGCCCCGCGCCGCTGCTCGAGGTCGAGGACCTGCGCAAGCACTTCCCGGTGCAGCGCGGCATCCTGCGCAAGACCGTGGCGTCGGTTCAGGCGGTCGACGGCGTCAGCTTCGCGATCGCGGCCGGCGAGACCCTCTGCCTCGTCGGCGAGTCCGGTTGCGGCAAGTCGACGGTCGGCAAGCTGGTCATGCGCTTCATCGAGCCGACCGCCGGGCGCGTGGTGCTGGAAGGCAGCGACATCACCGGGCTCGACCGCGAGCGGATGCGGCAGCATCGCCGGCACGTGCAGATGGTGTTCCAGGATCCCTACGCGTCGCTCAATCCCCGGCTGACGGCGGGGACGATCGTCGCCGAGCCCCTGGAGAATTTCGAGCGCCTGTCGCCCGATGCGCGCGAGGCCCGGGTCGCCGCGGTGCTCCAGCGCGTCGGCCTGCGCGCCGACGCCATGCGGCGCTATCCGTTCGAGTTCTCCGGCGGGCAGCGCCAGCGCCTGGGCATCGCGCGCGCGCTCGTCGTCAATCCCAAGCTGATCATCGCCGACGAGCCGGTCTCGGCGCTCGACGTCTCGGTGCAGGCGCAGGTGCTCAATCTGCTGATGGACCTGCAGGAGGAGTTCCGCCTGGCCTACCTGTTCGTCTCGCACGACCTCGGCGTGGTCGAGCATATTGGCCATCGCATCGCGGTGATGTATCTCGGACGGATCGTCGAGGTCGCGCCGAAGGAGGCGCTGTTCGAGAAGCCGCTGCATCCCTACACGCAGGCGCTGATCGACGCCGCGCCGCTGCCGGACCCGCGCGCGCGCCGGCAGCGCATGGTGATCGAGGGCGACGTGCCGAGCCCGATCAACCCGCCGCGCGGCTGCCGCTTCCACACGCGCTGCCCGCACGTCATGCCGGTCTGCCGCGAGGCCGAGCCGCCGACGACCGCGCCGGCGGCGGACCGGCAGGTGGCGTGCCATCTTTTTCCCGCGGCGTGAGCGCGGCGATGCTCACCCTGCGCCAGATCGAGGTCGTGCGCGCCATCATGGTGACGGGAACGGTCGGCGGCGCGGCGCGGCTGCTCAACGTCTCCTCGCCCGGCATCAGCCGGGTGATGAAGCACACCGAGAGCATTCTTGGCATCAAGCTGTTCAGCCGCCGCCACGGCCGCTACACGCCGACCCACGAGGCCAAGGACATCTTCAGCCAGATCAACGGCGTCTACGACAAGGTCGAAGACCTGCACTACGTCATCAGGCGGCTGGAGCGCGGCGCCGATTCCGAGCTGCGCATCGGCTCGGTGCCCAGCATCTCGAACGTCATGGTCCCGGCCGCCGTCGCCGACGTACGGCGGAAATACCCGAACCTGGTGATCGACGTCGACATCCTCAAGATCGAGGAGGCGATCGACTACCTGTTGCTGGGCAAGGGCGAGGTCGTCGCCGTCAGCTACAAGTACGATCACCCGATGCTGGCCTTCGAGGAGCTGGCGAAGGGACGGCTGCTCTGCATCGCGCCGCAGGGGCACGAGCTGGCGCGGCTCGACCGCGTGCCGGCCGCGCGCATCGTGCAATACCCGCTGATCGGCATCGACCCGAACGATCCCTACGGCCGGATCATGGCCGGCATCTTCGCCGAGCGGTCGCTGTCGTACGCGGTCGCGATCAAGGCCCGGTTCGGCTCGACGGTATGCGCCCTGGTGTCGCGCGGCCTCGGCATCGCCGTGATCGACGAGTTCACCGTCGCGGGCGGCAACTGGCCGGACATCCGCGCCATCCCGATCGCCGAACCGACCGAGTTCCAGACCTACATCGCCTTCCGCAAGGACGCCGTCCTGTCGAGCTACTGCGAGTACTTCATCGCCGCACTGCGCGGCCGGATGGAGCGGCTCGGCGACCCCAAGTTGCGGCCCGCCGGCGCCCTGACACCGGCGCGGGGCCGGCGGGGAAAAAAGTAACATCAGGTTTGCTTTTGCCAAAATTTTGTTAATTGACGTTATGCGCGTGCAAGCGCAGACAGAATGTCCGCGTCTGGCGCGTCGCGCCTTGCGCCAAAGAAGTCGAAACCCGGACCATTCGAGGGAGGATGACGTGAAGACACTCGTTGCCGGCCTGGCCTGCGCCGCCGGGCTTGCGCTGTCGGTTCCCGCGACCGCCCAGGACACCATCAAGATCCCCAACATCATCGAGCTCTCGGGCGCCGGCGCGACCGTGGGCAACAACTGGAAGAACGGCGCCGACCTCGCCATCGCCGAGATCAACGCGGCCGGCGGCATCCTCGGCAAGAAGATCGCGACGGAGGTCGTCGATACGGCCAGCGACCCGGGCAAGGCGCGCGCCGCCATCCAGCGCGCGCTCGACCAGAAGCCGCTGGTGATCTTCGGGCCGATCTACTCGGGCTCGGTCAAGGCCACGATGCCGCTGACCGCCGAGGCCGAGGTGCCGCAGATTATGGGCGGCGAGGCCGGCGAGCTGACGGCGCTGGGGTCGAAGTACATCTTCCGCACCTCCTTCGGCCAGAACGTGTCGATGCCGAAGATCGCCAACTATCTGCGCGACGAGGTGAAGGCGAAGTCGGTCGCCGTCGTCTTCGTCAACAACGACTTCGGCAAGGGCGGCCGCAACGCCATCACCAAGGAGCTGACCAGCCGCAACATCAAGGTGGCGGCCGACATCTCGACCGAGTCCGGCCAGGCCGACTTCGCGTCCGACGTCGTCAAGCTCAAGGGCTCGGGCGCCGACGCCGCCTTCGTCTACCTGAACGAGGAGGAGAGCGCGCGCTTCCTGCGCGAGGTGAAGAAGCAGGGCCTGACCATGCCGCTGATCGGCGAGACGACGCTGCTGGGCCAGAAGGTGATCGACCTCGCCGGCGATGCCGCAAACGGCGTGAGGGGCCATGTGGGGCTCACGGTCGACGCGCCGATCCCGGCGATGCAGGAGTTCGGCAAGAAGTTCCAGGCCAAGTACAACTACAAGCCGGACCACAACGGCGTGAAGGGCTACATCGCGCCCTACATGGTCAAGGCCGCCGCCGAGAAGGCCGGCAAGCTCGACGCCAAGGCGATCGCCGCGGCGCTGCACGGCCTGACGATCACGCCCGACAAGGTGCCGGGCATCCTGATCGAGGCGACCTGGGACGAGACGGGCGAGATCGACCGCATCAGCTTCCTGGCCGAGGTCAAGGACGGCAAGCAGGTCATCACGAAGACCCTGCCGAAGCTGAAGAAGTAGTAGAGGGGAGGGGAAGGATGCTGGTCGTTCGGCGCCTTCCCCCCTCACCCGACTTCGGGTAAGGCGCGACCTGCGCTACGCTTCGGTCCCGCCTAACCCTTCGTATCCCTCTCCCCCCGCTGTCGCGGGTGGCGAGGGGCGGAATTCCTAACCCCTCGCCCCGCGAAGCGGGGAGAGGGAGGGGCCCGCCGAAGGCGGGAGGGTGAGGGGCCGGCGCGGAAGGCACCGACGGGACTCGTTCCATGGCCGATTTCCTCCAGCTCGTGATCGCCGGGCTCGCCACGGGCGCGATCTACGCGCTGGCGGCGATCGGGTTCACGCTGCTGTGGCAGACCTCGCAGACCATCAACTTCGCCCAGGGCGAGTTCGTCATGCTGCCGGCGTTCTTCGCCCTCGTGGGCATGAAGACGCTGGGGCTCCCGCTGTCGATGGCGGCGCTGCTGGCCGTGACGGTGGCCATGTTCCTGCTCGGGTTCGCGTTCAAGCGGCTGATCGTCGATCCGCTGATCCGGCAGGGCGTGATCCCGCTGGTCATCTCCACCATCGCGGTCGGCCTGCTGCTCAAGGAAGGCACGCGCGAGTTCTACAGCGCCGAGGCGCAGCCGTTCCCGGCCCTGCTGCCGGAGACGCTCGTCAGCTTCCTGGGCGTCAGGATCTCGCTCGCGCAGCTCGGCGTGCTCGCCGTCGCCGTGGCCGCGATCGCGGCGCTGCAGTGGTTCCTCGCCGGCACGCGCACCGGCCGGCAGATGCAGGCGACGGCGCAGAACCCGGGCGTGGCGCGCATCCTCGGCGTGCCGGTCGAGCGCATGGTGCTCTACACGTTCCTCATCAACGCCGCGCTGGCGGCGATCGCCTCGGTGCTGATCTCGCCGATCTACCTGGTGAAGTTCTCCAACGGCGAGATCCTCGGGCTTGCCGCCTTCGTCGCGGCGATCGTCGGCGGCTTCAACCAGGTGCGCGGCGCGATCGCCGGCGGCATCCTGGTCGGCATCATCGACAACCTCGCCGCCGCCTACGTGTCGGCGGCGTACCGCCAGGCCGTGCCGCTGGCGCTGCTCGTGCTGGTCATCCTGTTCCGGCCGCAGGGCCTGCTCGGGCGGCGCGAGGAGCGCACGGTATGACGCCGCGCTGGCTCGTCCTGCTGCTCGCGGCCGCCGTCGCGGCCGCGCTGGTCCTGGCCCCGCTCGGCCTGCAGCGCTACGGCGTCTACATCCTGACCCTGTGGCTGGTGACTTCGGTCGCCGCGATGGGCGTCAACCTGATCGTCGGCTATGCCGGGCAGGAGACGCTGGCGCAGGCGGCCTTCCTCGGCATCGGCGCCTACACCACGGCGCTCGCGATGCAGGCCGGCGTGCCGTTCGGCTTCGCCTTCCTGCTCTCCGGGGCGGCGGCGTTCGTGGTCGGCCTCGTCGTCGGCTTCCCGGCGCTGCGCGTGCAGAAGCACTATCTCGCCTTCGTCACGCTCGCCTTCTCCGTCTTCGTCTGGCTGGTGATCCGCAACGAGGAGTGGCTCACCGGCGGCGTGACGGGCCTGATGGGCATCAAGCGGCCGACCTTGGCGGGAACGAGCCTGCGCCCGGCGCCCTACTTCTACTGGTTCGTGCTGGCGATCAGCGCGGGCCTGACCTTCGCCATGTGGTGGCTGCTGCGCAGCCCCTGGGGCCGCGCCTTCATGGCGCTGCGCGAGAACCCGATCCGGGCGGAAAGCCTGGGGGTCGACGTGCGGCGCTACACGCTGCTCGCCTTCGCCATCGGTTCCGCCTATGGCGGCTTCGCCGGGGCGCTCTACGCGCCGCTGGTCGAGTTCATCGACCCGGCGCCCTTCGCCCTCGGGCCGTCGCTGCTGTTCCTGCTCATGGTCGTGGTCGGCGGCGCCGGCTCGTTCCTCGGGCCGTTCGTCGGCGCCGCCGTCGCCGTGCTGCTGCCGGAATGGCTGCGCTTCGCGCAGGGCTACTACCTCATCGTGTACGCCCTGCTGGTGATCGTGCTGATGGCGTTGTGTCCCAGCGGCATCGCCGGCCTCGTCGCGCGCGTCGTCGGCCGCGCGCGCAAGGCGTCGCCGGCGGCGCTGCCGGCGAAGGCCGGCCTCGCGCCCGCCGCCAGGCCGGAGACGCAGGCATGACCGCCGTGCTCGAGGTGCGCGACATGCGCAAATCGTTCGGCGGCGTGCACGCCGTCAACGGCGTCTCGTTCGACGTGGAGGAGGGCGAGATCCTCGGCATCATCGGCCCGAACGGCTCGGGCAAGTCGACGCTGTTCAACTGCATCCTCGGCCAGCTCGCGCCGAGCGCGGGATCGGTGCGGCTGGACGGGCGCGACGTGACGGGATTGCGTCCCTCGCAGCTGAACCGCCGCGGCGTCAGCCGCACGTTCCAGCTGCTGCAGGTGTTTCCCAAGCTCAGCGTGCGCGAGAACCTGGTCCTGGCCGGGCAGGAGCACCGCGGGACGATGCTCGGGCGCCTGGTCGGCGCGCGCGACGCCGGCCTCGCCGCCGAGGCGGACCGCATGATCGCCTTCTTCCGCCTGGGCCACCTGGCGGACGAGCGGGCGGGCGACCTGTCCTACGGCCAGCAGAAGCTGCTCGACGCCGCCATGGCCTTCATGGCCGGGCCGCGCCTGGTGCTGCTCGACGAGCCGGCCGGCGGCGTGAACCCGACGATGCTCGGCGACCTCAAGGAGCGGCTGCAGGCGATCAACCGCGAGACGCGGGCGACCTTCGTGGTGATCGAACACAACATGGAATTCGTCATGACCTTGTGCTCGCGCATCCTGGTGCTGGCCGAGGGACAGGTCATCGCCGAAGGCACGCCCGCCGCCGTGCGGCAGAGCGCCAAGGTGATCGAGGCCTATCTTGGGCACTGACCCCATCCTGACGCTCGACGGGATCGTGTCCGGCTACGACCGGACGACGATCCTCAACGGCACCGACGCGCGAATCCGCCGCGGCGCCATCACGACGGTGATCGGACCGAACGGGGCCGGAAAGTCGACGGTGTTCAAGACCGTGTTCGGCCTCCTGCCGGTGCGCAGCGGCCGCATCGCGCTGAACGGCCGCGACACGACCGGCTTCAGCCCGCGGCAGATGCTCGATGCGGGCGTGTGCTACGTGCCGCAGGGCCGCAACATCTTCCCCGAGCTGACCGTGCGCCACAATCTCGAGCTCGGCGGCGTCGCGCTGAAGGACCAGGCGCGGCTGCGGCCGCGCGTGGAGGCGATGCTGGCGCGTTTTCCGGCGCTCGCCGTCAAGGCCGACACCCAGGCCTCGACCCTGTCGGGCGGGCAGCAGAAGCTGCTCGAGGTCGCCCGCGGGCTGCTGCTCGACCCCGAGCTGATGCTGATCGACGAGCCGTCGATCGGGTTGTCGCCGCTGCTGGTGCAGGAAGTCTTCGCCATCCTCAAGGACCTGCGCGGCCGCGGCGTGACGATCCTCCTGATCGAGCAGAACGCGAAGCAGGCGCTGGAGATCTCGGACTACGGCCTGGTGCTGGAGCAGGGCCAGACGCGGATCGAGGATACGGCGCGCGCCATCCTCGGCGATCCGCGCATCGCCCAGCTGTTCCTCGGCGGCGGGCTGCCGGGCCAGGCGAGGGTGGCATGACCAGGGCGAAGATCCTCGTCGGGCTGATCGGCGCGAACATCCAGAAGTCGCTCTCGCCGCTGCTGCACGAGGACGCCTTCGCCGATGCCGGCATCGACGGCCACTACCACCTGATGGATTTCGACCAGCTGCCGGGCCGCCGGCTGGAGGAACTGCTCGCCGGCGCCTGTGCGACCGGCTTCGCCGGCGTCAACGTGACCTACCCCTGCAAGGAGGCGGTGCTGCCGCTGCTGGACGAGGTCTCGGCCGAGGCGCGCCAGATCGGCGCCGTGAACACGGTCACGATCGAGCGCAACGGCCGCACGGTCGGCTACAACACCGACCGCACCGGCTTCCGCGCCAGCTTCGAGGAGACGCTGGGCCGCGACGCCGTCGCCGGCAGGCCGGCGGTGGTGGTCGGCGCGGGCGGGGCGGGGCGCGCGGTCGCCTTCGCGCTGCTCGACCTCGGCGCCGGCTCGATCCTGGTGCACGACCGCGACGCCGCGCGCGCCACCGCGCTGGTGGCGGAGCTCATCCTGCAGTTCGGCGCGCAGCGCTGCCAGTTGCTGTCCGACCTGCACGCCGGCCTCGGCGCCGCGTCGGGCGTCGTCAACGCGACCCCGGTCGGCATGCTGGGCTTCCCGGGAACGGCCGTGCCGTTCGAGGCGATCAAGCCCGAGCACTGGGTCGCCGACGTCGTCTACACGCCGCTGGAGACCGCCCTGGTCAAGGCTGCCCGCCTGCGCGGCGCGCGCGTGCTGACGGGCGGCGGCATGTGCGTGCACCAGGCCGCGGCGGCGTTCCGCCTGTTCGTCGGCATCGCGCCGGACGTCGCCCGCATGCATCGCGTGTTCGCCGAGGCCGTCGCCGCGCGCGACGCGGCGCTGGCCCCGGTCGCCTGAGGCTGCACTTCGGGAAGGAGGGAGCGGATGCGGACGTCGATTGCCACGGTTTCGCTGAGCGGCGCCCTGAACGAGAAGCTCGAGGCGATCGCCGCCGCCCGCTTCCAGGGCGTGGAAATCTTCGAGAACGACCTGCTGTCGTTTGGCGGCACGGCGCGCGACGTGCGCCGGATGGTCGCGGACCTGGGCCTCGAGACCATCACCTTCCAGCCCTTCCGCGACTTCGAGGGCATGCCGCCGGCGCAGCGCGAGCGCGTTTTCGCCCGCGCCGAGCGCAAGTTCGACCTGATGCAGGAGCTGGGCTGCGACCGGCTGCTGGTCTGCTCGAACATATCGCCCGACTCGCTCGGCGGCATCGACCGCGCCGCCGCCGACCTGCGCGAGCTGGGCGAACGCGCGGCCCGGCGCGGCCTGCGCGTCGGCTTCGAGGCGCTCGCCTGGGGCCTGCACATCAACGACTACCGCGACGCCTGGGAAGCCGTGCGGCGCGCGGACCATCCGGCGGTCGGACTGGTGCTCGACAGCTTCCATGTCCTCGCGCGCAAGACCGACCTCAAGCCGCTGCGCGGCATCCCGGCGGACCGCATCACCCTGGTGCAGATCGCCGACGCGCCGCTGCTGGAGATGGACTACCTGTCCTGGAGCCGGCATTTCCGCAGCTTTCCGGGCCAAGGCGAGCTGCCCGTGCTGGCGTTCATGGAGGCGCTCTGGTCCACCGGGTTCGACGACTGGCTTTCGCTCGAGATCTTCAACGACCAGTTCCGCGCCGGATCGGCGCGGCGGGTCGCGGTCGACGGCCAGCGCTCGCTGCGCTTCCTGCTCGACGCGCTCGCCGCCCGCACCGGCCGGCCGGTCGCCGGCACCGAGGCGATGCCGGCGCGCTCGGCCTGCAACGGCGTCGAATTCATCGAGTTCGCTGTCGACGAGACGGCGGCAAGCGCCCTCGAGCGCGTGCTGCGGGGCCTGGGATTCCGCAAGGCGGGGCTGCATCGCTCGAAATCGGTCGCGCGCTGGGCGCAGGGGGCGATCAACATCGTCACCAACACCGAGAAGGAAGGCTTTGCCCATTCCTTCAACATCACGCATGGCAGCGCGGTGTGCGCGATCGGGCTCAGGGTCGACGATGCCGCGGCGACGCTCGAGCGGGCGCAGAAGCTGCTCGACCAGCCCTTCCGCCAGGCGGTCGGCCCGGGCGAGCTGGAGATACCGGCCGTGCGCGGCCTCGGCGGCAGCCTGCTCTATTTCATCGACGCGAAGAGCGCGCTCGGCCGCGTCTGGGACATCGAGTTCACGCCGGTCGCGGGCGGCGACGACGCCGGGATCGGCCTCGCTTCGGTCGACCACGTCTCGCAGTCGATGCATCACGAGGAGATGCTGTCCTGGCTGCTGTTCTACACCTCGCTGCTGGAGGTGACGAAGACGCCGGTGCAGGACGTGATCGATCCCGGCGGCATCGTGCTGAGCCAGGTCGTGCAGTCGACGGACGGGAGCCTGCGCATTGTGCTGAACGCCTCGCAGAGCCAGCGCACGCAGTCGGCGCGGTTCCTGACCGAGCTGTTCGGCTCGGGCGTGCAGCACATCGCGTTCGCGACCGACGACATCTTCGCCGCCGTGGCGGGACTCCGCCGCAACGGCGTCACGCTGCTGCCGATCACCGAGAACTACTACGACGACCTCGAGGCGCGCACTGGGCTCGCGCCCGAGCTGATCGACCGCATGCGCGCCGCCAGCATCCTCTACGACCGCGAGGGCGGCGCCGAGTATTTCCAGGTCTACACGCCAAGCTTCGAGGACCGCTTCTTCTTCGAGATCGTCGAACGTCGGCGCTACCGCGGCTTCGGCGCCGTCAACGCGCCGATCCGGCTGGCCGCGCAGACGCGGCTGGTCCGGGGCCTTGTGCCGCTGGAGCGGTGAGCGGACGGCAGCGTGCCTTGACTTCGTTCGGCCGTTGGCGGCATGACAGGCCGGCCCGGCGGGGTGCGCCCTGCCGACGCCCAGCATCGACCGGCGCGGGAACCGCCGGCCCCGCGACGAGACGGGGCCGGAGAGGGCGGGGCCGACTCGCGAGGACGCACGTATGCGGATTGTCCGCTATTTCGAGACGCTGCTCGAGCCGACGGCCCTGCCACCGGACGCGCCGCCGCCGACGGGCCTGATCGCTTTCTACTGGCACTACGCGCGCCAGGCGCGGTTCCTGGTCGCCGGCCTGTTCGTGACCGGGTTCGCCGTCGCCCTGCTCGACACCACGATCCCAATCTTCATCGGCCGCGTGGTCGGTCTGATCGCGAATCACCCGCCGGCGAGCCTGCTCGAGCAAGCCTGGCCGGAGCTGTTGGGCATGGCGCTGGTGCTGCTGATCGCGCGGCCCGCTTCGATCCTGCTGCAGAACCTGTTCACGCACCAGGCCATCGCCGCCGGGTTGAGCAATCTCGTGCGCTGGCAGAGCCATTGGCACGTCGTACGCCAGAGCTGGAGCTTCTTCCAGAACGACTTCGCCGGCCGCGTCGCCAACCGCGTGATGCAGACGGGGCCGGCCCTGCGCGAGAGCGTCGTCGCTGGCACCAACGCCGTGCTCTACATCCTGGTCTATGGCGGCAGCGCCATCCTCTTGATGTCGTCCAACGATGTCCGCCTCGCCCTGCCGGCGATGCTGTGGTTCGCCGGCTACAGCCTACTGCTGTGGCGCTTCGTGCCGCGCCTGCGGCGCGGCTCGCGCGAGATGTCCGAGGTACGCTCGGCGCTGACCGGCCGGGTGGTCGACAGCTACACCAACATCCTGACCGTGAAGCTGTTCGCGCGGCCGCAGGACGAGGATCAGTTCGTGCGCAGCTCGGTCGACGAGCATACCGAGAAGTTCCGCGGCCAGCTGCGCCTGATCACGCATTTCGGCATCTCGCTCGCGCTCATCAACGCGGCCATGGTCGTCGGCACCGGGGCGGTCGCGCTCTGGCTGTGGACGCGGGGTGACGTCACCGTCGCCGCCGTGGCCATGGCGCTGCCGCTCACCTGGCAGATCGCCAGCGTCGCCGGCTGGGTCGCGCAGAACGTCACGTCGATCTTCGAGAACGTGGGCGTCGTGCAGGACGGCATGCGCTCGATCGCCGTGCCGCGCCAGATGCAGGACAGGCCCGGCGCCGCCACCTTGCGCGTGACGCGCGGCGCCGTGCGGTTCGAGGGCGTGTATTTCGGCTACGGCAAGACCAGGGGCGTGCTCAACGGCATCGACCTCGCGATCGCGCCGGGCGAGCGGGTCGGCCTGGTCGGCCGCTCGGGCTCCGGCAAGTCGACGCTGGTGAACCTGCTGCTCCGGTTCTACGAGCTGGAAGGCGGCCGCGTCCTGATCGACGGCCAGGACATCGCTGAGGTCACGCAGGAAAGCCTGCGCGCGCATATCGCCATGGTGACGCAGGACACCTCGCTGCTGCACCGCTCGATCCGCGACAACATCCGCTACGGAAGGCCCAGCGCCAGCGAGGCCGAGATCCGCGACGCGGCCGAGCGGGCGCACGCGCTGTCGTTCATCGAGGCGGCCGAGGACTGGCATGGGCGGCGCGGCTTCGACGCTCATGTCGGCGAGCGTGGCGTGAAGCTGTCGGGCGGCCAGCGCCAGCGCATCGCCATCGCGCGCGTGATCCTGAAGAACGCGCCGATCCTGGTGCTGGACGAGGCGACCTCGGCGCTCGACTCCGAGGTCGAGGCCGCGATCCAGGAGCAGCTCGACAGCCTGATGAAGGGACGCACCGTCATCGCCATCGCCCACCGCCTGTCGACGATCGCGCGCATGGACCGCCTGATCGTGCTCGACCACGGCCGCGTGGTCGAGGAGGGCGCGCATGCCGGCCTGCTTGCGGCGGGCGGCACCTACGCCAGGCTCTGGCAACGCCAGTCCGGCGGGTTCCAGACCCTCGCGCCCGACGCGCATCTCGACGTGACGCCGGCATAGCAAGGATCCCCGGCTGATCGCGGCACGGCGCGCGCACGGCAAATATCGCCAAATGATATTTATCAAGATTATCACTGGCAAACCGCAATGCTGCAATTGCGTGCTCGCAATGCAGCGCCCGATTTTCCTGCATTTCCGGCCGCACTCTTGATCCAGGTCAACGGCGGCTGACCGCCTCCTCTTCAGGATGCCTCGCGTCCCGATCCGCCCACTCGGCGCGGATGCGGAACATGGAGAGTGGACATGACCGCCTCAGCCGTATCGCCGCGCGAGCGCACCACCGCGCTGACCATGAGCACGCTGGCCTTCACCGCCTGCTTCGCGGTGTGGACGATCTTCTCGATCATCGGCGTGCAGATCAAGAAGGACCTCGGCCTCAACGACACCCAGTTCGGCCTTTTGGTCGGCACGCCGATCCTGACCGGCTCGCTGATCCGCCTGATGCTCGGCATCTGGACCGACCAGTACGGCGGGCGCATCGTCTACACGGCGGTCATGGTTTCGGCCGCGATCGCCACCTGGCTCTTGTCCTGGGCCCACAGCTACGAGACCTTCCTGATCGCGGCGCTCGGCGTCGGCATCGCCGGCGGCTCCTTCGCCGTCGGCATCGCCTACGTCTCGAAGTGGTATCCGAAGGAGCAGCAGGGCACCGCCCTCGGCATCTTCGGCGCCGGCAATGTCGGCGCGGCCGTCACCAAGTTCGCCGCCCCCTTCGTGATGGTCGCCTTCGGCTGGACGGCGGTGGCGCAGGTCTGGGCCATCGGCCTGCTGGTCATGGCCGCGGTCTTCTGGCTCGCGACCAGGGACGATCCGTCGCTGGCCGAGCGCAAGCGCACGAACCGCGCGCCCGAGCCGTTCATGGCCCAGCTCGCGCCGCTGACCAAGGTCCAGGTCTGGCGCTTCTCGCTCTACTACTTCTTCGTGTTCGGCGGCTTCGTCGCCCTGGCGCTGTGGCTGCCGCGCTACTATGTCGGCGTCTACGGGCTCGACATCACGCTCGCCGGCATGCTCGGCGCGGCCTACTCGATCCCGGGCTCGCTGTTCCGCATCCTCGGCGGCACGCTGTCCGACAAGTACGGCGCCAGGCGCGTGATGTACTGGACCTTCATCGGCTCGGTCATCTGCACGTTCCTCCTGTCCTATCCCGCGACGCGCTACGTGGTGACCGGCATCCGCGGGCCGATCGAGTTCACCATCGCCATCGGCTTCGTCCCCTTCACCTTGCTGACCTTCGCCCTCGGCTTCTTCATGTCGCTGGGCAAGGCCGCGGTCTACAAGCACATCCCCGTCTACTATCCGGGTCATGTCGGCTCGGTCGGCGGCGTCGTCGGCCTGATCGGCGGCCTCGGCGGCTTCGTGCTGCCGATCGCCTTCGGTGCGATGAACGACCTGACCGGCGTCTGGACCAGCTGCTTCATGCTGCTGTTCCTGGTCGTCGCCGCCTCGCTGCTGTGGATGCACGCCGCGATCCGCTACATGGAGAAGCGCCAGATCCCCGCGCTCGCCGCGCCGCAGTACCTGCCCGAGGAGGACATCCTCGGGCCGGTGCTGCCGCATGAGCCTGGCGCTGCCGCACCCAGCCCGACGCCGTCGCCCGGCGGAGGCCCCGGCGTGGCGCCGCTGCGCGGCGCGCGCCCGGCCGGTCGCGCCTGACCCCGAGCCGAAAGGAACATCGCCATGACCGTCCCGGACAAAATCGGCGCCGCTGGAGGCGGCAAGGGCCGCACCTGGCTCCAGCACTGGCAGCCCGAGGACACGGCGAGCTGGGACAAGGGGCTCGCCTGGCGCACGCTGTGGATCACCACCGCCAACCTGGTGCTCGCCTTCATCGTCTGGTTCGTGGTGAGCGCGCTGGTCGTGCGCCTGCCCGGCGTCGGCTTCAAGCTGACCGGCGGGCAGCTGTTCTGGCTCGCCGCCATGCCGGGCCTCGCCGGCGGCACGCTGCGGATCATCCACACCTTCCTCGTGCCGCTCTACGGCACGCGCCACGTGGTGACCTTCTCGACCTTGAGCCTGCTGGTCCCGGCGGTCGGCTGGATGTACGCGGTGCAGGATCCGGCGACGCCCTACTGGGTGCTGCTGCTGCTCGCCTTCTTCGCCGGCCTCGGCGGCGGCAACTTCTCGTCCTTCATGCCGTCGACCAGCCTGTTCTTCCCCAAGCGCCTGCAGGGCACGGCGCTGGCGATCCAGGCCGGCATCGGCAATTTCGGCGTCAGCGTCGTGCAGTTCCTGACGCCGTGGCTGATCGGCTTCGCCATGGCCGGCTCGCTGATCGGCGAGCCGCAGACCTTCACCAAGGGCACGGCGGCCTCGCCGATCTGGCTGCAGAACGCGACCGCCGTCTACGTGCCGCTGATCGTGATCACCGCCGCGCTCGCCTGGATTTTCCTGCGCAGCGTGCCGGTGCGCGCGAACTTCCGCGAGCAGACCGACATCTTCAAGCTCAAGCACGCGTTCTTCATGACGCTGCTGTACATCATGACCTTCGGCTCGTTCTCGGGCCTCTCGGCGACCTTCCCGCTCCTGATCCGCCAGCTCTACGGCGGCCTGCCCGGCGCGCCCGACCCGCTGGCCTTCGCGTTCCTCGGGCCGCTGGTCGGATCGGTCGTGCGCGTGCTGGCAGGCCCCGTGTCCGACAAGCTCGGCGGCGCGCGCGTGACGCACGTCGCCGGCATCGGCATGGTTGCCTGCGCCATCGGCGTGACGTTCTTCACCAGCCCGACCTCGATGGCCGACTTCCCCTGGTTCGTCGGCCTGATGCTCGGCCTGTTCTTCTTCGCCGGCGTTGGCAACGCCTCGACCTTCAAGCAGATGCCGATGCTGTTTCCGCCGCGCCAGGCCGGCGGCGTGATCGGCTGGACCGGCGCCATGGCCGCCTACGGGCCGTTTGCGTGCGGCCTGATGCTCGGATATTCGATCGAGTGGTTCGGCTCGCCCAACGCCTTCTTCTACTGGGCGGCCTTCTTCTTCGCCGTCTGCGTCGCGATCAACTGGTGGTACTATGCCCGCAAGGGCGCAGAAGCACCCTGTTGAGCCCCGTACGTAGAAACCCGGAGTTCAACCGATGAGCCATTTCCTCGACCGCCTGATGTTCTTCAAGAAGAACGTCGACACCTTCGCCGGGGAGCACGGCGTCGTCACCAACGAGGACCGCACCTGGGAAGACGCCTACCGCAACCGCTGGGCGCACGACCGCATCGTGCGCTCGACGCACGGCGCCAACTGCACCGGCTCGTGCTCGTGGAAGATCTACGTCAAGGGCGGCATCGTCACCTGGGAGACGCAGCAGACCGACTATCCGCGCACGCGGCCGGACCTGCCGAACCACGAGCCGCGCGGCTGCTCGCGCGGCGCCAGCTACTCCTGGTACCTCTACAGCGCCAACCGGGTGAAGTACCCGATGGTGCGCGGCCGGCTGCTGCGGCTGTGGCGCGCCGCCAAGGCCGAGCACAAGGACCCGGTGCTGGCCTGGAAATCGATCGTCGAGAACCCGCAGAAGGCGCAGGAATACAAGTCGATCCGCGGGCGCGGCGGCTTCGTGCGCGTCGGCTGGGACGAGGCCAACGAGATCATCGCCGCCGCCAACGTGCACACGGTCAAGACGCACGGCCCCGACCGCGTCATCGGCTTCTCGCCGATCCCGGCGATGTCGATGGTGTCCTACGCCGCCGGCTCGCGCTACCTGTCGCTGATCGGCGGCGTGTGCATGAGCTTCTACGACTGGTACTGCGACCTGCCGCCGAGCTCGCCGCAGACCTGGGGCGAGCAGACCGACGTGCCGGAATCGGCCGACTGGTACAACTCCACCTTTATCATGATGTGGGGCTCGAACGTGCCGCAGACGCGCACGCCCGACGCCCATTTCATGACCGAGGTGCGCTACAAGGGCGCCAAGACCGTGACCGTCACGCCCGACTACAGCGAGGCGTCGAAATTCGCCGACCTGTGGCTGGCGCCGAAGCAGGGCACCGACGCGGCGCTGGCGATGGCGATGGGCCACGTCATCCTCAAGGAGTTCCACCTCGCCGGCAAGAGCCCGTATTTCGAGAACTACTGCCGGCAGTACACCGACATGCCGATGCTGGTGCGCCTGGTCGAGCGCGACGGGCGCTACGTGCCGGACCGGCTGGTGCGCGCCGCCGATTTCGAGGGCGCGCTGGGCGAGACGAACAACCCGGACTGGAAGACCGTGGCGGTCGACCAGGCGACCGGCAAGGTCGTCGTGCCGCGCGGCTCGGTCGGCTTCCGCTGGGGCGAGCAGGGCAAGTGGAACCTCGAGCCCAAGGCGGCGGACGGCAGCGAGATCAAGACCCGGCTGACGCTGATCGACGCGCGTGACGCCGTGCTGCCGGCCGCCTTCCCCTATTTCGGCGGCCAGCGGCACGAGCATTTCGCGTCGACCGGCCATGACGACGTGCTGCTGCGCAACGTGCCGGCCAAGCGCGTGAAGCTGAAGGACGGCGAGGCGATGGTCGCGACCGTGTTCGACCTGTTCGTCGCCAACTACGGCATCGACCGGGGCCTTGGCGGCGGCAACGTCGCAGCCTCGTTCGACGACGACGTTCCCTACACGCCGGCCTGGCAGGAGAAGGTCACCGGCGTCTCGCGCGACAAGGTGATCGCCGTGGCGCGCGACTTCGCCGACAACGCGGCCAAGACGCAGGGCAAGTCGATGGTGATCCTCGGCGCCGCGGTGAACCACTGGTACCACGGCGACATGATCTACCGCGGCATCATCAACCTGCTGGCGATGTGCGGCTGCGTCGGCCAGTCCGGCGGCGGCTGGTCGCACTATGTCGGCCAGGAGAAGCTGCGGCCGCAGACCGGCTGGCTGCCGCTCGCCTTCGCGCTCGACTGGAACCGCCCGCCGCGGCAGATGAACAGCACCTCGTTCTTCTACGCGCACACCTCGCAGTGGCGGCACGAGAAGCTCGGCGTCGAGGAGATCCTCTCGCCGCTCGCCGACAGGAAGGCGATGGAAGGCAGCCTGATCGACTTCAACGTGCGCGCCGAGCGCATGGGCTGGCTGCCGTCGGCGCCGCAGCTCGGGGCGAACCCGCTGGCGGTCGCGCGCGACGCGGCGGCCGCGGGCAAGGAAGCGGTGCCGCATGCGGTGGCCGCGCTCAAGTCGGGCGCGCTCAAGATGGCCTGCGAGGACCCGGACAACCCGGCCAATTTCCCGCGCAACCTGTTCGTCTGGCGCTCCAACCTGCTCGGCTCGAGCGGCAAGGGCCACGAGTACTTCCTCAAGTACCTGCTCGGCGCGCAGCACGGCGTGCAGGGCAAGGACCTGGGCGCCGAGGGCGGGCAGAAGCCGCAGGAGGTCGTCTGGCGCGAGCGCGGCGCGGAGGGCAAGCTCGACCTGCTGGTGACGCTCGACTTCCGCATGTCGACGACCTGCATGTATTCCGACGTCGTGCTGCCGACCGCCACCTGGTACGAGAAGCACGACCTCAACACGTCCGACATGCACCCGTTCATCCATCCGCTGAGCGCGGCGGTGGATCCGGCCTGGCAGGCGCGCAGCGACTGGGAGATCTTCAAGGGCATCGCCCGGAAGTTCTCCGAGGTCTGCGTCGGCCATCTGGGCGTCGAGAAGGACCTGGTGCTGACGCCGATCCAGCACGACACGCCGGCCGAGCTGGCGCAGCCCTACCAGCCGAAGGACTGGAAGAAGGGCGAGTGCGAGCCGGTGCCGGGCAAGACCATGCCGGCGATGGCCGTGGTCGAGCGCGACTACCCGAACACCTACAAGAAGTACACGGCGCTCGGGCCGCTCATGAGCAAGATCGGAAACGGCGGCAAGGGCATCGCCTGGAACACCGAGGCCGAGGTCAAGGCGCTGGCCGAGCTCAACCACGTCGTGACCGAGGAAGGGGTCAGCAAGGGCCTGCCGCGCATCGCGACCGACATCGAAGCGGCCGAGGTGATCCTGATGCTGGCGCCCGAAACCAACGGCCATGTCGCCGTGAAGGCCTGGCAGGCGCTGGAGAAGCAGACCGGCCGCGAGCACGCGCATCTCGCCGACACGCGCGAGGACGAGAAGCTGCGCTTCCGCGACCTGCAGGCGCAGCCGCGCAAGATCATCTCGTCGCCGACCTGGAGCGGCATCGAATCCGAGCATGTCAGCTACAACGCCGGATACACCAACGTGCACGAGCTGATCCCCTGGCGCACGCTGACCGGCCGCCAGCAGCTCTACCAGGATCACCCCTGGATGATCGCCTTCGGCGAGGCCTTGTGCCTCTACCGACCACCGATCGACACGAAGACCGTTCACCCGATGCTGGGCAAGCGCGGCAACGGCAATCCCGAACTGGTGCTGAACTTCATCACGCCGCACCAGAAATGGGGCATCCACAGCACCTACACGGACAACCTGCTGATGCTGACGCTCTCGCGCGGCGGGCCGATCGTGTGGCTGAGCGAGGTGGACGCGAAGAAGGCCGGGATCGAGGACAACGACTGGGTCGAGGCCTTCAACATCAACGGCGCGCTGGTCGCGCGCGCGGTGGTCAGCCAGCGCGTGCCGCAGGGCATGATCCTGATGTACCACGCGCAGGAGAAGATCGTGAACGTCCCGGGCAGCGAGATCACGCAGGCCCGCGGCGGCATCCACAACTCCGTCACGCGCGCATGCCCGAAGCCGACCCACATGATCGGCGGCTACGCGCAGCAGAGCTACGGCTTCAACTACCACGGCACGATCGGCACCAACCGCGACGAGTTCGTCATCGTGCGCAAGATGGCGAACGTCGACTGGCTGGATCGGCCCGCGCCGGCGTCCGCCGCGGCCGCCGAATAGCGAACGGAAAGGGTGAGAGCCATGAAAATCCGCGCGCAGATCGCGATGGTGCTGAACCTCGACAAGTGCATCGGGTGCCACACCTGCTCCGTCACGTGCAAGAACGTCTGGACCAGCCGCGATGGCATGGAATACGCCTGGTTCAACAACGTCGAGACCAAGCCCGGGATCGGCTATCCAAAGGAATGGGAGAACCAGGACAAGTGGCAAGGCGGCTGGACGCGCACGCGCTCCGGGCGGCTGAAGCCGCGCATCGGCGGCAAATGGCGCGTGCTGGCGAAGATCTTCGCCAACCCGCACATGCCCGAGATCGACGACTACTACGAGCCGTTCACCTTCGACTACGAGCACCTGCAATCGGCACCCGAGAGCGAGGCGATGCCGGTGGCGCGGCCGGTCTCGCTGATCACCGGCCAGCGCATGGAGAAGATCGAGTGGGGCCCGAACTGGGAGGAGATTCTCGGCACCGAGTTCCACAAGCGCTCGAAGGACAAGAACTTCGACCAAGTGCAGAAGGAGATCTACGGGCAGTTCGAGAACACCTTCATGTTCTACCTGCCGCGCCTGTGCGAGCACTGCCTCAACCCGGCTTGCGTCGCCTCCTGCCCGTCGGGCTCGATCTACAAACGCGAGGAGGACGGCATCGTCCTGATCGACCAGGACAAGTGCCGCGGCTGGCGCATGTGCGTCAGCGCCTGCCCGTACAAGAAGATCTACTACAACTGGCAGTCGGGCAAGGCCGAGAAGTGCATCTTCTGCTACCCGCGCATCGAGGCGGGCGAGCCGACCGTGTGCTCCGAGACCTGCGTCGGCCGCATCCGCTATCTCGGCGTATTGCTCTACGACGCCGACCGCATCGAGGAGGCCGCCAGCGTCGAGCGGGAGCAGGATCTCTACCCGGCGCAGCTCGGCATCTTCCTCAATCCCTACGACCCGCAGGTGATCGAGCAGGCGCGCAAGGACGGCGTGCCGCAGGCCTGGCTCGACGCCGCGCAGCGCTCGCCCGCCTACAAGATGGCGATCGACTGGAAGGTCGCCTTCCCGCTGCACCCCGAGTACCGCACGCTGCCGATGGTCTGGTACGTGCCGCCGCTGTCGCCGATCCAGGCCGCGGCCGACGCCGGCAAGGTCGGTTTCGACGGCGCGCTGCCCGACGTGCGCAAGCTGCGCATCCCGGTCAAGTACCTCGCCAACCTGCTGACCGCCGGCGACGAGGAAGCCGTGGTCGGCGGGCTCGAGCGCATGATGGCGATGCGCGTGCACATGCGCGCGCGCCACGTCGAGGGCCGCGTCGACACCGCCGTGCTCGACCGCGTCGGCCTGAGCCAGGCGCAGGTCGACGAGATGTACCGCTACATGGCGATCGCCAACTACGAGGACCGCTACGTCATCCCGTCGACGCACCGCGAGTACGCCGAGGACGCCTACGACCTGAAGTCGAGCTGCGGCTTCAGCTTCGGCAACGGCTGCTCCGACGGCGCCAGCACCGCCTCGCTCTTCGGGGCAGCGAAGAAGAAGGAGACCGTGTGATGCGGCGCAGCTTGAAGGCGCTGGCGGCGCTCATCGCCTATCCCGAGGCGCCGCTGGTCCGGGCGATGCCCGAGATCATGGGCGAGCTCGCCGCCGAGAAGCGGCTGCCCGAGGGCGTGCGGGTCCAGCTGGTGCGGCTGTGCACGATGCTCGGCCGCGACGACCTGATCGACCTGCAGGAGCGCTATGTCGCCCTGTTCGACCGCACGCGCTCGCTGTCGCTGCACCTGTTCGAGCACGTGCACGGCGATTCGCGCGACCGCGGGCCGGCCATGGTCGACCTGCTGTCGATCTACCGCAAGCAGGGCCTCGAGATCGCCGACAACGAGCTGCCGGACTACCTGCCGGTCTACATCGAATATGCGGCGACGCTCGGGGACGGTGCCGCCGTGTCGGCGCTCGGCGACATCGCCGCGATCCTGGCGCCGGTCCGCGACCGCCTCGCCAGACGCGAATCGCCCTACGCGCCGGTGTTCGACGCGCTGCTGGCGCTCGCCGGCGCCGAGATCGCGCGCGGACCGGGCGCCGGCGATCCCGACGAGGACGATCCGGAGGCAATGGACCGCGCCTGGGAAGAGGCCGCGGTCGTGTTCGGGCCCGACGCGGCGCCCGGCAAAGACCAGGGCTGCCGCCGCGCCGAGGACATCCTCGCGCGCATGAACGCGCAGTGACGGAGGAGCCAAGATGTCCGCCTATGTTCACGAGTTCGTCTTCGGCATCTATCCCTATATCTGCGCGGCAGTGTTCCTCGTCGGCAGCCTGATCCGCTTCGACCGCGAGCAGTACACCTGGCGCAGCGGCTCGAGCCAGCTGTTGCGCAAGCGCCAGCTGCGCTGGGGCAGCAACCTGTTCCACATCGGCATCCTGTTCCTGTTCTTCGGCCACTCGGTCGGCATGCTGACGCCGCATTGGGGCTACGAATGGCTGATGTCGTCCGGCAGCAAGCAGGTGCTCGCCATGGTGAGCGGCGGCGTCGCCGGCCTGCTGTGCTTCGTCGGTCTGACGATGCTGCTGCATCGCCGCCTGGTCGACCCGCGCATCCGCGCGACCAGCAGCCGCATGGACATCGCCATCCTCGCGATCCTGTGGGTGCAGCTCGTCCTCGGGCTCATCACCATCCCGTTCTCGGGCCAGCATCTCGATGGCTCGACCATGGTGAAGCTGGCCGAGTGGGCGCAGCACATCGTGACCCTGCGGCCCGGCGCCGCCGACCTGGTGGTCGATGTGGCGTGGGTGTTCAAGCTGCACATGGCGCTGGGCATGACGATCTTCCTGATCTTCCCGTTCGGACGCCTGGTGCATATCTGGAGCGCGCCGGTCGGCTACCTCTTCCGCCCGTACCAGGTCGTGCGCCGGCGCGGCGGTGGCCGTGCGGTGGGAGCGCGCGGCTGATGGACCGGATCGCCGTAAACGGCGTCGCGATCGAGCCCCAGGCGATCTTCGCCGAGATGCAGAACCATCCCGCCGACAAACCGGAGGCGGCGATGGCGGCCGCGGCCGAGGCGCTGGTGGTGCGCGAGCTCTTGTGGCAGGAGGCGCGCCGCCAGGGCCTGGATGCGGCGCCGCCGGAGGGCGACGAGACGCCGCAGGAGCAGGCGATCCGGCTCCTGATCGAGCGCGAGGTCAAGACGCCCGAGGCGGACGAAGCGACCTGTTGGCGCTTCTATGAAAACAACCGGGGGCGCTTCCGCTCGCCTGACGCGTTCGACGCGCAGCACATCCTCTATGCCGCCGCGCCCGACGACAAGGCGGCGCGCGACGCGGCGCGCGCCAAGGCGTCGGAAGCGCTGGCTCGCCTGCTGAAAGCCCCTGCGCTGCTCGAGGAGATCGCCCGCGCCGAGTCCGCCTGCAGCTCGAAGGACCAGGGCGGGCGCCTTGGCACGATCCAGCGCGGCGACGCGGACCCGGTGTTCGAGACCTACCTGATGAGCCTCGAGGACGGCGAAATCTGCCCTGTGCCCGTCGAGACGCGCTACGGCTTCCACGTCATCCGCCTCGTCAAGAGCGCCCGCGGTCGCGAGCTGCCATTCGAAGCGGTCAAGCAACGCATCGCCGGCTACCTCGAGGATGCGGCATGGCGCCGCGGCGTGCATCAATACGTTGCGATCCTGGCCGGCAGGGCCAATATCGAAGGCATCGCGCTCGAGGCCGCGACGTCGCCGCTCGTGCAGTAACCGGAGCCGCGCATGATCTCCTGTCCCGTGACCGGCGCCCGTATCGAAAGCGTCGCCGACCATCCCGTCCTCGGCTACGGCTTCCGCCCGTTCTTCGCGCTCTGCGGCCTGTACGGCGCCCTCGCCGTCCCGGCCTGGGTCGCGACCTGGCTCGGCTACCTGCCGCTCGCGCCGGCGCTGCCGCCGAGCTATTGGCACGCGCACGAGATGCTCTACGGCTTCGCCGCCGCGGCGCTGGGCGGCTTCCTCCTGACCGCGGTGCCGAACTGGACTGGGCAGGGCCCGGTGCGCGGCTGGCCGCTCCTGGTGCTGGTGCTGGCCTGGCTCGCCGGGCGCGTGGCGATGTGGCTGTCGGGTGTCCTGCCGCCGGCGGCGGTCGCCGTGGCCGACATCGCCTTCCTGGTGGTGCTGGCGCTGTTCCAGGCGCCGGCGATCATGGCGCGCAGCGCACGCCGCAACGCGGTGTTCATCGTCATCCTCGCCGCCTTGACGGTGGCCAATCTCGGCGTCCATTTCGAAGCGCTCGGCCTCGCCGAAACCGGCAAGTGGGGCCTGCTGCTGGGGCTGAACCTGTTCGTGCTGGCGGTGACGCTGGTTGGCGGCCGCATCGTGCCCGCCTTCACCCAGGGCGGGCTAAAGGCGCAGGGCATCCCGACCGCGATCACGCCGCTGCCGCGGCTCGACCTCGCCGCCATCCTGTCGGTCGCTGCGATGGCCGTCGGCGAGGCGGCCTATGCGCCGGCGCCGCTGGTCGGCGCCCTTGCCGCCTTCGCCGCCGCCGCGGCGCTGCTGCGCCTGGCGCGGTGGCACGGCCACAAGACCTGGCGCTGGCCGCTGCTCTGGGTGCTGCAGCTCGGCATGGGCTGGCTGGTCGCCGGCCTCGCGCTCAAGTCGGCCGCCGCGTTCGAGCTGGTCCCGGAAGCCATGGCGCTGCACGCGCTCGGCGCCGGCGCGATCGGCACGATGATCCTCGCCGTCATGACCCGCGCCACTTTGGGCCACACCGGCCGCGAGCTGATCGCCGTGCCGGGCAGCGGCACGGGCTATCTCGCGCTCAGCCTCGGCACGCTGTGCCGCGTCGTGGCGCCGCTGCTGCCGGAGTGGCAGATCGCGCTGACCATCGCCGGCGGCGCCTTGTGGACGGTGGCGTTCCTGCTGTTCCTCAGGCTCTACGGCCCGATGCTGCTCTTTCCGCGACCGGACGGCCGCAAGGGCTGAACCGCCGTCCTACCGCCGCCGCGGATAGATGATGATCGACAGGTACTGCATCGGCACGTCGATCAGCTCTTCCGGCCCGTGCGGCGCGGCGGCGTCGAAGAACAGCGCGTCGCCCGGCTCGAGCAGGTAGAGCCGGTCGGCGTGGCGGTAGCGTACGCTTCCCGACAGCATGTAGATGAACTCGACGCCGGCATGGCGGAAATGCGGGTACGGCTCGGCGTCCCGGCGCAGCGTGATCAGGTAGGGCTCGACGTTGACGTCGCCGGCAAGCGAATGGCCAAGCAGGTCGTAGAGATGCCCGGCCTTGGTGCCGCGCCGCTCGATGCGCACGCCGGTGCCGGCCTTGACGAACGAGCAGTCGCGATGCCCGTCGTCCTCGGTGAACAGCCGCCCGACCGGGACGTTGAGCGCGGCGCTCAGCGCCTCGAGCGTCGCCAGCGACGGCGAGATGCCGCCGTTCTCGATCTTCGACAGCATGCCGGGCGAGATCGACGCCGCGTCGGCCAGCTCGGACAAGGTCAGGTCGAGCGCGCGCCGGAGCCGCCGCACCTCGCCGCCGATGCGCGACTCGAGCGACCGCGGCTGCGCCTCGCTCGGCGCCCGCGAGCCGGTCTTCAGCGCGCGTACCATGGCCTCTCCTTCGCACGCCGTAGATTTCCTATCAAGAAAAAAACATTCCCTGGGATTGACTTCGCCGAACCGGCCGTGGCAGGTTCTTCGGCCATGTGCGGGATCGTCGGTCTGTTCCTCAAGGATGCGCGGCTGGAAACGCAGCTCGGCGGGCTGCTCGCCGGCATGCTCGGCACGATGTGCGATCGCGGGCCGGACTCGGCGGGCTTCGCCGTCTACGGGCCCGAGCGCGCGGACACGCTCAAGCTGACCCTGCGCGGGCCGGCCGGCTGCGATCTTCATGGCTTGGCGAAGGCGCTGCAGGCGGCGGCAGGAGGCAAGCTCGCCCATGTCGTGCGCGACACGCACATGGTCGTGACCGTGCCGGCCGGGTCGGAGCAGGCCGTCCGCGACCAGCTCGCCGCGGCGGCGCCGCAGGTCGCGGTGGTCGGCGTCGGGCGGCGCATGGAGATCTTCAAGGAGGTCGGCCGGCCCGACCGCGTGGCCGATCGCTTCGGCCTGCCCGGCATGGGCGGCACGCACGCGATCGGCCACACGCGCATGGCGACCGAATCGGCGGTGACCATCGACGGCGCGCATCCCTTCACGACCGGCGCCGACCAGTGCCTGGTGCACAACGGCTCGCTGTCGAACCACAACGCGGTCAGGCGCGAGCTGATGCGCGACGGACTCCGCTTCCGGACCGAGAACGATTCCGAGGTCGCCGCCGGCTACGTGACCTGGCGCATGCGCCAGGGCATGACGCTCAGCCAGGCGCTGGAGCGGTCGCTCGCCGATCTCGACGGGTTCTTCACCTTCGTCATCGGCACCGAATCCGGCTTCGCCGTGCTGCGCGACCCGATCGCCTGCAAGCCGGCGGTGCTGGCCGAGACCGACCGCTATGTCGCCTTCGGCACGGAGTACCGCGCCCTGGTCGACCTGCCGGGGATCGAGCAGGCGCAGGTGTGGGAGCCGGAGCCCGCGACGGTGTACGCCTGGGAGCGGGAGTCGGCGACCGGGCATCGCGCGGAGAGGCATTGATGCCGAGCGTCGACCTGGCCGCGACCTCCTTGCGCGAGCTGAACGCCGCGCTGCACCGCATCGGGCCGCACAGCAACGAGACGTACTGGCGCATCCTCAATCCGCGCGGCCAGCATGCCGTCGCTGCCGGCATCGACGCACCCATCGCCGTCGAGGTCGAGGGCCATGTCGGCTACTACTGCGCCGGCATGAACAAGCAGGCGACCGTGGTCATCCACGGCAATGCCGGGCAGGGCGTGGCCGAGAACATGATGTCCGGCCAGGTGCACGTGAAGGGCGACGTGTCGCAGGCCGCCGGCGCCACCGGCTGCGGCGGGCTGCTCGTGGTCGACGGCAACGCCTCGGCGCGGTGCGGCATCTCGATGAAGGGCATCGATATCGTCGTGAAGGGCTCGGTCGGGCATCTCTCCGCCTTCATGGCCCAGGCCGGCAGCCTGGTCGTGCTCGGCGACGCCGGCGACGCGCTCGGCGATTCGATCTACGAGGCGCGGCTCTACGTGCGCGGCGCGGTCAAGAGCCTCGGCGCCGACTGCGTCGAGAAGAAGATGACCGACCATCACAAGGGCAAGCTCGCGCGGCTGCTCGGCGCGGCGGGTGTCTCGGGCATCGATATCGGGTCGTTCCGCCGCTACGGCTCGGCGCGCAAGCTCTATCACTTCCACATCGACAACGTCGGGTCCTACTGATGGACCAGCAGGACCGCCAGCGGGACCGATGGATCCACACGCCGCCGCGCCGGTCGGCGACGTTCGACGAGCACGCCATCGCCGAGATCCGGCGCGCCGCGGCGACCGGGCTCTACGACATCCGCGGCTTCGGCGCCAAGCGCCGCCTGCCGCATTTCGACGACCTGCTGTTCCTCGGCGCCTCGATCAGCCGCTATCCGCTCGAGGGCTATCGAGAGAAATGCGCGACCGAGGTCACCATCGGCACGCGCTTCGCGAAGAAGCCGATCACGCTCAAGACCCCGATCACCATCGCCGGCATGAGCTTCGGCTCGCTGTCGGCCCAGGCCAAGGAGGCGCTCGGCCGCGGCGCCAGCGCCGTCGGCACCTCGACCACGACCGGCGACGGCGGCATGACGCCCGAGGAGCGCGAGCACTCCGCGACGCTGGTCTACCAGGTCCTGCCGTCGCGCTACGGCATGAACCCGGACGACCTGCGCAAGGCGGATGCGATCGAGGTCGTGGTCGGGCAGGGCGCCAAGCCGGGCGGGGGCGGCATGCTGCTGGGGCAGAAGATCTCCGCCCGCGTCGCCGCGATGCGCACCCTGCCCGAAGGCATCGACCAGCGCTCGGCCTGCCGCCATCCCGACTGGACCGGCCCGGACGACCTCGAGATCAAGATCCACGAGCTGCGCGAGATCACCGACTGGGAGAAGCCCGTCTACGTCAAGGTCGGCGCGTCGCGGCCGTATTACGACACGGCGCTGGCGGTGAAGGCCGGCGCCGACGCGGTCGTGCTCGACGGCATGCAGGGCGGCACGGCGGCGACGCAGGACGTGTTCATCGAGCATGTCGGCATCCCCACGCTGGCCTCGATCCGTCCGGCGGCGCAGGCGCTGCAGGATCTGGGCATGCACCGCAAGGTGCAGCTGATCGTCTCGGGCGGCATCCGCAACGGCGCCGACGTGGCCAAGTGCCTCGCGCTCGGCGCCGACGCCGTGTCGATCGGCACGGCGGCGCTGATCGCGCTGGGCGACAACGACCCGCATCTGGAAGCCGAGTACAACAGGCTCGGCACCACGGCCGGCGCCTATGACGACTGGCACGAGGGCCGCGACCCGGCCGGCATCACGACGCAGGACCCCGAGCTCGCGCGGCGCCTCGACCCGGTCATGGCCGGGCGCAAGCTCGCCAACTACCTGTCCGTCCTGACGCTGGAGACGCAGACCATCGCGCGCGCCTGCGGCAAGTCGCACGTGCACAACCTCGAGCCCGAGGACCTGGTGGCGCTGACGATGGAGGCCGCCGCGATGGCGCGCGTGCCGCTCGCCGGCACCGACTGGATACCCGGGCAGACCGGACGCTGATCATGAAGGGCAGGGGGACAGCATCATGCCGTCACTGGCGGAGATCGCGAAGAAGCGCGGCATCAAGTACTACCTGATCTCGTTCGTCGACCTGTTCGGCACGCTGCGCGCCAAGCTGGTGCCGGCGGTGGCGATCGACGCCGTCGCCAAGGCGGGCGCCGGCTTTGCCGGCTTCGCCGCCTGGTTCGACATGACGCCGGCCGATCCCGATGTGCTGGCCATGCCCGATCCGTCGAGCCTGATCCAGCTGCCGTGGAAGCCCGAGGTCGGTTGGCTGGCAGCCGACCTGGTCATGGCCGGCAAGGAAGTGACGCAGAACCCGCGCCAGGTGCTGAAGCGCGTTGCCGCCGAGGCCGCCGGCCAGGGCTACGACCTGCGGACCGGCGTCGAGTGCGAGTATTTCCTGATCACGCCGGACGGCGCGGCGATCGCCGACGGCGCCGACCAGCAGTCGAAGCCCTGCTACGACCAGCAGGCGCTGATGCGCCGCTATGACGTGGTGGCCGAGATCTGCGACGCCATGGTCGAACTCGGCTGGAAGCCGTACCAGAACGACCACGAGGACGCGAACGGCCAGTTCGAGATGAACTGGGAGTACGACACGGCGCTGGTGACCGCCGACCGGCACGTCTTCTTCAAGTACATGGTCAAGTCGATCGCCGAGAAGCACGGTCTGCGCGCCACGTTCATGCCCAAGCCGTTCATCAACCTCACCGGCAACGGCTGCCACGTGCACGCCTCGGTATGGTCGACCAGGACCGGCAAGAACCTGTTCGACGACCCGAAGGGCGACCTTGGTCTGTCGGCGCTGGCCTACCAGTTCATGGGCGGCGTCATGCATTCCGCGCCGGCGCTGACGGCGATCGCCAACCCGACGGTCAACTCCTACAAGCGCATCAACGCGCCGGTGACGCTGTCGGGCGCGACCTGGTCGCCCAACACGGTGACGCATGGCGGCAACAACCGCACGCACATGATCCGCGTGCCCGAAGGGGGCCGGTTCGAGCTGCGCCTGGCCGACGGCGCCGCCAATCCCTATCTGCTCCAGGCGGCCGTGCTGGTCGCCGGCCTCGACGGGATCAGGCACAAGCGCAGTCCGGGCAAGCGCCACGACATCAACATGTACATCGACGGCCACAAGGTGAAGGACGCCAAGAAGCTGCCGCTCAACCTGCTCGACGCGCTGCGCGCGCTGCAGGATTCGTCCGTCCTGCAGGCCGGGCTCGGCAAGGACGTCGTCGCCTCCTACGTCAAGCTGCGCGAGGCCGACTGGAACGCCTATGCCCGTCACCTGACCGACTGGGAGCGGCAGACGACGCTGGATTGCTGACGCACCGCCTGGCGGGCGATAATGGAGTGGCCCGGCAATTCTGCCGCCGATCTTCAGCGAGGCCCCCGTGATCTACGAGCTCCGCATCTACCACTGCGCCCCCGGGCGCCTGCCCGCGCTGCTGCAGCGTTTCGAGAAGGTGACGCTCGCGATGTGGCAGAAGCACGGCATCCGCCAGGCCGGGTTCTGGACCGTGCAGATCGGCGAATCGAACCACGACCTCTACTACATGCTGCAATGGGAATCGCTGGCCGAGCGCGAGAAGAAGTGGAACGGCTTCATGGCCGATCCCGACTGGGTCAAGGCGCGGGCCGAGAGCGAGCGCGACGGGCCGATCCTCGCCTCGGTCAGCAACCTGATCCTGCAGCCGACCTCCTTCTCCTCGGTGAAGTGACATGCGGGCGGCGCGGCACCTGATCGGCATCGCGGCCTGCCTCGTCCTGCCGCTCGCCGCCTCCTCGGCCGCGTCGCTCGGCGACGCCGAGATCGCCGCGGGGCTCAAGGAGGCGCTGCGGCTGGGCAGCGAGCGCGTGATCGGCACGCTCGGCCGCGTCGACGGCTTCAACAAGTCGCCCGACGTGCACATCCCGCTGCCGGGACCGCTGCAGACCGCGCGCAAGGTGCTGGACGCGGTCGGCGCCGGCTACCTGGCCGACGACCTGGAGCTGCGCCTCAACCGCGCCGCCGAGCAGGCGGTGCCCAAGGCGCAGGGCCTGTTCGCCGACGCGATCGCCCAGATGACGCTGGAGGACGCGCGCGCCATCTACAACGGGCCCAGGGATTCGGCGACGCAGTATTTCCGCTCCAAGATGTCCACGCCGCTCGTCGCCGCGATGCGCCCGATCGTCGACGGCGAGCTGGCCCAGGTCGGCGCGATCCAGAGCTACGAGCAGATGATCGGCCAGTACCGCGCGCTGCCCTTCGTGCCCGACGTCAAGGCCAACCTGACCGACTACGTGCTCGGCAAGGCGGTCGACGGCGTGTTCCTCTATCTGGGGCGCGAGGAGGCGGCGATCCGCGACAACCCGGCCGCGCGCACCACGACGCTGTTGAAGCGGGTGTTCGGCTGGCAGTAGGCCCGAGGGTCCGGGGCGCGGTCAGATGATTGCGTGCCGGACCTTGGCCGAGACCCATTCGCTCAAGAGCACGGTGGCGAGGACCACGAGCAGGATCAGGCTCACCTGCGGCCAGGCCAGCACGTTGAGCGAGGACTCGAGCTGCAGGCCGAGGCCGCCGGCGCCGACCAGGCCGACCACCGACGACTCGCGGATGTTGATGTCCCAGCGGAACACGGTGATGCCGGCGAAGGCGGGAAGGATCTGCGGCACCATGGCGTAGTCCATCACCTGCGCCGGCGAGGCGCCGGTGGCGGTGACCGCCTCGACCTGGGACTGGTCGATCTCCTCGATCGCCTCGTACAGCAGCTTGGCGACGAAGCCGATCGAGCGCAGCGCGATGGCGACGATGCCGGCCAGCACGCCCGGCCCCAGGATCGTCACCAGCAGCAGCGCCCAGATCAGCGCGTTGATCGAGCGCGAGGACACGATGACCAGCAGCGCGACCGGCCGCACGAAGGTGGCGCTGGGCGTCGTGTTGCGCGCCGCCAGGAACGCGACCGGCACGCCCAGCACGACCGCGAGCGCCGTGCCGAGCGTGGCGATGTTGATCGTGTCCCACAGCGGCCACCACAGCCGGTCCATGTATTCCCAGCGCGGCGGCACCATGCGCGCCCCGATGTCGGCCGCCTGGGTCGGCGCATCGGCGACGAAGCTCCAGATCGTGTCCTTGGTCATCACCTGCCAGCAGAACACGGCCAGCGCCACGAGCAGGAACCAGCCGAACCAGCGCAGCAGGTCCTGGCGCGGCGTGCGCCGCCGCCATGCGATCCGGCCGTCCGCGGCGTGCGCGACCGGCATTACTGGATCCGCCGCCGGATCAGGCTGGAGCCGTACTCGCACAGCATCACGATCGCGATGATGAGCAGCAGGATCGCCGCCGCGCTGTCGAACTCGTAGCGGTCGAGCGCCGTGTTGAGCGTCGCGCCGATGCCGCCGGCGCCGACGATGCCGACCACGGCCGATTCGCGGAAGTTGATGTCGAGCCGGTAGAGCGAGAGGCCGATCAGCCGCGGCATGACCTGCGGCTGGATGCCGTAGTTGACGAGCTGCAGCCACGACCCGCCGGTGGCGCGGATCGCCTCGGCCTGGGCCTCGTCGATGTCCTCGATGTCCTCGGCCAGCAGCTTGCCGAGGAAGCCGATGGTCGACAGCGACAGGGTGAGGAACCCGGCGAAGGGGCCGAAGCCCACCATCGCCACGAAGAAGATCGCGATGATGATCTCCTGGAAGCTGCGCGCGATGGCGACGATGGCGCGGCAGACCAGGTAGACCGGGCGCGGCACCAGGTTGCGCGCGGCGCCGATGCCGATCGGCACCGAGAGCAGGATGCCGACCGCGGTCGAGGTCAGCGCCATGGTCAGGCTTTCCTGCATGCCGAGCGCGATGTCGTCCCAGCGCGAGACGAAGTCCGGCTGCGCGAAGGCCGCGACGAAGCGCCAGCCGCGCTCGAGCCCTTCGCTGATGCGCGTCCAGTTGATCTCGAGCCCGCCGACCGCCAGCACGAAATAGGCGACGGCGCCCAGGATCAGCGCCCAGCGCAGCCGCCCGTCGGCGATGAAGGGCGGGCGGCGCCAGATCGCGGGATATGCGGTCGTGATCGCCGTCACGTCAGCCCGGCCAGGCGCTCGCGCTCGGGCTCGGCCGCATGGTCGGCGTGCCTGCGGCCCGCCTCCGTCTCCTCGCCGTCCTCGTCGTCATCGCGGATCGAGCGGGTCCAGTCCTCCTCGCCGTAGATCTGCGTCAGCACGTCCGGCTTCAGCGCCGCGGCCGGACCGTCGAACACGACCTTGCCGTGCCGCAGGCCGACGATGCGCTCGAGGAACATCTGCGCCAGGCCGACGTCGTGGATGTTGACGATCGCGGCCAGGCGCCGTTCGGCGCAGATCTCGCCGATCAGCCGCATGATCTGGCGCGAGGTCTTGGGGTCGAGCGAGGCGGTGGGCTCGTCGATCAGCAGGATGTCCGGGTCCTGCACCAGCGCACGGGCGATGCCGACGCGCTGGCGCTGGCCGCCCGACAGCGCGTCGGCCCGCTTGTCGACGTGGTCGATCAGGCCGACGCGGTCGAGCGTGCGGTAGGCCTTGGTCACGTCCTCGGGCGGGAAGCGGCGCGACAGGCTGCGCCAGAACGGCACGTAGCCGAGCCGGCCCGACAGCACGTTCTCCATCACGGTCAGACGCTCCATCAGGGCGAACTCCAGGAAGATCATGCCCATGCGCCGCCGCAT
>CAZLBB010000016.1:0-63380 GCA_964557415.1 uncultured Rhodospirillaceae bacterium
CGCTCGACGCGCGCCACGACCCCGACCTCGTCATCATGGCGCGCACCGACGCGCTGACGGTGACCGGGCTCGACGACGCCATCGCGCGCGCGCAGCTCTATCGCGAGGCCGGCGCCGACCTGATCTTCGTCGAATCGCCGCGCAGCGTCGCCGAGATGCGTCGCATCTGCCGCGAGATCGACGCGCCGCTGATGGCGAACAACGTCGAGGCCGGGCTGACGCCGATCCTCGCGGCGGCGGAGCTGCAGAAGATCGGCTATGCGGTCGTCGCCTTCCCGGTCGCCGCCACCTACGCCGTGGCGCGCGCCTTGGGCGAGCTCTACGCGACGCTGCGGAAGGACGGCACCACAGCCGCCTATCGCCGGCGCATGATGGCCTTCGACGAGTTCAACGCGCTGGTCGGCCTGCCCGAGCTGCGCCGCCAGGAGGCCGAGAAGCAGGATTTCGCCCGCGCCGTGATAGAGCGGGCGCGCAAGGGGACACGCAAACGGAGGAAATGACGATGAGGAAGCTTACGTTCGCCGCGTCGCTGGCGCTGGCCGCCGCGCTGGCCGCCGGCCCCGCGCTGGCGCAGACCAAGATGCGCATCAGCCACCAGGTGCCGACCGGCCATCACCTGCACAAGGCGCTGGAGTACTTCAAGGCCGAGCTGGAGAAGGCGACCGGCAACGGCATCGCCGTCGAGATCTTCCCGTCCGAGCAGCTGGCCAAGGCGGCGGAGAACCATCCGCAGGTCGCGCGCGGCACGATCGAGGCCGCACTGGTGGTGAACTTCCAATGGGGCAACACGATCCCCGAGATGAATGTCACCACCATCCCGTACCTGTTCACCGATCTCGAGAAGATCAAGAGGTTCCCCGGCTCGCCGGCGGCGAAGCTCCTGGAGGCGAAGCTCGAGGCCAAGGGCGTCAAGAACATCGCCTGGCTCTACATCACGCGCCAGTCGATCTTCACCTCGGGCAAGAAGCCGCTGGTGACGCTCGACGACTTCAAGGGCGTGAAGATCCGCGGCCTCAACGCGATCGTCGACGCCGGCCTGTCCGCGGTCGGCGCCGCGCCGACGCCGGTGTCGGGCGCCGAGGTCTACAACGCGCTGCAGTCCGGCCTGCTCGACGCCGGCCTGACCGACCTCTCCGCCGCCGTCAGCCGGCGCTACTACGAGGTGCAGAAGTTCGGCACCGTGTCGCCGTACTTCTCGGTCTACTTCCACCTGTTCGCCAACCCGGCCTGGCTTTCCAAGCTGCCGCCGGCGCAGCAGAAGGCGGTCGCCGACGTCGCCGCCAAGACCGAGACGCACATGGTCGGCCTGACCGAGGAGACCGCCGGCAAGGCCGTCGGCCAGCTGCGCGAGAAGGGCATGACCGTCCACGAGCAGACCCCGGCCGAGCTGGCCGCGTGGAAGGCCGCGATGCAGAAGCCCGTGATCGACGCCTTCATCAAGTCGGCGCCGGACGGCGCCAAGCTGATCGAGCTGCTGCAGAAGCTGTGAGGCGTGTGCGGCGGGCGCGGTCGATTGCCTTTGGACACCGCCTCAACAAAGGACGTCATGCCCGGGCTTGTCCCGGGCATCCACGTCGAGGCAGCGGTAGACCAGGGCAGGAAAGACACGGGCGTCATCGTCTACCATGGTAGCAGCGGCGGCGCAGGCCGACGTGGATGGCCGGAACACGTCCGGCCATGACCATTGAGGAACGCGGGCGGCAGCGTCCACAGTCGATTCTGCCCGCCTCGCCCCTCGCCCGCATCGCGCGCGCCGTCGAGGCGATCGCCGCCGCCGCCAGCCGCATCGCGCTGGCGCTGGCGGCGGTGGCGGTGCTGCTGTGCTTCGCGCTGGTCTGCTACAGCGTGGGCCTGCGCTATTTCCTCGGCCAGCCGCTGCAATGGTCCGACGAGGTCACCGGCTGGCTGGTGGTCGCGATCGTCATGCTGGCGGCGGCCGACACGCAGCGGCGCGGCGAAAACATCGGCGTCGATCTCTTGATCGAGCGCGCCGGCGCGCGGCTGCGGCGCGCGCTCGCGGCGCTCGGCCTGCTGACCGTCGCCGCCGCCGCCCTGATGATGACGCTGAAGGGCGTCGAGATGGTCGACTTCGCGCGCATGCTCGACCTGCGCTCGAACACGCTGGGCTGGGCGGCGCTGTGGCCAGTGCAGGCGCTGGTGCCGGTCGGCGCCGCGCTGATGCTGGTCGTGGCCCTGGCGCAGCTGCTGGCGCTCGCCGCCGGCACCGCGCCGGACATGCGGGCCGCGGACGAGATCCCCAAGGGCATCGAATGACCTTCATCGTCCTGCTGGCGGTGCTGATCGGCCTGCTCTACCTCGGCATGCCGATGTTCGCCGGCATGATGCTGTTCTCGGCGGCGGTGCTGTGGTGGACCGAGGGCGGCATCGGCACGCTGGGCGAGTTCGTCTTCAACCACATCAACGTCTACCTGCTGGTCGCCATCCCGCTGTTCATGCTGATGGCGCATTTCATGGTGCGCGGCCGCGTGGTCGACGACCTCTACGGCGCCGCGCACACGTTCCTGCGCCACCTGCCGGGCGGGCTCGGCGTCGCCACGGTGGCGGCCTGCGCCGTGTTCGCGGCGGTCTCGGGCTCGTCGGTCGCGACCGCCCTGACGATCGGCGCGGTCGCCATACCGCAGATGCTCAGGCTCGGCTACGACCCGCGCGGCGCCTACGGCGTAGTCGCGGCCGGCGGCACGCTCGGCATCCTGATCCCGCCGTCGGCCCCGATGATCCTCTATGGCGTCGTCGCCGACACCTCGATCGGCGCGCTGTTCATGGCGGGCTTGCTGCCCGGCCTCGTGCTGGCGGCGATCTTCGCCGCGTGGTGCATGGCGACGGAATGGCGCCGCGCCGGCAGCCTGCGGCTGCCGCGCGCGAGCCTAGCGGAGATGGCGGCGGCGCTGCGCCGCTCCGTCTGGGCGTTGACGCTGCCGCCGCTCGTGCTCGGCGGCATCTATCTCGGCGTGGTGACGCCGACCGAAGCCGCGGGGCTCGGCGCGCTGTGGGCCGCCATCCTCGCCGTCGCCGTCTACCGCAGCTTCGGCTGGCGCGACCTGTGGCAGGGCGCGCAGGAGACCGCGCGCACCACCGCGATGCTGTTCCTCATCATCGTCGGCGCCGGCCTGTTCGGCCACATGCTGACAAAGCTGCGCATCCCCGACGAGCTGGTGCGCCTGGTGATCGACTACGAGCTGGGCAGGCTCGAGTTCATCGTCGCCATGATGGTCGTCGTGTTCATCCTCGGGCTCATCCTCGAGTCGATCTCGATCATCCTGATCACGACGCCGGTGGTGCTGCCCGTACTGCAGCATCTCGGCATCGACAAGGTGTGGTACGGCGTGCTGCTGACCATCAACCTCGAGCTGGCGCTGATCTCGCCGCCGGTCGGCATGAACCTGATCGTCATCAAGTCGATCGCCAGGGTGCCGCTCTACGAGATCGACCGCGCCGCCGTGCCCTACATCCTGCTGATGATCCTCGGCCTCGCGATCATCGTCGCCTTCCCTCAGATCGCGCTGTGGCTGCCGCAGACGATGCAGCTCGGGCGGTAGGCCCTTCTGTTCCATTTGCGACATGGCTAGAATCCGGCGCATGAGCGCACCCGTCGCCACCCCTGCCACTGCCGGGGCCGCCCCCGCGCCGCCCGAGACCTTCGGCTTCTTCCTGGTGCCGAAGTTCTCGATGATCGCCTTCACCGCGGCGGTCGAGCCGCTGCGCCTGGCCAACCGCATGAGCGGCAAAGAGCTCTATCGCTGGCGGCTCTACTCAAGCGATGGCGGGCCGGTGCGCGCTTCCAATGGCATCGCGCTGATGCCGGACGCAGCGCTGGGTCAGGCGGCCGACCAGGGCAGGCCGGACGCGATCGTCGTATGCGGCGGCATCGACGTGCAGCACTTCGCCGACAAGGCGGCGTTCGCGGCGCTGCGCCGCTACGACCGCCAGGGCGTCGCGATGGGCGCGGTGTGCACCGGCAGCCACGTGCTGGCGCGCGCCGGGCTGCTCGACGGGCATCGCTGCACGATCCACTGGGAGAACCTCGACAGCTTCACCGAGGCTTTCCCCGAGATCGAGGTCTCGACCGACCTGTTCGAGATCGACCGCCACCGCTTCACCTGCTGCGGCGGCACGGCGGCGCTCGACATGATGCTGCACCTGATCGGCCAGCGGCACGGCACGGCGCTCGCCACCGCCGTCAGCGACCAGTGCATCCTCGAGCGAATCCGCGACGAGCACGACGCGCAGCGCATGCCGCTGTCGGCGCGCCTGCGCGTCAACCACCCGAAGCTGGTGGCGGCGATCGGCCTGATGGAGGCGAACCTCGAGCAGCCGCTGGGCCAGGACGAGCTGGCACGGCGCGTCGGGCTGTCGCGCCGGCAGCTCGAGCGGCTGTTCCGCCGCTACCTGCGCAAGGCGCCGGCGCGGCACTACCTCGAGCTTCGGCTGCAGCGCGCGCGACTGTTGCTGCTGCAGTCGACGCTGTCGATCATCGACGTGGCGCTGGCCTGCGGCTTCGTGTCGGCGTCGCACTTCTCGAAATGCTACCGCCAAGCCTACGCACGGTCGCCCAAGCAGGAACGCGGCGTCGCACCCGATGCCGCGGCGGCTGCATAAGGATCAGCCGAACGAGAAGGCGAGCAGCGCGACCAGGCCGAAGGCCACGGTCAGGTTCACCGCGATTTCCATTCCACCACGCATGGGTCGGCTCCTTGGCAGAGAAGCGACACGCCGTCCTGGCGGCATCCGCGGCGCCTTCTGGCACCGCCATGGTGGCTTCCTCTATATGTGGTAGTTATGAAAAAAACATTACCTTAGATGGATAAACACCCGCGCAAGCTACTAAACCTGAACGCGAATCTCGGAATGCCCTGCGGCGGGTGGAACAAGAATGCGTCGTCCGAGCGACAGCCATCCACCGACCCGCGAGGCCCACTCTCGCCATGAACCACGTCGCCAGCACCGGTGCGGTTCCGTGACACGCGAGCACGCGCCTCGCCGCGCCCGGCGCCCGCTCGCCGCCATCCGCCAGCTTCCGTGGCATCGCCTCGTCAACCCGTACGATCCCTTGCGCGTGCTGAGCGCCGACCAGGTCGAGGCGATCCACGAGGCGTCGCTTGGCATCCTCGAGGAGCTGGGCGTCGAGTTCCTGCTGCCCGAAGCGCTCGACCATCTTCGCCGTGCCGGCGCCGACGTCGAGAAGGGCAGCCCGCTCGTGCGCTTCGATCGCGGCCAGATCGCCGAGGTCATCGCCAAGGCGCCCGGCCGCTTCACGCTGCATGCCCGCAATCCCGAACGCGACCTCGAGGTCGGCGGCAACGCGATCGTTTTCGCCGCGGTCGGCAGCGCACCCAACGTCAGCGACCTCGACAGCGGGCGGCGTCCCGGCAACTGGCGCGACTTCGAGAACCTCGTCCGCCTCGGCCAGGCGCTCGACAGCGTGCACGCCTTCGGCGGCTACCCGGTCGAGCCGATCGATCTGCCGGCCGCGACGCGGCATCTCGACTGCATCCACGCCTTCATCACGCTGGGCGACAAGGTCTACCGGCCCTACGCGCTCGGCGCCGCGCGCATCGCGGACGCGATCGCGATGACGCGCATCGCGCGCGGCGTGTCGGCCGAGCGGCTGCAGCAGGAGCCAAGCCTCTGGACCAACATCAACGTCAACTCGCCGCGCCGCATCGATGGGCCGATGCTCGCGGGCGTGATCGAGATGGCGCGCTGGAACCAGCCGGTCGCGGTGACGCCGTTCACGCTCGCCGGCGCCATGAGCCCGGCGACGCTGGCGGGCTCGCTGGCGCAGCAGAACGCCGAGGCGCTGGCCGGCATCGCCTTCTGCCAGATCGTCAGGCCCGGCATGCCCGTGGTCTACGGCGGCTTCACCTCGAACGTCGACATGCGCACCGGCGCGCCGGCCTTCGGCACGCCGGAATACGCCCGCGCCGCGCTCGCGGGCGGGCAGCTCGCGCGGCGCTACGGCCTGCCCTACCGCTCGTCCAACGCCAATGCCGCCAATGCCGTCGACGCCCAGGCCGCCTACGAGTCGCAGGCGAGCCTGTGGAGCGCGGTGCTGGGCCACGCCAACCTCGTGATGCACGCGGCGGGCTGGATGGAAGGCGGGCTGGTCGCGTCGTTCGAGAAGATGGTGCTCGACGCCGAGCTGCTGCAGGCGATGGCCGCGCTCCTCGAGCCGATCCGGGTCGACGATGACGCGCTCGCGCTCGACGCCCAGCGCGAGATCGCACCGGGCGGGCATTTCTTCGGCGCCCGGCACACGCTCGAGCGCTACGAGACCGCGTTCTACCAGCCGCTAGTGTCGGACTGGCGCAACCACGAGACTTGGCGCGAAGCCGGATCGCCCGACGCGGCGCGCCACACCAACCGCATCTGGAAGCAGCTGCTCAAGGACTACCGGCCGCCGGCGCTGGACGCGGCGATCCGCGACGAGCTCGACGCCTATGTCGCGCGGCGCAAGCGCGAAGGCGGCGCCGGCGCGGGCTGATCGGCTCAGATCCCCAGGACCAGCCGCACGGCGTGGAAGACCAGCAGCCCGGTCGCCAGGATCGCCGGCAGCATCACCAGGTGCCAGTCGATGAGGCGCGGGTTGGACGGATCGGCCGGGCGGCGCACGCGCCAGATCGAGAAGACGAGAATCGCGGCGGACACGCCGGCCAGGATGAGGGTCAGGCCGAGAGGCAAGAACGATCGCTCGCTATCGTGGAACGGGACCGGATCGCGGTACCGGACCGGCGGCGCGGTCAGAACGGCTTATATCGGTCGGACAGGATGAAGTCCAGGATGTGCATGACGAACGCGTGATGGCCGATCGGCCCGGCCGGCGCGGCCATCGCGTCGCCGTTGCCGCGCAGCAGCGGCAGGAATTCGCGCGCCGCCGCGTCGAGGTCGCGGTCGACATAGAACGAGTAGCGCAGCAGCGCCATGGCGAGCGCCGAGGCCGCGGTCTGCTCGCGGCCGGCGATCGTCGTCTCGGCAGCGTGCTCCAGGCGGATGGTCGACAGGAACGGGAACACGCAGGCGGCGCGCCACTGCCGGCCATGGATCATCTGGCGGAAGAACAGGTCGATCGGCAGCTCCGGGCCCTTTTCCAGCTCGCGCCGGCAGGCATCGACGACGCGGTCCAGCGCCGCCGGATGCACGATATAGGACGTGAGGCCCGCGAAGTTCATGCTCGCCATGTTCATCATCATGTAGCCGCGGCCCGAGGCGAACTCGCCGCGCTTCACGATGCACTGGTCGTACGAGCGCCGCAGGAACCGGATCAGCATCAGGTCGCGGTCGACATACGTCTCGGTGACGACGACGTCGACATTGTCGAACACGCCGCCCGCAATGCCCCGGGCGACGACCGGCACCGCCAAGGGCGACAGCACGACGTCGTCCTCGATGACGTGGACGAACCGCCCGCCGCCCCTGGCCTGCTCCAGCGCCTGGACATGCGCGTGGAAGCAGCCGAGCTCACCCACGGTGATCTTGCCGCGCGGCCCGGCCACCGCCTCCGCGTCGACCCCGGGCGACCGCCGGTAGCGCCCGTCCAGCCCCAGCGAGCGGAGCTGCTGCTCCATCTGCTCCCGGCGCGCCGCGTGACGATCCAGGTTGATGTAGATGCCGACATGGTCCTGGGCCACGCTGTTTCCGGTCTCCCCCGAGGATTCCCGCGCCGAGGCCGCAAGTGTAATGGAGCCCGCCCGGCGGTTCGAGCGGCGCAAGAACGCTCCAAGCGCGAACGCCGCGCCCCTCGCGGAGCGCGGCGTTTGCCGAAAGACCGGGAAAGAGCGGACTTAGCGCTTCGAGAACTGGAAGCTGCGGCGCGCCTTCATGCGGCCGTACTTCTTGCGCTCGACCACGCGCGCGTCGCGCGTGAGGAAGCCGCCGGCCTTGAGCACGGGGCGCAGGTCGGGCTCGTAGAAGGTCAGCGCCTTGGAGATGCCGTGGCGCACCGCGCCGGCCTGGCCCGAGAGGCCGCCGCCGACGACGGTGGCGATCACGTCGTAGGAGCCGTCGCGCTGTGACGCCAGGAAGGGCTGGCTGATGATCATGCGCAGCACCGGGCGGGCGAAGTACTGGTTCCAGTCGCGCCCGTTCACGGTGATGGCGCCGCGGCCCGGCTTGATCCACACGCGCGCCACCGCGTTCTTGCGCTTGCCGGTGGCGTAGGCGCGGCCCTGCTTGTCGACCTTCTTCTCGCGCACGACCGGGGCGGGCGCGGCGCCGGCGGTGCCGCCCAGCGCCCGCAGCGCCTCCATGCCCTGACCCTGGGTCTGCCCCTGGTTCTGGGGCGTCTGCTGGTTCGCGGCCATGTTTAAGCGCTGCTCCTCTTGTTCTTCGGGTTGCGCGCGGCGATGTCGACCACCGCCGGCTGCTGCGCCTCGTGCGGGTGCTGCGGCCCCGCGTAGACGCGCAGGTTCTTCATCTGCTGCCGGCCGAGCGGCCCGCGCGGCACCATGCGCTCGACCGCCTTGGTGATCGCGCGCTCGGGATACTTGCCGCCGAGGATCTGGCCCATGGTGCGCTGCTTGACGCCGCCGGGATGGTTGGTGTGCCAGTAGAACACCTTGTCCTGCAGCTTGTTGCCGGTCACCTTGACCTTCTCGGCATTGACGATGATGACGTTGTCGCCGCAGTCGACGTTGGGCGTGAAGGTCGCGCGATGCTTGCCGCGCAGGATCTTGGCGACCTCGGCGGCGAGCCGGCCCAGCACGACGCCGTCGGCGTCGATCACGACCCACTTCTTCTCGACCTCGGCCGGCTTGACGACCGTGTAGCTTCCCATGGCACCCGTCCGGAAAGGAACGGGCGGGCGACGATCCGCCCGCCCGGGAAGCGCGACCAAATAGGCGAGACGGCGGGCAAAGTCAACGCCAAACCCGCGCCCCGCCGTCGCTTTACGATAGTGGTATCATATTACCGTATACGGGTCTCTCAGCCGGCCAGGCGCGCCCGCTGCCGCGGCGCGGCCATCGAGCTAGCCAGCCCCTCGGCCGTGCGCCGGGCCCGCGCCGCGGCCTGACCGTCGCCGGTCTCCTCGAGCGCGCGGGCGGTCATCGCCCAGGCGAAGGGGCTGGCCGGCTTGAGCTCGGTGCGCTCGGCCAGGAGCGCGCGGGCGAGCCGCCCGCGCCTGGCGCGCAACGCCGCCTCGATCAGGGTCAGGGTCAGGACGTCGCGCTGCGCATGGCTGCCGCCGAAGCGGTGCGCGACGACACGCACCGGCATCAGGAGCTCGATCGCGGCGGCGTGGTCGCCGCGGCCGAAGGCCAGGAGCGCCCGGCACACCGGCACGCCGACCTCGCGCGCCATCATCGCGTTGGTGCCGCCGCCGCCGTTGGAGTCGGATCGGGCGCTGGCGACCACGCTGGCCAGCAGCCGCTCGGCCTCCTGCATGCGCCCGGCGCCCACCAGCGTCATCATCGCGTGCGCGTCGTTGAAGGCGTAGTAGCCCTCGCCGACGCGCGGCGCCCAGCTCTCCGCCAGCTCGTCCCAGCGCTGCTTCACCTCGACGCCGCGCAGGTGCAGCCGCCACAGCATCGCGGCGGCGTCGACCATCTCGAGCACGACGTCGGAACGCTTCGGCCGGATCGCCTGGTCGTAGAGCGCGAGCACCCGGTCGATCTGGCCGAGATCGAGGTGATAGAGCGCGAGATGCCACCATTTGTGGAAGGCGAAGCCGTTGTCGTGGCTCCAGTCCGCTGCGCGGCTCTCGAGCCATTCGATGCCGTCGGCCAGCCGCCCCTGCATCTCCATGACATGCGCGCCGGCATGCACGGCCCAGGGGTCGCGACGGTTCATGGCCAGCGCCACGCGGGCGCGCTCCTCGGCGCGGCCGTAGTCGCCCATCTCCTCGAGCCCGAAGGCGTGCATGCCCAGCACGTAGCCGTAGCCCGGCGTGTCCGCGTCCCAGTCCGGCAGCACGCGCGCGACGCGGTCGCGCAGCAGCGCCGACTGGCCGAGATAGAAGTCGCCGAGATGCGCGAACTGCAGCGCCGCGACGTCGCGCGGATGGTCGATCAGGATGTCGCCGTAGAGCGCGACCGAGCGCTGGAAGTCGCCGTCGAGCCAGGCCGCGGCCGCCGCCATGTGGCGTCGCTCGCGGTCATTGGCCGTGCCGGCAAGGGCTTCGGCGGCCGCGACGCTTTTTTCGAGCTCGGGCGCCAGCGCCTTGTCCGACGTGGTCGCCAGCACGCCGGCGCGGAAGCAATGGCCCATGACGAAGCCGGGATCCTCGGCCAGCGCCGCGTCGATCACCGCGATCGGATCGCTGAAATAGCCGAGGAACAGCTCGGTCGCCTGCTCCAGGCGGGCCAGCGACGTGGCATTGCCCGTCGACACGGGCGCGCCCCGCATGTCAATCAGCGTCATGCTGTCTTTCTCCCTTCAAGGAGGGCGGCCGCGACGCGCCCGGGCGCTTTTCCCCGCGCGCGTCATCGACTAGGGTCTAGACGATCCAGGCTGGCGGAAACTGTGAGCTAAGTCACACCCATGCCAAGCATCGTCATCCGCCCCGGCCGCCTGAACCGCCCGGGGCAGCCCGGCGCGGACGACGCCGGGATCCTGCTGTCGCTGGTCCGCGGTCTGGCGCTGTACGAGCACGAGCCCGACGCGGTGAAGGCGACGGAAGACGACCTGCGCCGGCACGGCAGCGGCCCGCATCCGCGCTTCGAGACGCTGATCGTCGAGCTGGACGGCAGGCCGGCGGGATTCGCGCTCTATTACCACAACTTCTCGACCTGGACCGGCCGGCCCGGGCTCTTCCTCGAGGACCTGTTCGTCGAGGAATGGGCGCGCGGCCACGGTCTCGGCCGCCGGCTGATGGCGCGCTGCGCCCGCATCGCCAAGGAGCGCGGCTGCGTGCGCTTCGACCTCTCGGTCCTGCACTGGAACAAGACGCGCGAGTTCTACCACCGCCTCGGCCTGCGCCACCTCGAGGATTGGCTGCCCTACCGCACCGCCGCCGAAGGGCTGGCGCGGCTGGCGGCCGAGGATGAAGCGTGAACCCGTTCCCTGCTATGATCGCCCATCCGTTCGACCAGGAACCGCCATGACCAAGCGCGCCCCCCTTCCCTACGCCGTTCCGACCCATACGATCTCGAAGAGGGCCCGTCCGGCCGAATCGCCGAAGGCGTTCGATTCGCTCGGCGCCTACCCGCGCATCCGCATGCGGCGCAACCGCGCCGATCAGTGGAACCGGGCGCTGGTGGCCGAGCATCGGCTCAGCGCGTCGGACCTGATCTGGCCGGTGTTCCTGCAGGAGGAGGAAGGCAGCTTCCCGATCCCGTCCATGCCGGGCGTCGACCGGAAGGGGCCCAAGGCCCTGGTCGACGCGGTGGGCGAGGCGCGCGCGCTCGGCATCCCCGCGGTGGCGCTGTTCCCGGCGACGCCGATCGAGCGCAAGACCGAGGACGGCGACGAGGCGCTCAATCCCGACAACCTGGTCTGCCAGGCCGTGCGCGCGGTGAAGAAGGCGTTTCCCGACATCGGCGTCATGTGCGACGTGGCGCTCGATCCCTACACCTCGCACGGCCATGACGGGCTGGTGCGCGACGGGGAGATCGTCAACGACGAGACCGTCGCCGTCCTGTGCCGCCAGGCCGTGCTGCAGGCCGAGGCCGGCTGCGACATCATCTCGCCCTCGGACATGATGGACGGCCGCGTCGGCGCCATCCGCGACGCGCTCGACCGCGCCGGCTTCGCCCGCGTGCGCATCATGTCCTACGCCGCCAAGTACGCCTCGGCCTTCTACGGCCCATTCCGCGACGCGATCGGCGCGGTCAGCAACAGCCCGGGCAACAAGCGCGACAAGCGCACGTACCAGATGGACCCCGCCAACGCCGACGAGGCGCTGCGCGAGGTGGCGCTCGACCTCGCCGAAGGCGCCGACATGGTGATGGTGAAGCCGGGCCTGCCCTATCTCGACGTCGTCAGCCGCGTGAAGGACGCGTTCGGCGTGCCGACCTTCGCCTACATGGTCAGCGGCGAGTACGCCATGATCAAGGGCGCCGCGCTCAACGGCTGGCTCGACGGCGAGGCCGCCATGATGGAGGCGCTGCTGGGATTCAAGCGCGCCGGCGCCGACGGCGTGCTCACCTACTTCGCGGTCGACGCGGCGAAGGCGCTGAAGCGCGGGTAGGCGTCGCGCCCTTTGACAGGCTCACCCTTCGACAGGCTCGGGCGGCGTCTCGAGAACCGGCTGGCCAAGCGGCGTCAAGCGATTTCGAGATCGAGCAACGGGGCGTGCTGCTGGCAGCCGAAGACATCGGTGTCGCCGAACGAGCCCGATGAGGCCCGCCTGGGGACCGTCACCTTGATCGCCTTGCCGGCCTCGTAGAAGACGACCTTGATGTCCTGGCCGGGGTAGCGAAGGACGCGGCTGAGCTGCCCTGGCGTGAAGACGCCCGAGTTGCGGGCCCGCTGGAAATCGTCCTGTGAGCGAAAGATCGCGTCGAACGTGATCTGGAAGGGCCCCGCGTTCTTGCTGCGCAGCGTGTGGCAGAGATCGCGCAACTTAGCCATGACGTTCGCCTTTCCGGATCTCGATCAGCTCCATGGGAAACAGCTCGCAGGGATCGTCCACCTCGACCAGGTGGTAGATGCTGAACTCGTAGGCTTCCCCGCCCGAGATGTCGGCCGGTACGAAGGGAACGGCTAGGTTTCCGCCGGTGGCCAGTATCCCGTCGTAGAAGTAGTGCAGCAGGTTGTAGCGGGCGACCGAGCAGACGGCCTGGGCGATCTCGGACGTGCGGCCGATCACGTCCGTGACGACCATGACCTCGAGCGGATCGGCCGTCTCCGTCTCGCCCTCGCCCATCGCGCCGTCGATGCCGTAGGCGCGGAACTTGAGCTTGTACTCCTGCGGGTCGAAATCGTTCGTCAGCAGCTCGCCGACCATCGCTTCGACCCTCGCGAGGATCGCTTTGGTCTGCCGGGTCTGCACCGGGCAGCGCATCGCCCCCATCGAGAAATAGCGGTAGCCGACCCTTTCGACGCCTTCGAGCTTGATCGTGTAGACGGGATTGTGCTCCCAGCGGCTGCCGGTCACGCGGGTCCGCCGGTCGTCGATGCGGACATACTCGCAAGTCGTCATGTCCAGTCGCCCGCCCGGCTCCACCACTTCGTATGGGTCGGGCTGCTCGTACAGGCTGTGCGCGGCGACGGAATACGGCGTGCAGCGGCGCGCCGGGTTCATTGACTCGAGAACGAAGCCGCTGCGGTCGAGCGTCGCCATGATCGCGTCCCGGCCGCCCGGCTCGGCGCTCAGCGACGAGCATTCGATGATCTTGCCGAGGTGCATCGCGAGGCCCTTGTCATATCCCTTCCATACCGGGAAGGCGGCGAAGACCGCGGCGTCGCAGGCACGGCCGGCGACGATCACGTCGGCGCCGGAGTCGAGCGCCCGGATGAAGGGCTCCATGCCCATCTGACCGACGATGCGTGTCGCGCGCTCGACATGGCCGGGCGTCAACTCGTGAAGCCGGCCGCATGGACGCGCCTTGTTCGCGGCAATCTTGTCCAGCACGTAGGACTTGTCGACCTCGGCGTGAATGACGGCGAGGCGGAACGACAGCTTGTGCCGCGCGGCGATCTCGTAGAGGACGCGGAGCGTCAACTCGAGATGCGGCTCGCCGCCGGCCGACCCCGCCGATCCGAGCACCACCGGCACGCCGAGCCGGCGGCCGGCCAACAGAACCATCTCGAGATCCCGGCGGATGACCTCGGGATGCCCGTCGCACTTGCCGGCGCCGAGATAATAGGGGCCGATATCGGTGGAACCGCAATCGGCGCCGATATAGTGCGGATTCAGCGAAATGCCGCGCTCGAATGCCGGGCGCGGGATGCCGTGCCCGAGCTGGCCGGACGCGCAAAAGCAGCGCAATTCGTTCATCGTGTCCATGATCCCTGACTTTGCTATGGCGATGCCGGGCCGAGATAGATCAGCGCCCCGGGAGCGGCCGCGATCCACACGCACTGGCCCACGGACGGGGCCGGGTCCGGAGGAGCGAACGCGCGCAGCTCGGTCCCGGAGGCTTCCAAGGTCAGTGACAAGTTGCGGCCGAGGTACTCGACCTCCTTGATCCGGGCCTCGACCATCCCGTCCTCCCTGAGGGGGCGGACGGTTATGTCTTCGGGCCGCAACGCCGCCAGCCCGCTGCTCCCCGGCGCGCCGCCGCCGGCCTCGATGGCGAGATCGAGGCACGCGATCCTGAGCCGCGACACGCCGGCATGGATTTCATGGGCACCGACCAGGATATTCGCGGCACCGAGGAAGTCAGCGACGTAGGCGCTGCCGGGCTGCAGGTAGATCTCGCGCGGCGTCCCGATCTGCTCGATGCGACCCTCGTTCATCACCGCGATCCGATCCGAGATCGCGAACGCCTCGACCTGGTCATGCGTGACATAGACGGCGGTCAAGCCGGTGCGCCGCTGCAAGCCGCGGATTTCTCGGCGCATGTGCTCCCGCAGCTTGGCGTCAAGGTTGCTGAGCGGCTCGTCGAACAGAATCGCCTGCGGCTCGAAGACGATGGCGCGCGCCAGGGCGACGCGCTGCTGCTGGCCGCCCGATAGCTGGGTCGCCGGCCGCTCCAGGAAGTCGGCGAGCCCGACGACGTCGGCGACATCCCTGACCTTGCGGCCAACGGCAGCGCGATCGAACCCGAGAATCTTCAGCGGGAAGGCGATATTCTCGAACACGGACAGGTGCGGCCACACGGCATAGGACTGGAACACCATTCCCAGCCGCCGCTTCTCCGGCTTGATCCACGCGCCGGTCGCGCAGTCGCAGACCGTCTGACCATTGATCCGGATCGATCCCCGGTCGGGCCGCTCCAGCCCGGCGATGCAACGCAGCGTCGTCGATTTTCCCGATCCGGACGCGCCGAGCAGCGTCACCAGCTCGCCGCTGCGGATGTCCAGATCGAGGGCGCTGACCGCCGGCTTGGCGGTGCCCGGATACCGAATGGTCAAATCGCGAACGTCGATGCTCACGAAAGGCTCCCGGCCCGGAACGCGCTTCGATTGCCGATTCCCAGCACGATGGCGGCGACGACGGCCATCGCGATCGTACAGAGCACCTCAAACGACGCCACGGCGCCGTATTGTCCCAAGCTCCACAGGCTCCAGAGAATGGTCGCGTTCACCGGCACGCTTGGCGAACCCAGCAGGATCGAGGAACTGACCTCCTTCATCAGCGACACGTAGATGAGCACCCAGCCGGCCACCAGCCCCGGCCGGACCAGCGGAAGGATGATCGCCCGGATCCGCCGAAGCGCCCCGGCGCCGCTCATGCGCGCGGCTTCCTCGAGCGCCGGATCGACCTGCACCAGCGCCGACGCGACGGCGCGCACGCCGACCGGAATGAACAGCGTCACATAGGCGAGGATCAGGATGTACGGCGTGCCGTAGAGCACCAGGGGAGGCCGCAGGTATGCCATCAGCAATCCGACGGCGAACACGATGCTGGGTATGCTCAGCGGCAGCATGGCGAGATAGTCCAGCAGCCGGGCCAGCACATCGCGATGCCGCACGATGCAAAACGCGACCAGGAAGGTCAGCGCGATCGTCAGGGTCGCGCCGGCGACCGACAACCCCAGGCTGTTGGCGATCGCCGGAAAGGCCTGCGGCTCGATGGTGCCGAGGCCGGCATAGTTGCGCAGCGTGAACAGGTCGAAGCGCAGATTCGTCGTCCACCGCGACATGACCGACGCATAGGCCAGCGCGACGAAGGGCATGACGCCGGTGAGAATGGTGAACGCCCAGGCGGCCACGGCGACCGGCCAGCGCCACCGCGCCAGCGTGACGGAAGGCGGGCGGAAGCCGCGCCCGGTCACCGTGACGAACGAACGACTGCCGAGCGCCCGACGCTGGGCCCAGAGGAAGGCGAACGCCGCGCACAACAGCGCCACGGAAAGCACGGCCGCGTACTCGCGCTGCGTCGGCCACGCGGCCATGTTCGACCAGATCGCCGTCGTGAGCACGTAGGTCCGGACCGGGACGCCGAGGATGGCGGGCACGCCCCACTGTCCGAACGCCATGATCAGCACCAGCAGCCCCGACGACAGGATGGCCGGCCGGACGAGCGGCAGGGTGATGCGGACGAGCGTGCTGGCCGCGCTGGCGCCCGACATGCGGGCGGCTTCCTCGAGACTTGGGTCGAGCGAGCGCAGCGAGGCCGACGTGAACAGGTAGACATAGGGGGACAGATAGAGCCCGAGCACCCAGACCATGCCGCCCATCGAATAGATGTCGAGCGGCCCCGTCAGCGCCTCCAGGGCGAACAGCCAGCGCAGGAAATCGTTGTAGAGTCCGATGCGCGGCGACGCCAGAAGCGCCCAGCTGACGGCGGTGATCATCGGCGTGAGAAAGAAAGGGCTTAGGAACACCACCGTAAAGGCGCTGCGCCCCGGCATGTCCGTCCGTGCGACCAGCAGCGCGGCAACGACCCCGATCGTCACGGCAAGAACGGTGGAACCGACGGCAAGGATAACGGTCTGGTGGAGAAGATCGAGCGTGGCCGGCCCGTTGTCGATGAAGACCTTGCGATACCATTCGACCGTGTAGGTACGATCGAAGATCGAGGTCCGGAAACTCACCTCGACGACCCAGAAAAGAGGATAGAGGATGAGCAGGCACAGCGCGCCCGTCAGCGCGGCCGGAAGCAGGCGCTCGCTCGACAGCCACAGGCGCGGCGAAAGGCAGCGCCGGACCGGCGGCTCGCGCCGCCTCGATCCGGCCATACCGCCCGCCGCGCCGTCTGCCGCAATGGATGCGGATCTCCGCTTCATGCGCGCATCCAGCCAGGGCGACCGTCGCTTGTCGGTGGATCGTGCTCTACTTCGAATAGAGGCGGGCGAACTCGGCGTTGTATTCCGCCTCCACCTTGAAATACGCCTCCAGCTGGTGCGCGGCGATAGAATATTTCTTGAACTTCGACAGATCGGGCACGTTCTGCGTGGCGACGCCCGGACGCGGCGAGATCATGCCCTGCTGGGCCACGCCCAGCGTCTGGCCCGCTTCCGACGCCACGAAGTCGACGAACGCCTTGGCGGCATTCGCATGCGGTGCGGTGTTCGAGATCGCGACGACCAGATCCGTCAGCGGTAGCGGATCGGGCCACACCACGCGGATCGGCGCCTTCGGGTCGGCTTTGAGGGCATTGGTCCCCGTGTAGTGCAGGATCCCGGCGGCGACAAAAGCCTCGCCGGACATCACGGCCTGCCCCATCGCCGCCGTGCTGACGAAGAGCTGCGGCTTCAACGCGCCGATCTTCTCATGGAACGACACGCCGAGTACGTCGCGCATGGCGTAGTACCAGAGATAGCCGGTCCCGCCGCCCTTGATGTCGGGAACGGCCAACACCTTCGCGAACGCCGCGTCGGCCAGGTCCTGCCAGTTCTTCGGCGCCTTGTTCGGCGGCACGCGGTCCGTGTTGTAGACGATCACTTCGGCGCTGTGGCCCAGGTTCATCCAGTATCCGTCGGAGTCCTGGTACGCCTGGGGATACGCCTTGATCTCGGGAGAATGGTACTGGAGAAGCAAGTTGCGCTTCTTGAAGTCGACGAACGGCGCCAGCGCGGAAATGTTGACAACATCGACCACGGCGCGGTTCGCCTCGCGCTCGGCCAGAAAGCGCTGGATGACCTCGGAGCTGGCGATGTTGGTGAATTCGACCTTCACCCCGGTGTTCTTGGTGAAGGCGTCGGCCATGGCGACCATGCCGGCCTTGGGCCAGCTGCCATAGACCACCACCGTTCCTTCCTTCTTGGCGGCCGCGAGAATTCCCGCGTCCGTCGCCTGCGCAACCGATGCCCCAATCGTCAGCGCTGCAATCGCGGCAGCGCTCGCTAGCGTCCTGTTCACGTGGCGTCTCCTCCGATTGAACCGTCGTTCGTTGGCCGCCCGTCGAACGCCGGCTGCTCGCCGTCGTTCGAACCGGCCTGCGGACTATGGGAGGCGGCGCGGGAGCCTGTCAAAAAATTCCTTTGTTATAATAGCCGGCATTGAGCAATATCTGATAGAGTTTGGTTATTGTTTTGGGCCATGTCCCCACGGCAACCCTCGTGAAACTCGTTGAAATAGAAACCTTTCTCTGGGTGGCACGCCTGGGCAGTTTCCGTGCGGCGGCCCGGCGCCTGGGCACGACGCAACCTTGCGTCTCGTCACGCATTCGCGAGCTTGAAGACGACCTCGGCGTCGAGCTTTTCGACCGCACCAGCCGGCGCAAGATCGCGATGACGGCGAAGGGACGCGCCCTGGTTCCCCACGCCGAACGCCTGCTTCGCAGCAGCGCGGACATCCGCCGCCGGTTTTCGGCGTCGCATTCGCTGCATGGCGTCGTGCGGCTCGGCGTGACCGGAACGATCGCGGTCAACTGGCTGCCCAAGCTGATCGACCGGCTGTCCCACGAAAGCCCGGGCATCGAGCTTCGCTTCGTCGCCGATCTCAGCGCCAATCTGGCCAATTTGCTCGTGGAGGGCGGATTGGATCTTGCTTTCTTCGCCGGATCGGTCCCTGGCCCGCAATTCGCCGGCGAGGTGGTCGGGCGCGTGCCGTTGGCGTGGTTCGCCAGCCCGAGCCTCGGCGTGCCGAATGTCTCGATGACGCCCGAGGAACTTGCCGCCTGGCCCATCATCACGGACGCGCAAGGCACGTTCTTTCACCGCTTGATCGGCACCTGGTTCGCGATGGCCGGCGTCGAGCCGCTGCATCATCATGCGTGCAGCAGCCTGGCGACACGGATCCAGCTGGCGGAAGCAGGCGTCGGCATCGCCGTCATTCCGCTGACGGCCCTGACGGACGAGCTGGAAACCGAACGCCTCCGCATGGTCGAGGTACAGCCGCCGCTGCCCGATCTCGAGCACGTCATCGCGTACCCCGCGCTCGGCATGGAGGAACCCGCGAAGCGGGTCGTCGAGATCATCAAGCAGCAGCTCGTGTTCGAGCCCAACTTCCGCCTTTCTGCTGTCGCGGCGCCGCAATACTCAAGGTCCCGGGCTGTCGGCGACGACGGGCCCGCCAAATCGCAGAGAATCGAGAACGCCGGCGCGGCACCCTCGAGCGGCGATCATGCTGGAGGCCGGGGCATACGGGCGCGGACGCCGACGGCGTGCTCACCTACTTCGCGGTCGACGCGGCGAAGGCGCTGAAGCGCGGATAGACAGTCGCGCCCTTCGACAGGCTCAGGGCGAGGACTCTCTTTCTCTTCGTCCTGCGCTTGTCGAAGGATGCTTCTTCACTTCACCGCGCCGTGAAGAACGCCGCGATGCGGCGGTCGTGCCAGGCGACCGTGTCGCCGGCGGCGTGGAAGCCGACATGGCCGCCGCGCGCGGGCAGCAGCGGCGTCAGCGCCGGGTTCGCCGGCCAGTCGACGTCGCGATAGATGGTGCCGGGGATCCACGGGTCGTCGAGCGCGTGGATCACGAGCGTCGGCACGCCGATGCCGTCGAGATAGGCGGCGGCGGAGCATCGACGGTAGTAGTCGGCGGCACCGGCGAAGCCGTTGCGCGGGGCGACGAAGCGGTCGTCGAACTCGATCACCGTGCGCGCGGTGAGGACCGCGTCGCGTTCCGCGGCGCTTGCCGTGCCCGGCACGGCCTCGGCGATCATGCGGCCGAGCAGCCAGCGGTGATAGAGGCGGTTGCGCCAGTGCGTGATGCGCCGCGCGCTGCGGGCCAGGTCGATCGGCGCCGACACCGATGCGGCGGCGCGGATTGGCAGGTTCGCCCTGCCCTCGCCCAGCAGCTTCAGCAGCACGTTGCCGCCGAGCGAATAGCCGACGGCGTAGAGCCCGTCGGCGACGAGGTCGCGCGGCAGCGCCGCGATGGCGTCGACCAGGTCCTGGCTGCGCCCGGCATGGTATTGCAGCCGGCAGGTCGCACGTGACGGGCCGGTGCCGCGCAGGTTGAGGCGGATCACGGGATGGCCGGCCGCGAGCAGGTGCGCGGTGCTGGCGCGGATGTACGAGCTGTCCTCGCAGCCGGTGAGGCCATGGATCAGCAGCACCGGCGCGCGGCGCTGCGCCGCGATCGGGGCGGGACGGTGCAGCGACGCCGCCAGCCGGTCGCCGCTGCCGTCGTCCATCGCCAGCAGCTGGCGCTCGGCGGGCCAGCGCCCAAGGTCGGTCACGTCGCCCCTTGCGGTCAGCAGCAGGAAGTTGCGCAGAGTCTGCAGGTCGCCACCGAGCCAGGGGAAGCGCGGGCGGAATTCGAGGTCGGCCGCCTGGCGCGCCGGCAAGGCCAGCGCCGTCATCGCGCCTCACCGAGCAGCCAGTCGCGCACGACCGAAACCTGCGCCGCATCCATCAGCGCCGGCGCATGGCCGCAGCCGGCGAACTCGACCACGGTGGCGCCGGGGCCGCGATGCCTCATCTCCTCCGCCGTCGCGCGCGGCAGCACGTCGGAATCGGCGCCGCGCAGCACCAGCACGGGGCAGCGCACCTTGTCCCAGACCGCCCACAGGTCGATATCCGCGAGCGGTCCGGCGGCGAAGGCGCGCCCGATCGCCGGGTCGTAGGCCATGGCGTAGCGCCCGTCGCCGGCCACGCGCACGCAGCGCTCGGTGAAGCGGCGCCACTCGTCGTCGCTCTTGAGCCCGAACGTGCCGGCGCTCTTGCGCAGCACCGCCTCGGCCTCGGCCAGCGTGGCGAAGCGCGGATCCTTGCCGACATAGCCCGCGATGCGCTCGAGCCCGGCCTTGGGAATGAACGGGCCGATGTCGTTCACGACCAGGCGGCGGATCGGCGAGTTGGCCTGCGCCGCCATCATCATGCCGATCAGCCCGCCCATCGAGGTGCCGACCCAGTCGACGCGCGCGGCGCCCGTGCGCGCGACCAGCGCCGTCATGTCGTTGAGGTATTGCGGGTAGCCGTACTGCGCCGGATCGGCCAAGCGGTCGCTGTCGCCGCGGCCGACCACGTCGGGGCAGAGCACGCGCCAATGGTGCTGCAGCGCCTGCGCCAACTCGTCGAAGTCGCGCCCGTTGCGGGTCAGGCCGTGCACGCAGATGCACACACGCGGATTGCCCGCCAAGCCCCACTCGACATAGGCGACGCGATGGAAGCCGCCCGGCCCGAGGCCGAGGTAGCGATGCGGTGTCATCATGGCCGAGGCTCAAATCCCATTCGGCTTGGCTCCCCCGCGCAATTCCCGCGTGTCCCGGCGCCGCGCCCATGCTAAGAGCGCGCCCTGTTCGCAAAGATGCCGCGACACGCGGGCCGCTACAAGAAAAGACGGGGGACAGCCGCGATGCCGGCGAGCGAGCCGACGCCATGACCACGCCAGGGATCGCCCTGCCGCAACCCGTCGACTCGCGGCTGCACCTGATCGGCGCGGCCTTCGCCATGGCGGGGGCGCTCGCCTGGAGCGCCGGCGCGCTTTTGATCCGCATGGTCGAGGTCGACGCCTGGACGCTGCTGTTCTGGCGCTCGGCCTCGGTCACGCTTGGCGCGGCGCTCTACATCGCGGCGGTCAACCGCGGCGGGCTGGTCCGCGCGCTGCAACGCGCCGGCTGGCCCATGGTGCTGGCCGGCCTCCTGATGGCGGTGTCGATGTGCCTCTACGTCAACTCGATCACGCGCACGAGCGTCGCCAACACGCTGATCCTGCTCGCGACAAACCCGTTCATGGCGGCGATCCTGGCCTGGGGCATCCTGGGCGAGCGCGTGTCGGCGCGCACCTGGGGCGCCATGGCGGTGGCGCTGGTCGGCATGCTGGCGATGCTGGGCGATTCGATCGGCGGCGGCAGCTGGTTCGGCGACCTGCTCGCGCTCGGCTGCGCCGCCAGCTTCGCCCTCGTCATGGTCGTGCTGCGGCGCTACAAGAACCAGGACAACATCCCGCAGGTTTTCATGGCGGGCCTGTGGGCCGTCGTACTGACCCTGCCGGTCGCGGCGCCCGCTTCCGCCAGCCTGCGCGACATCCTGCTCTGCGCCGTCATGGGCGTGTTCTCGATCGGGCTCGGCATGCTGCTGTTCGTCAAGGGCCTGCGCTACATCTCCGCCGCCGAGGCCGGGCTCTTAAGCCTGCTCGAGAGCATCCTGGCGCCGCTCTGGGTGTGGCTGGCGATCGGCGAGCAGCCGCGGCCGCTGGCGCTGCTGGGCGGCGCCATCGTGCTGGGCGCGGTCGCCGCGCACGCCGTACTCCACGCGCGGCCGAGTGGCGGGCGATGACGCCGGCTTGCCGGCGCGACCGCGTCCCGGTCGCCGGCCGCGACGCGCGGGTCGCGCACGCCTTCCGCACGGCGCCGCCGCGATGAGCGTGGCGACGCAATCGACGCTCACCTGCCCGCGCTGCGGCGCCCGCAGCCGCGAGACCATGCCGACGGACGCCTGCCAGGTCCGCTACGCGTGCAGGGGCTGCGGCGCGCTTCTGCGCCCGAAGCCCGGCGATTGCTGCGTGTTCTGCTCGTTCGGCGACATTCCTTGCCCGCCGGTCCAGGCGGCACGGACGAAGGGCGCGGGGTCGGACTGCTGCCCGTGACTGCCGCTGCCGCGCCGTCGCCTTGGCGGCAGAAGCGGCCGGATTGTCGCATGGAGCGAATCGCTGTTGCCGAACGGCGGGCCGGACGCCATGGTTCGCGTGCGAGGTTTGCATGATGCTCCGTCTCTTCACGACCGCCGCGCTGCTGCTGGCCGCACCGGCGTGCTTGGCCGAGGACGCCAAGCTCGGCGATCTCACAATCACCCATGCGTATTCCCGGCCGTCGGCCGCGCGCAACGGCGCGGCCTACATGACCATCGAGAGCAAGGGCGCGGCCGACCGCCTCGTCGCCGCCTCGACGCCGCGCGCCGGCAAGGTCGAGCTGCACACGGTGATCCAGGAAGGCGACGTCATGCGGATGCGCCAGGTGCCGGCGATCGACGTGCCGGCGAGCGGCAAGGTCGAGCTCAAGCCCGGCGGCTTCCACGTCATGCTGCTGGGCCTGACGGCGCCGCTGAAGGAAGGCGAGCGCTACCAGCTGACCCTCGAATTCGCCAAGGCCGGCAAGATCGCGGTCGACGTGCCGGTCGGCAAGACGGGCGCGGGCGACGGCCATGCGCATCACGGCCACAGTCCGGCCAAGAAACCGTAGCGGTCAGCCGCGCGTTGATCCGCGCGCCCTCTTTTCGACTCGGGCGGCCGGATCGGCGGCCGCCTCGGCGCGCGTTGATCCGCGCGCCCTCTTTTCGACTCGGGCGGCCGGATCGGCGGCCGCCCAGGACCGCCCGCACTCGTAGCGGGGCGCGTTCCGGCCTAGAATGTGGCCGGAAGCCCATCCGCGAAAGGTTCGGCCCGATGCTGCTGCGTTGCCTGCTGCTGTCGCTCGCTCTGGTGTCCGGCGCAAGCCTCGCCGACGCCAAGACCTACACGCTCGGCGCCATCGTGATCGAGGACGCGGTCGCGCCGCAGACGCTGAAGGGCGCCACGGCCGGCAAGGTCTACCTGACCATCCGGAACGGGGGCGCCGAGCCCTGCCAGCTCGTCGGCGTCAGCACGCCGGCCGCCGCCGTTACCGAGCTGCGCCGCGCCTTCCGCGACCAGCGCGGCGTCAAGACGCGGCGCATGCTGTCGCTCAACCTCGAGCCGGGCGAGAAGCTGCAAATCGATCCCGACAACGGGTTCGAGATCGCGCTCGTCGGCCTCGCCAAGCGGCTCGAGGACGGCGACAAGTTCCCGCTCACGCTCGAGTTCGACCAGGTCGGCAAGGTCGAGGTGACGGTCGAGGTCAAGGCGCCGGTCTATTCCGACTCGCCGCGGGTGCGCGGCAAGGGCAACATGCACCTGCAGTAGCCGCGACGCGGCCGGGCATCCCGCGAAGCGTCGGGCCGGAGCGACGATGCTGCGCAGCCTCCTCGTCGTCCTCGCCCTGATCACGACCGCCGTCGCGGCGGCGCTCGGCGGCGGCTACATCTACCTGCGCTCGGGGCTTCCGCGCACGTCCGGCGAGATTGCGCTCCCCGGCCTCGCCGCGCCGGTCGCGGTGCAGCGCGACCCGATCGGCGTGCCCTACATCGCCGCCGAGGGCGAGGTCGACGCCTGGTACGCGCTCGGCTTCGTCCATGCCCAGGACCGGCTCTGGCAGATGGACTTCCAGCGCCGAATCGGCGCCGGGCGCCTGTCCGAGATCATGGGTCCGGCCACCATCGGCTTCGACCGCTTCATGCGCACGCTCGGCCTCTACCGCGTGGCCGAGGCGAACCTGGCCGGCTTGAGCGAGCCCGTGCGCGCGGCGCTCGATGCCTATGCCGCCGGGGTCAACGCCTTCCTGGCGCATCGCAGCGGCGCCCTGCCGCCCGAATTCATCCTGCTGCGCTACGCGCCCGAGCCCTGGACGCCGGCGGACTCGCTGGTCTGGGGCCGCATGATGGCGCTGCAGCTGTCCGACAACATGCGCCACGAGCTGCTGCGCGCCCGGCTCGCGCGCCAGCTGCCGCCCAAGCACCTCGCCGATCTCTATCCCGCCACGATGCGGCGCGAGGCGCCGGCCACGCTGGCGGGCGCGATCCCGGGCGGTCTCTGGGACGACCTGTGGGCGGCGCTGCCGCACGAGGTCTTAAGCGTCGGCGCGTCCAACGAGTGGGTGCTGGCCGGCGCGCACAGCGCGAGCGGCAAGCCGATCCTGGCGAACGACCCGCATCTCAGGTTCGGCATGCCGAACCTCTGGTACCTCGCGCGGCTGGAAGCGCCCGGGCTCGCGCTCACCGGGGCCACGATACCGGGCATCCCGTTCTTCATCCTCGGGCACAACGGCCGCGTCGCCTGGGGCATGACGACGACCCACAGCGACACGCAGGACATCTTCGTCGAGCGCCTCGATCCCGGCGACCCCGAGCGCTACCTGGCGCCCGAAGGCGGCGCGCCGTTCGGCCAGCGCAGCGAGACGATCCTGGTGCGCGGAGAACAGCCGGTGGAGTTCCTCGTGCGCGAGACGCGGCACGGACCCGTGGTGACCGACGTGCTGGGCGGCGCGCGCGAGGTCGCCGGCGGCGGCGGGCAGCAAGTCCTTGCCTTGTCCTTCTCCGGTCTGGCGCCGGACGACCGCACGGCCGAGGGCCTCTACCGCCTGAACCGGGCGCGGGACTGGGAGAGCTTCCTCGCGGCGCTGGCCGACTTCCACAGCCCGCAGCAGAACGTCGCCTACGCCGACACCGACGGCAATATCGGCTTCGCCGTCGCCGGGCGCACGCCGGTGCGCCGGCACGGCGACGGGCGCCTGCCGGCGCCGGGCTGGAGCGGCGAGTACGACTGGACCGGCTGGCTGCCGGCGGAAGCGCTGCCGCGCGCCTTCAATCCGCCGGGCGGCGTCATCGTCAACGCCAACAACAAGCCCGGCCCGGATTCCACGACCGCGCCGCTCGGCAGCGACTGGGACCACACCTATCGCGCGCGCCGCATCCTCGACCTGCTGTCGGTCGAGCCGCGCCAGAGCGTCGAGTCGGCCGCGGCCATGCAGATGGACGCCGTCTCGCTCGCCGCGCGCGACCTCCTGCCCTATCTCGTGCAGGTCGAGCCGCACGACGATCGCGGGCGGCGCGCCATCCTGCTGCTCAAGACCTGGGACGGCCGCATGGACCGCCGCCGCGCCGAGCCGCTGATCTTCGCGGCGTGGCTGCGCGAGCTCAACCGCCTGCTCTATGCCGACGAGCTGGGCGCGCTGTTCCCGGACTACTGGGGCTTCCGCCCCGACGTGGTCGAGCTGATGCTGACCCAGCGCCGGGAATGGTGCGACGACGTGGCGACGCCGGCGCGCGAGACCTGCGAGGAGCGCATCGCCACGGCGCTCGACCGCGGGCTCGCCTGGATCCAGCGCCATCACGGGCGCAGCCCCGGCGAATGGCGCTGGGGCGACGCGCACCAGGCGACCTTCTCGCACCCCGTGTTCGGCAAGCTGTCGCTGATCCGGCGCTGGTCGGACCTCGTGCTGCCCAGCGACGGCGACGCTTTCACCATCAACCGCGGCCTGGGCGCGATCGGCGACGAGGACGAGCCCTTCGCGCATCTGCACGGCGCAAGCTTCCGCGCGGTCTACGACCTCGGCGACCTCGACAATTCGCGCTTCATGCAGCCGACCGGCCAGTCGGGCCATCCGCTCTCGTCGCACTACAGCGACCTGGGCCGGCGCTGGCGCGACGGGCGGACGGTCCGCATCCCGGCGAAGCTCCAGCCCGGCCCGCGCGAGAAGGTCAGCGTGCTGACGCTGAAGCCCGCGCCGTGACCCGCCAACAAGCGACGAGGAACGAGCCCATGAGCGTCACGCTCGCCGACATCCAGCGGGCCGCCGCCCAGATCGCCGGCGCGGTCGTGCGCACGCCCGCGGTGCCCTCGGCGCGGCTGTCGCGGCTCGCCGGCGCCAGGCTGACGCTCAAGCTCGAGAACCTGCAGGACATCGGCTCGTTCAAGCAGCGCGGCGCGCTGGTGAAGCTGCTCAGCCTGTCGCCGGACCAGGCGCGGCGCGGCGTCATCGCCATGTCGGCCGGGAATCACGCGCAGGGCGTCGCCTATCACGCCCAGCGCCTCGGCATGCCGGCGACGATCGTGATGCCCGAGGGCACGCCCTTCGGCAAGGTCGAGCGCACCGCGGCCTATGGCGCGCGCGTGATCCTGCACGGCGACGGGCTCGACCAGGCGGGCGCCTTCGCCGCCGACCTGGCCGCCAAGGAGAAACTCAGCTTCGTGCATCCCTACGACGATCCGCTGATCATCGCCGGCCAGGGCACCGTCGCGCTCGAGCTGCTCGCGGACGTTCCGGATCTCGACTGCATCGTCGTGCCGGTCGGCGGCGGCGGCATCATCTCCGGCGTCGCCATCGCCGCCAAGGCGCTGAAGCCCGCGATCGAGATCGTCGGCGTGCAGGCCGCGCTCTATCCCGCCATGGTCCAGGCGCTGCGCGGCGAGCAGCCGACCAGCGGCGGCGAGACCATCGCCGAGGGCATCGCTGTCAAGAGTCCGGGCAAGCTGACGCTCGGGATCGTGCGCCGCGTGGTCGACGACATCCTGCTGGTCGACGAGCCGGCGCTGGAGCAGGCGGTGATGCTGTTCGTCGAGGAAGCCAAGCAGGTGGTCGAGGGCGCCGGCGCGGCCGGGCTTGCCGCCGTGCTCGCCCACCGCGAGCGCTTCGCCGGCCGCAAAGTCGCGCTGGTGGTGTGCGGCGGCAACATCGACTCGCGCCTGCTCGGCTCGGTGCTGATGCGTGGCCTCGTGCGCGAAGGCCGCGTCGCGTCCTTGCGCATCGACATCACCGACCGCCCCGGCACGCTGGCCCAGGTCGCCGGCCTGATCGGCGCCTCGGGCGGCAACATCATCGAGATCCACCACCAGCGCCTGTTCCGCGACGTGCCCGCCAAGCGCGCCGAACTCGATGCCGTGGTCGAGACCCGCAACGCCCAGCACGTGCGCGAGATCGTCGACCGCTTGCGCGCCGCCGGGTTCAAGGCGCGCGTGCTGGGGACGACGGCGGCCGGGTAGCGACAGGCGGGAGAAGGAGAGGTGAAGCGGCCGCGACTCGCCTTTCATGGCGCCGCCGGCGGCGTGACCGGCTCCTGCTTCCGCCTCGCCTTCGCCGGCACGCAGGTCCTGATCGACTGCGGCCTGTTCCAGGGAGCGAAATCGGAGAAGGAGCTCAACTACCGGCCCTTTCCGTTCACGCCGCGGTCGATCGACGCGGCCATCCTCACGCATGCCCATGTCGACCACAGCGGCCTGGTCCCGAAGCTGGCGAAATCCGGATTCTCCGGGCCGATCCACGCGGCGAAGGCCACCGTCGACCTCTGCTCCGCGATCCTGCCGGATACGGGCTACGTCCAGGAAACCGAGGTCCGCCAGCTGAACCGCCGCAACCTGGCGAAGGGCCGCGAGGCCGTCGAGCCCATCTACACCGCGGAGGACGCCGTCGCGTGCCTGACGCAGTTCCGGCCGGTCGCGTACGGCGCCTGGTTCCAGGTCGCGATCGGCATCCGCGCGCGGCTGTGGAACGCCGGGCATCTGCTCGGGTCGTCCTCGCTGGAGATCGAGCTGGCCGAGGCGCGCGGCACCGGCCGGCCGATGCGGCTGCTGTTCTCCGGCGACATCGGGCCCACCCACAAGCTCTTCCACGAGGACCCGGAAGCGCCCGGCGACGTCGACTACGTGGTCTGCGAGGCGACCTATGGCGGCACGGACCGGCTCGACGTCGACGCCGATCGGCGCCGCCGGGCGCTGCGCGACGTGGTGCGGGCGGCTAGCCATGTCGATGGCGTCCTGCTGATCCCGTCCTTCGCCGTCGAGCGCACGCAGGAGCTGCTGATCGACCTGTACCGGCTGATGCGGTCGAAGGAGCTGCCTGCGGTCCCGATCTACATCGACTCGCCGCTGGCGACGAAGGCCAGCGCCGTGTTCGACGCCCATGCCGCGGAACTGCGCCAGGGCGAGCTTCTGCGCGAGGCCTTCCGCTCGCGCCATGTCCACTTCACCGAGAGCGTCGAGCAGAGCAAGGCGATCGGCCGCAGCCACGGGTTCCATATCGTCATCGCCGGCAGCGGCATGTGCGAGGCCGGCCGCATCCGGCACCATCTCAAGAACTGGCTGTGGCGCGACCAGGCGACGGTCCTCCTGGTCGGCTACCAGGCCCAGGGGACCTTGGGCCGGATCCTGCAAGACGGCGCCGCGCGCGTGCGTATCCAGGACGAGGAGATCGCGGTCCGCGCGCAGATTCGTTCGCTCGACCTCTATTCCGGGCATGCCGACGCGCCCGAGCTGGCGGCGTGGATCGAGAAGCGCCGGCCGATCCGCCTCGGACTGTTCCTGGTCCACGGCGAGGCGGCCGCCATCGAGGCGTTGAAGCTCCGGCTGGCGCCGATCCTGCCCGGCGTCGATGCGATCGTGCCGACGCTGGACAGCGCCTACGAGCTGACGGGGGCCGGCGCGCGCGAGCTCGGCAAGACGAAGCCGCCGCGGCTGCCGCCGGGCATGGCCGGACACCTGGATTGGCACAACGACCTGACCCGGCTCGTGCTCGACATCACTTCCGCGATCGACAAGGCGGCGGACGAGCGGTCGCGAAACGTGATCATCCGCCGCATCCGGCGCGCGCTGGGGCCCGAGGAAGACGAGCGCGGCGTCTCGCGACGACGCTAGGCGCGGAACCGTGCGCATGAGCGTCGCCGGCACCGGCCCGCCCCCGCCCTACCCCGCCCCGTTCCACCACCCGTTCAAGAGCCCGCTGCCGGTCCACAGGAGCCACAACAGGCCCAGGTTCCACACCATGCCGAGCCAGGTCATGACGAGGCCGATCAGCGTGGCGACGCCGTCGCGCTCGATCAGCGCGACCGCCAGCACCATGAGGCCCACCGCCATCGGCAGGTTTCCGAGTGGCACCGGCAGCGACAGGAACAGCGCGGCGACCACGATCCACGAGCCGATCAGCCGCTCGCCGTAGTGCGAGGTGAGCTTGAGCATGCGCGGCCGCACCACGGCCTCGAGCCGCTTGAGCCAGGGCGTCGCGCGCACGACCACGGCGCGGAACCGGTCGCGCGGCACCGACTTGCGCCGGGCCCATTCGGGCAGGCGCGGCTCGACCGCGCCGAGAGCGAGCTGGAGCGCGATCAGCGCCAGCGGCAAGCCGGTGATGGTGGAAAGCCCGGGCATGGCCGGGCCCGGGATGGCGTTGGGGAGGGCCAGCAGCAGGATCAGCAGGGCGAAGCCGCGCTCCTGCAGCAGGTCGAGCATCTCGCCCAGCGTGACGCGCGGCGCCTCGCCCGCGCCAAGCTCGGCTAACAGCATGGAAATCTTGGCTTCTTCGGCTCCCGGGGGGCCGGCCGGCGACTGCCGTTCCGCCGGCGCGCCCGTCTGGTCGGTCATGCGTTGAGCCATCGTTAACGAACGGCCTGTATCCATATCGCAACGCGGCGGAGCGCGATAGCCCGCCGCGGGACCGCCCGGGAGGTCCATCGGGGGCGCCGGAGCGCGACGCGGTTCATGCAACGTTAACCAATGCGGCCGACCATACCGGTCCGCAGTGGTGGGGTACCGGCAGGTTCCAGATGTTCGTCATCGTCGGGTCGGTGGTCGTCGTCGTCTGCGTCATCGGTGGCTACATGGCCATGGGTGGCAAGCTCGGCGTCCTTTGGCAGCCCTTCGAGTTCGTCATCATCTTCGGCGCCGCCGCCGGCGCGCTCGTCGTCGGCAACTCCAAGCAGATCATCTCCGGCGTCGTCGCCGGCATGACGCACGTGCTGAAGGGCGCCAAGTACGGCAAGGAGGACTACCTCGAGCTGCTGTCGATGCTGTACCAGACCTTCAAGCTGGCGAAGACCAAGGGCATGCTCGCGCTCGAGCAGCACGTGGAGAAGCCGGAAGAGAGCGCGCTGTTCCAGCAGTTCCCCAAGTTCTTCGCCAACAAGGACGCGGTGGTCTTCTTCTGCGACTACCTGCGCATGCTGACCCTCGGCACCGACAACCCGCACGAGCTCGAGGCGCTGATCGACGAGGAGCTTGAGGTCAAGCACCAAGAGCACCACGCCGTCGCGCACGCCGTGCAGACCATGGCCGACGGCATGCCGGCGCTGGGCATCGTTGCGGCGGTGCTCGGCGTGATCAAGACCATGGGCTCGATCACCGAGCCGCCCGAGGTGCTGGGCCGGCTGATCGGCGGCGCGCTGGTCGGCACGTTCCTCGGCGTGTTCCTGTCCTACGGCTTCGTCGGGCCGATCGCCCAGTCGCTGAAGCAGATCTTCGACGCCGAACACAAGTACTACCTGTGCATGAAGGTGGGGCTGCTCGCGCACCTGCAGGGCTATGCGCCGGCCGTATCGGTCGAGTTCGCGCGCAAGGCGCTGCTGTCGCACGTGCGGCCGACCTTCTACGAGGTCGAGCAGGCGGTCCAGAACATACCCACGAGCTGACGCCGGGAGCCGACAGGGGTCATGGCCGACAAGGAGCAGCACGCGACCATCATCATCCGCAAGAAGAAGGGCGGCGGCGACGGGCATCACGGCGGCGCCTGGAAAGTCGCCTATGCCGACTTCGTCACGGCCATGATGGCGTTCTTCCTGCTGATGTGGCTGCTCAACGCGACCACCACCGAGCAGAAGCTCGGCATCTCCAACTATTTCGATCCGTTCGGCGCGGTGAAGAGCCAGGGCGGCGGCTCCGGCGTGCTCGGCGGCACCTCGCCCGCCGAGCAGGGCTCGCAGAAGTCCACCGCCGCGCCGATCGCGATCATCATGCCGCTCGCCGCCAACCCGCCGCCGACCGCCGGCGAGGCGATGGAGATCGACGGCGAGCCGGTCGGCAAGAAGGACGAGCCGCGCCAGGGCGAGGAGTCGATCGAGGAAAAAGTCGCCAAGAAGGAGCAGGCCGAGTTCGAGAAGGCCGAGGCCGCGCTGCGCCAGGCGCTGCAGAACAAGCCCGAGTTCAAGGACCTGGCCGACAGCCTCTTGATCGACCAGACGCCCGAGGGCCTGCGCATCCAGCTCGTCGACCAGGACAAGCTGTCGATGTTCAACAAGGGAAGCTCCCGCCTGCTCGAGCACGCGCAGAAGCTCCTCGGCCAGGTCGCCGCGGTCGTCAAGTCGCTGCCCAACAAGGTCACCATCACCGGCCACACCGACGCGCTGCCCTATGCCGGCGTCGGCGGCTACTCGAACTGGGAACTGTCGGCCGACCGCGCCAACGCCAGCCGCAAGACGCTGATCGAGAACGGGCTGGCGGGCGACCGCATCACCTCGGTCGTGGGCAAGGCCGACCGCGACCACCTGTATCCCAAGGAGCCGAACTCGCCGCGCAACCGGCGCATCAGCATCGTGCTCCTGCGCGAGGCGCCGCTGGTCGCCGAGACCAAGCCCCCCGCCCCGCTCAAGGCCGCCGACGCCCCGCCGCAGGCGGCGCCCGAGAAGAAGACCGCCAACGCGATCGACCCGCAGCAGCTGCCCGGCACCATGGGCCCCGCCGCCCCGCGCGTGATCGAGCCGCCGAAGCCGAAGGCGAAGCCGTAGGGGTGACGGCTATCCCGCCAATCCGAGGAAGACGAGAATAGCGCGGTTCAGGCGCAGCATGTCCTGATCGTTCAATCGACCGACGCGCTTCGCGAAATTCCTTCGCGGCACCGTGACGATCTTGTCCACCATGATGCGGGAAACGACACGAAGCCCGTTCGTGTCGCTTGGCTCGATGGCAAGGCGGATGATCGGCGCATCGGTCGGGTCGGTCGTGACGCCGCAGACCGTGACAGAATCCCCCGTGAGAAACGGATCGTCCTGGACGATGGCGACCGGCCTCGGTTTGCCGGCGTAGGCGCCGCCGCCCGCGGCCGTCCAGATCTCACCGCGCTTCATCGTCATTCCAGATCGAGATGGCGTCGATGAAGGACTGATCTTCGGCGGCCGCAGGGCTCGTCGCGACGAGATGCATCTGCCGGCGCGCTTCCGCGATAAAGCCCGGCGCGCGCGTATCAGGCACCCAGATCTGGATCGGGCGCAGCCCCTGCCTGCGCAACCGCGCGCGATGCTCGCGTACGCGGTATCGCGACGGCCTGCGCTTGCTGGTTAGCGACATGGGCGACCCGGGGTTACATGTAACCGTGATCGCTACATGTAACAGGCCCGGACCGTCGATTCAAGGAGGGCTACGTCCGCTCCCCGCCCTGGAACGGCGCGAAGCGGACCGGGAAGTAGCGCCGCTGGCGCATCGTGCCGTCCGCCTCCTTGCGCACGACGGTCAGGTATTGCGGGCCGTCGGGCGGCCCCAGCGGGATCACCATGCGGCCGCCGGGCTTGAGCTGGCGCCACAGCGGCGGCGGCACCTCGATCGAGGACTCCTTGACGAGGATGGCGTCGTAGGGCGCGTTCTCCGACCAGCCGGAATACCCGTCGGCCGCGCGCAGGCGGACGCCGCGATATCCCAGCTCCGGCAGCAGGCGCCGCGCCACCTGGAGCAGCGGCTCGACGATCTCGACCGAATGCACCTCGCCGCCCATCTCGCTCAGGATCGCGGCGTGGTAGCCCGTGTCGGTGCCGGTCTCGAACACCTTCTCGCCGGGCTTCAGCTCGAGGAGATGCGTCATCAGCGCGGCGATGAAGGGCTGCGCCAAGTTCTGCCCGTGGCCGAGCGGGAGCGGCGTGTCGGCGTAGGCATAGGCGCCGAGGCGCGGCGGCACGAAGACGTCGCGCGGCACCTTGCGGAACGCGGCGATCACCCGCTCGTTCAACTTGGCGACGCCGGTCGTGTCGCTGGTGAGCTCGGTCAGCCGCTCGATCAGCTCGACCATGCGGCTGCGCGCCTCGCCGTTGCCCGAGGCTTGCGCCCGGACCGGCAGCGGCAGCGCCAGCAGCAAAGCGGCCAAGAGCCAGACGGCGGCGGCCATGCCTCCTCCTTGCACCTCCCAGCATGACCAGTTCGCCATCAGCTTGCAATATCAACGGCGTTGCCCGATCTTTGCAAAGGGGACACGAGACGCAGGCGGCCTCGAGTGCCGGGAGTACGACCATGGCCAATCCCACCGTTCCCGCCCCGGCGGATCGCGTCCAGCCCGGCTGGTTCGACGCGATGGCCGAGTGGCTGGACCGGCCCGAGCATTTCCACGGCCTGGCGCTGCGGCGCACACTCGCCTATGGCGTCGATCTCGTCCTCATCTTCCTGATCGGCTGGGCGGTGACCTTCGCCCTCGGCGCGGCCTCGCTCATCACCTTCGGCCTCGCCTCGCCGCTGTTCATCCTGATGCCGGCGATTCCGCTCGCCTACCACACGCTGCTGATCGGCGGGCCGCGCTCGGCGACCTTCGGCATGCGCCTGTTCGATGTCGAGATGCGCGCCTGGACCGGCGAGCGGCCCGATCTCGGGCGCGCGTTCCTGGGCACGGTGCTGTTCTATGTCACGGGCACGCTGACCGGCGGACTCATCATGTTGCTCGGCATCTTCAACCGGCGCCGGCGCCTGGCGCACGACCTCCTGATCGGCCTGGTCGCCGTGCGGGCGAGCGCGCTCGGCCAACGCCAGCAACTGCTGCCGCCGGCGGGACAGCGCCATGCCTGACACAAGGGAACGCGCGCGCGAGAACGACCTGCCGGGCGTGAGCGCGCCGCCGCGGTTCCTGTTCCGCACGCCGCCCATGCCCTGCCCCTATCTCGCCGGCCGGGTCGAGCGCCACATCTTCGCCGAGATCGCCGGCGCCGACGCGGTCGACAGCTACGACGTGCTGGCGCGCGCCGGATTCCGGCGCAGCCACCGCGTGGCCTATCGCCCGTCCTGCAGCGGCTGCAGCGCCTGCGTGCCGGTCAGGGTCGTGGCCGACCGGTTCCAGCCCAGTCGCTCGCAGCGCCGGGTCGCGCGCGCCAACGCCGATCTCGCCTCGCTCGTGCAGGCGCCCGGCGCGACCGCCGAGCAGTTCCGCCTCTTCGCCCGCTACCAGCGCTCGCGCCATGGCGACGGAGAGATGGCGCGCATGGCATTCGACGACTACCGCGCCATGGTCGAGGACACGTCCATCGGCACCTGCGTCGTGGAATTCCGCATGACGGACAAACTCGGCGCGGACGGACGGCTGATGGGCGCCTGCCTGTTTGACCGCCTGAGCGACGGGCTCTCGGCCGTCTACAGCTTCTTCGAGCCCGACGAGGCCGGCCGCGGCCTCGGCACCTTCGCCGTGCTGTGGCTGATCGAGCAGGCGCGGCGCGAGCGGCGGCGCAACGTCTATCTCGGCTACTGGATCGCCGACAGCCGCAAGATGGCCTACAAGGCCCGGTTCAAGCCGCTCGAGCAGCTGAGCGGCGGGCGCTGGCAGGAATTCGCGCCGCCGGGCTCGGCCCTGCGCTGATCGCGGCATCGAGGCCGTCCCGATTGCCCCGCGCCGGGGCGCCGGCTGCACAAACAAGGGGCACGGCAAGGTCCCCCGTCGCCGCCAATGCGTGTTGACCGACCCGCGGGGCAGGTCTAATGCATACCAGACACACCTCCGCCGGTTCTTGCATGAGCGGAGGAACTGATCCGACAACCGAACTGGGGAGCCAACGATGGGGAAATCTCTCAAGACACTTCTGTTCGCGGCGCTTGGCGCCGCCGCGGTCGGCCTCGCCGCCCCGGCGGACGCGCAAGTCAAGAACCTTAAGTTCCAGTCGACCTGGCCGGCCAGCCTGACGCTGCAGGACAACTTCAAGTTCTTCGCCGAGCGCGTCGACAAGCTGACCGGCGGACAGGTCAAGATCGAGGCCCTCGCCGCGGGCCAGATCGTGCCGCCCTTCGAGATCCTGGACGCCACGCATAAGAAGGTCATCGATGGCGGCCACGGCATCGCCTACTACTGGGTCGGCAAGAACAAGGCCGCCACGCTGTTCTCGGCTACGCCCGCCGGCATCATGGGCATGGACCACATGGACTACCTCGGCTGGATGTACGAGGGCGGCGGCCTGGACATGTGGTGGGAGTTCTACCAGAAGGAGCTCAAGCTCAACGTCGTCGCCTTCCCGATCCTGCCGGCCAGCCCGCAGGCCCTCGGCTGGTTCAAGCGGCCGATCAAGGACCTCAACGACTTCAAGGGCATGAAGTGCCGGCAGACCGGCATCGTCGCCGAGATCTACCAGCGCATGGGCATGCAGACCGTCAACATGCCGGGCGGCGAGATCGTGCCTTCGGCCCAGCGCGGCGTGATCGACTGCGCCGAATGGGTCGGCGGCATCGAGGACCTGCGCCTCGGCCTGCCGCAGGTGTGGAAGTACCACTACACCCCGGGCATGCACGAGTCGGCGTCGATCGGCGAGCTGATCATCAACAGCGAGGTGTGGGCCTCCTTCACGCCGCAGCAGCAGGAAGCCGTGCGCTCGGCCGTGAGCGAAACCTTCCTGCGCTGGTGGGTGAAATGGCAGCGGCAGAACGCCGACGCGATCGAGGAGATGCAGCAGAAGCACGGCACGCAGATCCTGCGCACGCCGCCGGCGATCCTGACCGCCTTCTTCAAGGCCTGGGACGAGATCGCCAAGGAGGAGTCGGCGAAGAACCCGTTCTTCAAGAAGGTGCTCGACTCGCAGCGCGCCTACGCCGCCAAGGTCGTGCCGGCCAAGCGCTTCATGTTCCCGCCCTACTCCTTCGCGGCGAACTACTATTTCCCAGAGAAGAAGCAATAGAACTGCGAACAGGGTCAGGGGGCGGTTCTCCGCCCCCTGACGCTTTTGCATCCGCGAGACTTGGCCCCGAATCTGCAGGGACCCCTGCATGACTGAGCCGTCGCCCGGCCTCATCGCGATGGTGCGCGCCATCGACCGCTTCACCGACGCCACCGGCACCGTGATCGCGTGGCTGAACGTCCCGCTGGTGCTGGTCGTGTGCTACGAGATCGCGTCCCGCTACCTGTTCGACGCGCCGACGATCTGGTCGTTCGACGTCACCTACATGCTGTACGGCACGATCTTCATGCTGGGCGCCGCCTACGCGCTGCACAAGGGCGCGCACATCCGCACCGACTTCTTCTTCGACCGCTGGTCGGTGCGCACCAAGGGCGCCGTCGACTCGATCGCGTACCTCGTCTTCTTCTTCCCCTCGCTGCTGGTCTTCCTGGCGGTGAGCTGGCAGGAAGGCTGGTACGCCGTGCAGATTTGGGAAACCTCGGAGCAGACGCCGTGGCGCCCCATCCTGTGGCCCTACAAGATGGTGGTGCCGCTGACCTGCCTGTTGCTGCTCGTGCAGGGCGTCTCCGAGACGATCAAGAGCGTCTGGGCCTGGCGCACCGGCATCGAGCTCGAGCACAAGGAAAAGGTGGAGGTCTAGAAGGTGACCGGCCTCGCCTTGCTCGGCCTCGTGATGCTTGTCGTCATGATCGGCGCCATCTTCGTCGGCTTCCCGATCAGCTTCACGCTGCTGTTCCTCGCGCTGTCCTTCGGCTATGTCGGGCTCGGCGCCACGGTGTTCGACCTGGCCTATTTCCAGGTCATCGGCCTGATGAAGGAAGAGCTGCTGGCCGCGGTGCCGCTGTTCATCTTCATGGGCTTCGTCACGGAGCAGGCCGGCCTGATGGAGCGGCTGTTCCGCGCCTTTCGCGACCTGCTGGCGCCGGTGCGCGGGGCGCTGTTCGCCGTGGTAATCCTGACGGCGACCGTATTCGCCATGGCGACCGGCATCGTCGGCGCCGCCGTGACCGTCCTCGGCATCATGGCGAGCCCGATCATGATCAAGACCGGCTACGACGCGCGCCTGGCGGCGGGCGCGATCACCGCCGGCGGCACGCTCGGCATCCTGATCCCGCCCTCGGTCATGCTGATCGTCATGGGTCCCGTGCTCGGCGTGTCGGTCGCCGACCTCTACGCGGCCGCACTCGGCCCGGGTTTCCTGCTCGCGGCGCTCTATCTCGCGTACCTGATGGGCCGCTCCTTCTTCAATCCCAGCCTCGGTCCGCCCGTGCCGAAGGAAGAGCGCGTGCACAGCGCCGCCACCGTCGTCAAGGAGGTCGTCGTCGGGGTGGTGCCGCTGGCCGGCCTGATCGCGGCGACGCTGGGCTCGATCATGGCCGGGCTGGCGACGCCGACGGAGGCCGCGGGGTTCGGCGCGTTCGGCGCGCTGCTGCTGGCGGCGGCCTACGGCAGGCTCAACTACCCGAGCCTGAAGCGCGCCGTGCTGGCGTCGACCGCGACGTCCAGCATGGTCCTGCTGCTGGCGGTGACGTCGAACGTCTTCGGCGCGGTGTTCTCGCGCCTGGGCACGGCGGGATGGATCACCGACACGCTGCTGGCGCTGCCGGTGCCGCCGTTCGCCATGCTCGTGCTGGTGGTGATCCTGATCTTCCTGCTCGGCTGGCCGTTCGAGTGGCCGGCGATCGTGCTGGTGTTCCTGCCGATCTTCTATCCGGTCGTCGCGGCGCTGAAGTTCGACCTCGTGTGGTTCGGCGCGCTGGTGGCCGTGGTGCTGCAGACGGCCTTCCTGTCGCCGCCGGTGGCGATGTCGGCCTACTACTTGAAGCAGGTGGTCAAGGAATGGTCGCTGGGGACGATCTACAAGGGCATGTTCGAGTTCATGATGCTGCAGATCGTCGCCATCGTCCTGCTGATGATGTTCCCGCCGATCGCGACCTATCTACCCGACGCGCTGCGCGCGGCGGCGGCCGGCGTCAAGGTCGAGAAGATCGACGACAGCATGAACCGGCTCGAGGATTACGAGATGAAGGACAGCTTCGAGCCCGAGAAGCAGGACTGACCCGCCCTGCCGCCCTGCGGCGATCCGTCGCGCCGCCGTTCGACAGGGCGGCGCCTGCCCATGACGACGTCTTGCCGACGCACGGGTCGCTGCCGTAAGGTCGCCCGCGATCGAGAACGGGCGGTGCCGCCCCGAGACGGGCCTTGCAGGAGAGGTCTGGCCGGCGCCGCCACACCCATACCCGTTGGAGGAAAATTGCCGATGAAAAGACGTCTGTTCCTCACGGCCGCCGGCGTCGGCGCCGCCGCCAGCACCGTGGCCGCGCCGGCGATCGCGCAGTCGTCGCCGGAGATCAAGTGGCGCTTGGCGTCCAGCTTCCCGAAGAGCCTGGACACCCTGTTCGGCGTCACCGAGTACCTGGCCAAGCGCGTGGCCGAGGCGACCGACAACAAGTTCCAGATCCGCCCCTTCGCCGGCGGCGAGATCGTGCCACCCTTCGGCGTCATGGAGGCGGTGCAGAACAACACGATCGAGATGGCGCATACCGCCAGCTACTACTTCTTCGGCAAGGACCCGACCTTCGCGCTCGACTGCGCCGTGCCGTTCAGCCTCAACGCGCGGCAGATGAACGCGTGGATGTATTTCGGCGGCGGCCTCACGGTGCTGCGCGACTTCTACAAGGGATACAACATCTACAACATCCCCTGCGGCAGCACGGGCGCCCAGATGGGCGGCTGGTACCGCAAGGAGGTCAAGACGGTCGCCGACCTGAAGGGCCTGAAGTTCCGCATCGGCGGCTTCGCCGGCCAGGTGCTGGTGAAGCTGGGCGTGGTGCCGCAGATGATCGCCGGCGGCGACATCTACCCGTCGCTCGAGAAGGGCACGATCGACGCGGCCGAATGGGTCGGCCCGTATGACGACGAGAAGCTCGGCTTCAACAAGGTCGCCAAGTTCTACTACTACCCCGGCTGGTGGGAAGGCGGCGCGCAGCTGACGACCTACATCAACCTCGAGCTGTTCAACAAGCTGCCGAAGGCGTACCAAACCATCCTCGAGACGGCCTGCGCCGACGCGCACAACTGGACGATCGGCAAGTACGACGCCCAGAATCCGGCGGCGCTGAAGCGGCTCGTTGCGAGCGGCACGCAACTGCGCCCCTACTCGCGCGAGATCCTGGAAGCCTGCTTCAAGGCGGCGGAGGAGCTCTACGCCGAGACCTCGGAGAAGTTCCCGAGCTTCAAGAAGGTCTATGCCTCGATGAAGGAGTTCCGCTCGGATCAGGCGCTGTGGTTCCGCATCGCCGAGTCCGCGTACGACGGCTTCATGGGCCACCTGTCGGCGCAGAAGAAGATCTGACCGGTCGTCCCGGCAAGGCGAAAGGGCCCCGCGCGCGGGGCCCTTCTTTTTTTCGGCCGCTGCCCGACCCTGGCGCTACTTGAACTCGGGGACGGCAGGTTCCTCGTACTGCGCGGGCGGCGGCAGCTCGATCTCGATCTTGGTCGGGTCCTGCGCCGGACCCTTGGTCAGCCCGCCGGTGACCAGCTGCGGGAAGGCGATGACGATCGCCACCATGATGACCTGGATGCAGACGAACGGCACGGCGCCCCAGTAGATCTGCATCGTGGTGACGCCGGCCGTGGCCTTGCCGGTGATGCGGTCGATGAACTCGCGCGCCGGCGCCACGCTGCGCAGGTAGAACAGGGCGAAGCCGAAGGGCGGATGCATGAACGAGGTCTGCATGTTCACCGCCAGCAGCACGCCGAACCAGATGAGGTCGATGCCCAGCTTCTCGGCGACCGGCCCGAGCAGCGGCACGACGATGAAGGCCAGCTCGAAGAAGTCGAGGAAGAACGCCAGCAGGAACACCAGCGTGTTGACCACGATCAGGAACCCGATCTGGCCGCCCGGAAGCGCTGTCAGCAGGTGCTCCACCCACAGGTCGCCGTTGACGCCGCGGAAGGTCAGGCTGAACACGGTCGCACCGATCAGGATGAAGATGACGAACGACGACAGCTTCGCCGTCGTGTTCATCGCCTGGCGCAGCAGGTTCCAATCGAGCCGCCGGTTGGCGAGCGCCATCAGCAAGGCGCCCGTCGCGCCCATGGCGCCGCCCTCGGTGGGCGTCGCGATGCCGAGGAAGATGGTGCCGAGCACCAGGAAGATGAGCGCCAGGGGCGGCATCATCACGAGAACGACTTGCCGGCCGAGGCGGCTCAAGACGCCGATCTTGAGGAAGTGGTCGAGCACGGCCAGCGCGTACACCCCGAGCGCCGCCGTCGTCGTGGCCCAGATCGGCCGCATGTCGGCGAAGTGCGTCAGGACGACCGCCGCGGCGACGCCGAGCGACAGCACCACGGCCAGCGACGGATAGCCGATCCTGCCACTGCCCTCGCGGATGGTGATCGCCTCAAGCGGCAGCGCCGGCGCGTGCTTCGGCCGGATCAACGTGACCAGCGCGATATAGCCGGCATAGAGCGCTGACAGCATCAATCCGGGGATGATCGCACCCTCGTACATGTCGCCGACGGAGCGGCCGAGCTGGTCGGCCATGACGATCAGCACCAGGCTGGGCGGGATGATCTGCGCCAGCGTGCCCGAGGCGGCGATGACCCCGGTCGCCAGCCGCCGGTCGTAGCCATAGCGCAGCATGATCGGCAGCGAGATCAGCCCCATCGAGATGACCGAGGCCGCTACCACGCCGGTGGTCGCCGCCAGCAGGGCACCGACGAAGATGACGGCGTAGGCGAGGCCGCCGCGCAGCGGCCCGAACAGCTGCCCGATCGTGTCGAGCAGATCCTCGGCCATGCCGCTGCGCTCGAGGATCAGCCCCATGAAGGTGAAGAACGGGATCGCCAGCAGCGTGTCGTTGGCCATGATCCCGAACACGCGCTGCGGCAGCGCCTGCAGCAGGTTCGGCGTCAGGAGCCCCAGCTCGATGCCGACGAATCCGAAGAGCAGTCCGAGCGCCGCCAGCGCGAACGCCACCGGATAGCCCAGCAGCAGGAACACTACCAGGCTGCCGAACATGATCGGCGCCATGTATTCGATCAGGAAGGCGGTCATGGCGCGGGCGCTTCCCCGTGCGCGCCGTGCGCCTGGTGCCTGGCGGCCGGGTTGGGCCCGGCGCCCATGAGGAAGGCGATGCGCTTGACCACCTCGGAGATGCCCTGCAGCGTCAAGAGCAGGAACCCGACCGTGATCATCAGCTTGGCCGGCCAGCGGATCAGCCCGCCGGCGTTGCTCGAGATCTCGCCCGAGCTCCAGGATTCCAAGAAGTACGGCCAGGACAGCCAGCCGATGATGATCGTCATCGGCAGCAGGAAGAAGATTCCGCCGAGAATGTCGAGCCAAGCCTGGCCGCGCTCGCCCAGGCGCGCGGCGAACAGGTCGATGCGGATATGCTCGTTGTGGAACAGCGTGTAGCCCGAGCACAGCAGGAACACCGCGGCAAACAGGTACCACTGCAGCTCGAGCCAGGCGTTCGAGGCGATGTTCAGGGCATAGCGCGATACGGCGTTGCCGGCGCTGACCAGGACCGCGATCAGCACCGCCCAATAGACGAGCTGCCCGACGCGCTGGTTGAGGACGTCGATCGCCCGGCACAGCCGCAGCATCAATTTCACCAGCAGTCCCCTTCCCTGCTCCCTCGCCCCCGGCCCCTTCTGTGCGGAGGCTTCGGGCGCGAGAGTTCTGGCACAAGACCTGGGGATGGGCAATCGCGGCGTGCCGCAAGACCTGCGACGGGGCGCCGCGTCGGCGCCCGCATTTCCGCTGGGAAAGGCCGGGCGCGGTGCTACACCTAGACCGGGAGAGACGGACATGGCGATCGCGGCGGCGCTGATCGGATTCGTGCGGCTGGTCGACGGGCTGAACCGGCAGGTCGGCCGCGTGGTGGGCTGGCTGACCCTCGGCACGGTGCTGGTCTGCGCCGCAGTGGTGCTGCTGCGCTACGTGCTGAAGATCGGCTTCATCTGGATGCAGGAGCTGTATGTCTGGATCCATGCCTGCGTGTTCATGCTCGGCGCCGGCTATGCGCTGCTGCTCGACAAGCACGTGCGCGTCGACCTCTGGCTCCAGCGCCAGCCCGCCCGCACGCGCGCCTGGGTCGAGATCATGGGCTGCACCGCGTTCCTGCTGCCGTGGATCGGGGTCCTCGCCTGGGTGAGCGTGCCCTATGTCGCCCGCTCCTGGGCGATCCTCGAGGTATCCCCGCAAAGCGGCGGCATGTCCGGCCTGTTCCTGCTGAAGACGGTCGTCCTGGTGTTCTGCGTGCTGTTCGGCCTGCAAGGCCTCGCGCGCGCCGCGCGCGCGGCGCTGCTGCTGATGGGAAGGACGGTGCCTTAGTCGTGCTGCGCCGTTTCCCCCTCACCCAACTCCGGGTAAGGCACGGTCAAGAAGCCGCGCCTTACCCTTCGTATCCCTCTCCCCCCACGAAGCGCGGGTGGCGACGGGCAGACTCTGAAACCCGTCGCCCGCGCTTCGCGGGAGAGGGAGGGGCCCGCCGCTTCGGCGGGAGGGTAAGGGCCCGGCCCGGTGCGACCGCGATCACCGCAACGACTGCAGAAATGCCGCCATGCTCGCCGCCATGACCCCTGGCGACTGGTTGAGCGTCGGGCTGTTCGCCGCCATCATGGCGACGCTCCTGACCGGCTACCCGATCGCGGTCTCGCTCGCCGGCTGCTCGATGATCTTCGCCGGCCTCGGCTGGCTTCTGGGCGCGTTCGACCCGTCGATCCTGCATGCGCTGCCGAACCGCTATCTCGGCAGCATGCAGAGCGAGATGCTGGTGGCGGTGCCGCTGTTCGTGTTCATGGGCTTCGTGCTCGAGCGCTCGGGCATCGCCGAGGCGCTGCTGACGACCATGGGGCAGCTGTTCGGCAAGCTGCGCGGCGGGCTCGGCGTCTCGGTCGTGCTGGTCGGCGCGCTGCTGGCAGCCTCGACCGGCGTGGTCGGCGCCACGGTCGTCACCATGGGCCTGATCAGCCTGCCGGCGATGATGCGCGCCGGCTACGACGCGAGGCTCGCGACCGGCGTGATCTGCGCGTCGAGCACGCTCGCCCAGATCATCCCGCCCTCGACCGTGCTGATCTTCGTCGGCGACATCCTCGGCGCGGCCAACCAGGCGGCGCAGCTCGAGATGGGCAACTTCGCGCCCGAGCCGGTCTCGGTCGGCGACCTGTTCGCCGGGGCGCTGATCCCCGGGCTGGTCCTGGTCGGGCTCTACCTCGCCTACGTGATCGCCTCCGCCGTGCTGCGGCCCGCCGCCTGCCCCGCCATCGCGATGACCGCGGTCGAGCGCGAGGGCCTGGGCCGGCGCGTGCTGCGGTCGCTGCTGCCGCCGCTGGTCCTGGTCGTGGCCGTGCTCGGCAGCATCCTCGGCGGGCTGGCGACGCCGACGGAATCGGCCTCGGTCGGCGCGCTCGGCGCCGTGGTCCTGGCGCTGGCCAAGCGCCGCCTGACGCTCGACCTGCTGCGCGACGCCAGCTTCAGCACCATGGTCACCGCGTCGATGATCTTCCTCATCGTGCTCGGCGCCTCGGCCTTCTCGCTGGTGTTCCGCGGCCTCGGCGGCGACCACCTGGTCGAGGGCGCGCTCCGCCAGATGCCGGGCGGCGCGTTCGGCGCCATGCTCGTGGTCATGGCCGTGATGTTCGCGCTGGGATTCTTCCTCGACACGTTCGAGATCATCCTGATCATGGTGCCGATCTGCGGCCCGGCGCTGATCAAGCTCGGGCTCGACCCGGTGTGGATCGGCGTGATGATCGGCATGAACCTGCAGACCAGCTTCCTGACGCCGCCCTTCGGCTTCACGCTGTTCTACATGCGCGGCATCGCGCCCGCGACGGTGCCGACGCGCGACATCTGGCTCGGCGCGCTGCCCTGGGTCGCGCTGCAGGTCGCGGGCCTCGCCCTGCTCGCGCTGTTCCCCGTCGCCGCGACCTGGCTGCCGTCGCGCCTGTTCGACTAGCCCCGGTCGGTGCGGTGGCGCCTACGGCAGCGCCACCGTCGGCGACCGCGCATCGGCGACCGCGACCGCCGTGCGCCCGCCGGAAAAGCGCGCGATCAGGTCGACCAGGTCGGCGACCGCGGCGTCGAGGTCGCCCCAGCCGTTGGCCTGCACCGTCACCACCGCGCGCCGCGTGGCCGGCGTGATGATCGAGCGCGCGTCCTGGCGCCAGTTCCAGCGCCGGCACAGCACCTTTCCGGCGTCGGCGTAGACGATCTCGCCGTCCTTGGGCGGGTCGTTCGGGTCCTCGTTCTCGTCGGCAGACATGTCGACGAAACTGTCGCCCGGCCGCGCCACGCGGAATTCCAGGTCGCCCGCCACCTTGTCGAGGTCGTCGGCGCCGAGGCACAGCTCGTGCGCCAGCGACACGGCGTTGTAGGCGTCGACGAAGCCGTTGATCGCCGGCAGCGTCCGGCCGGCCAGCGCGTTCTTCACCAGCCGCTCGACCGACGAGCGATAGCTGGTGCGCTTGATGCCGAACGCCTTGTAGGCGGCGCGCCACGCCGCGATTCCGGGGATCTGCGACAGCTCCAGGCGCGCGTTGATCCGCGCGCCATCATCTGAATCGGCGGCCGGATCATCGGCCGCCAGGCGCGCGTTGATCCGCGCGCCATCATCTGGATCGGCCGCCGTGCCGCCGTAGCGGGTGCGGATCGCCGCCTCGCGCTCTCGGATGATGTGGTCGAGCGCGGGCGGGCGCGCCGCCGCGATCGCCAGGTCCTCGGCGACGACGGCGGCGACCCGGAACGCCGGGAAGCGCCCCGCGATCGACGCGATGGAGAGCGTGCGCGCCATGCGCGCGGCCGCACCGCCGGCGGCGCCGGTCAGAAGACGCGGCGGCGCGTCGCCCGCTTGAGTCCGGCCACCACCGCGACGGCCAGCGCGGTCTTCAGCACCGTCGCCAGCCAGAACGGCGCCAGGCCGACGGCGACCGCCCGGCTCCAGCCCAGCGTCGGCGCGATCCAGCCGAGTCCGCAGGCGAAGATCGCGGCGTGACCCAGGAGCATGGCGACGGTCAGGGAAACCCAGCCGCGCGTCCAGCCGCGCTCGGCCAGCCAGCCGACCAGCACCGCGGCCACGGCGAAACCGACGAGATAGCCGCCGGTCGGCCCCATCATGTAGGCGATGCCGATGCCCTTTTCCGGCGTGCCGGCGAAGACCGGCAGCCCCGCGGCGCCCTCGGCCAGGTAGACCAGCACCGTGCCGAGGCCGAGCCGCCAGCCATAGGCCGCGCCCAGCACCAGCACGACGAAGGTCTGCATCGTCATCGGCACGGGCCAGAACGGCACCTGCACCTTGGCCGAGGCGGCCAGCAGCAGGCTGCCGATGAGCGCCAGCACGGCGGTGCGTACCGCGGCGGCGGTGCCGCTGGCCGGCCAGAGCAGCGAAGCAATCGGACGGGAGGAGGCGGCGCTGGTCATGGGAGGCGTATGTCCTTGCGAAGAGGGATCGTTGCGACGGGTAGTAGCGTGCAGGAAACGGGTTGGCAAATCCGACAACCGACGTCACGCTCGCGCCCATGCCGCGACAGAACCGCGTCACGCCGTCCGGCGAGATCGTCGCCATCCCGCAGCGCGGCCGGTGGATGGGCAACCGCGGCGGCTGCCTGCACGACGACCGCGGCCGGCTCGGCGCCGCGCGCTGGAGGACGCGCGCCTGGCTGATCTGCCGGCTGGAGTTCAAGGGCTGGTACCGCAAGGTAATGCAGCCCGGCCTCTACACCGAGCTGTTCTTCTACGACGAGGCCACCGCGCTCGCCGCCGGCCACCGGCCGTGCGCCTTATGCAGACGCGCCGACTATGACCGCTTCCGCGACGCGGTGGCGGCGGAATTCGGCGGCCAGCGGCCGAGCGCCCTCGCCATGGACCTGCGCCTGCACGAAGACCGCCTGGACGGGCGCACGCAGCGCCGCACGCCGGCGCGCCTCGACGACCTGCCGGACGGCGCCATGGTGCTGCGCCATGGTGCGGACGACCCGTGGCTCAAGTGGCAGGGCGCGCTGCGGCGCTGGGCGCCCGGCGGCTACGGCGAGCGCGTGCCGGTCGACCCCGCCGAACGCGTCCTGGCACTCACGCCGCGCCTGACCTGCACGGCGCTGGCGGCGGGCTACGCGCCGCAGGTCGGGAAGACGGCGCCACCGGCTGAATAGTCGCAGTCGACCGTTGCGAACGCCGTCCTTCGACAGGCTCAGGACGAGGGCATTTCGTTGCTTTGGGGCGATCGCTTCTCGCGTCTTCGTGCCCGCTCGGTGCTCCCTCGCCCTGAGCCTGTCGAAGGACGCGGCCTCAATGCGGCGCGGCATAGCGCTCCAGCGCCGCCAGGTCGGGCTCGATGCCGAGGCCCGGCGCCTCGGCGAGCGTGGCGCGGCCGCTCTCGACGCGCGCGAGCGGCCCGCACAGCAGCGTGCGCAGCGGGTTCGGGTTGGCGTCGATCTCCAAGAGCCCGTCGCCGCCGGCGGCGGCGAGCAGGTGGGCCGACGCCAGCAGGCCGATGCCGCCGCCGAGATAGTGCGGGCAGTATCGCGCGCCCGCCGCGCGGATGCGCCGCGCCACGGGCAGGCAGGCGCTCAAGCCGCCCCATTTCGCCTGGTCGGGCTGCACCACACCCAGCGCGCCGGAGGCGAGCGCCGCGTCGAAGGCCGCGTCGCCGGCCAGGTTCTCGCCGGCCGCCAGCGCGATCCGCGTCTCGCCCTTGAGCGCCAGCCATTCGCGCCACGGCCGGTCGGCGCGCAGCGGCTCCTCCAGCCAGTCGAGCGCGAAGGGCGCGAGCCTGGGCAGCATGGCGCGTGCCGCGTCGAGGTCCCAGCCCTGGTTGGCGTCGACCATCAGCCGCGCCCCGTCGCCGAGCGTCGCGCGCAACGAGCCAAGGTTGGCGACGTCGCGCTCGGGCGCGAAGCCGATCTTGAGCTTGAAGGCGGTGAAGCCTTCGTGCCGCTTGGCGTCCGCCAGCTTCTCCGGCGCGTCGGGATTGAGCCCGCTGGCGTAGACGCCGACCGTCGCCGAACCGCCCGGATCGAGCAGTTGCCAGAGCGGCCGGCCGGCCCGGCGCGCGGCCAGGTCCCACAGCGCCGTGTCGACGCCGGCGATCGCCTGGGCGAACGGCCCGGGCTCGGCGCTTTGCAGCGCCAGCACCTCGGTGGCGGCGGTCAGGTGCCGGAACGCCTCGACGGGCGAGGCGAATGGGCGCGCCGTCGCCAGCGGCGCCAGCACCGAGTCGACCAGGCGCGCGCGGTGCTCGGCGCCGACGGCGGGGAAGTTGCACCAGGCCTCGCCCCAGCCGCACGCGCCGTCGCGGTCCTCGGCCTCGACCAGCACCATCGGCCGGTCGCGCATCACCCCGAACGAGGTGACGACGGGAGCGTCGAGCGGGCAGCGGAACACGCGCGCGGCGACGCGGCGGATGTGCAGCGCCCCGGTCACGGCTTCAGGTCCATCTCGAGATGGATATAGTCGCCGCGGTAGCCGACCTCGGCCAGATAGATGACGGTGCGGTCGGGGCCGCAGAGCACGCGGCGCACCTCGGCGATCGGCGCGTTGACCGCGATGCCGAGCAGGTTGGCCGTCTCCACGTCGGCGGTCGAGATGGTGAGCGTCTGGCGCGCCGAGGCGATCTCGAGGCCGGGCAACGAGGTCAGCACCGGCAGCGCCAGCTCGCGCCGGAAGCGGGCGGGCGCGCGACGGAACACGCGGTAGTCGATGTAGATCGAGATCACGCAGTAGCGCTCGCCGTTGCGCGAATGCACGCGGCGCAGGTGGAAGTATTTCGGCGCGGCGATGCCGTCCTTCTCGGTCACGGCCGGGCTCGCCACGCCCTCCGCCAGCGTGGCGAGGTCGGGCCGGTCGCCGCGGTACATGGCGACCAGGTCGCCGAGCGTCGTCTCGACGCGCAGCCGCCGCCTCGTGCCGGGCTTGCCGGTGACGAAGGTGCCGCGCCCGCGCTGCGGCGAGACAAGCCCCTCCTCCGCCAGCAGCGCGACCGCCTGGCGCACGGTGACGCGCGCGACGTCGAACTCCTCCATCAGTTGCTCGATCGACGGCAGCACGCCGCCCGGCGGCCACGTCCCCTTGGCCACGCGCTGGCGGAACAGGTCCGCCAGCTGCACGTAGCGCGGGATCGGCGTCGAGCCGAAGATGCGGTGCGCGGCCTGCGCCATGGCGGCTTGCCTCAAACGTTCTAAACATACTATGTTTAGGATGTTCGGGGAAAGCAACAACGGACAAGATTCCGGGGAAACGTGCGCCGAGCCTCCCTCATCCTGGCACCCTGGCTCGCGCTGCTCGCGGGCTGGTACGCGATCTACCACAGCGGGCTGGTCAACCAGGCGCTGGTGCCGCCGCCGCACCTGGTCGCGCGCCGCTTCGTCGAACTGGCGCAGTCGCGCCTGCCGCTCGACGTGGTGATGTCGACGCGGCGCGTCTTCGTCGGCGTCTTGAGCGGCATCGCGCTCGCCGTACCGGTCGGCTTCGTGCTCGGCTGGTACCGGACCGTGCGCAGCTTCGTCGACCCGCTGATCAACTTCTTCCGCGCCCTGCCGCCGATCGCGCTGATCCCGCTGGTGATCGTCTATTTCGGCGTCGACGAGCTGGCCAAGACGGTGATCCTGTTCTACGCCTCGTTCTTCGCCGGCGTGATCGTGATGTACGAGGGCATCGCGCAGATCAGCCCGATCTACGTGCGCGTGGCGCGCACGCTGGGCGCGACCGACGGCGAGATCTTCCGCAAGGTCATCATCCCGCTGGCGGTGCCGCACATGCTGACGGCGCTGCGCGTCGCGCTCGGCGTCGCCTGGGCCACGCTGGTCGCCTCCGAGCTGATCGCGGCGCAGCAGGGCCTCGGCGCCCTGATCCAGAACGCCGGCTCCTTCTTCCAGCTCGACATCATCTATGTCGGCATCATCTGCATCGGCTTCATCGCGCTGTTCATGGACCTGGGCCTGCGCGCCGTCGCGCGGCGCTTCGTCAGCTGGCAGGAGCGCATCGCGTGAGCGCGCCCGCGACCGACCCCAAGGTGCGCATCGCGTTCGACCGCGTGTCGGTGCGCTTCCCCGCGCACGGCGGCGAGATGACGGTGGTCGACGACGTCAGCTGGCGCATCCACGACCGCGAGTTCGTCTCGGTCATCGGCCCCTCCGGCTGCGGCAAGACCACGATGATGAACGTCGTCGCCGGCTTCATGCGCCCGAGCGCGGGCACGGTGACGCTCGACGGGCAGGCGATCGCCGGCCCCGGCCCGGAGCGCGGCGTGATCTTCCAGGAATACGGCGTCTTCCCCTGGCTGACGGTGCGGCAGAACATCGAGTTCGGCCTCAAGCTCAAGGCCAACCGCGCCGGGCCGGACGAGCGCGCGGCGATCTGCCGGCGCTACATGGAGCTGATGGGCCTCGGCGATTTCGCCGACGCCTGGCCGCGCATGCTCTCGGGCGGCATGCGCCAGCGCCTGGCGCTGGCGCGCGCCTACGCCGTCAAGCCCGAGTTCCTCTTGATGGACGAGCCCTTCGGCGCGCTCGACGCGCAGACCCGCTCGGCCATGCAGGACCTGCTGCTCGAGGTGCTGGCGGCCGAGGGCAAGACCGTGATGCTGATCACCCATTCGGTCGAGGAGGCGATCTACCTGTCGAACCGCATCGTCGTGATGACCGCGCGCCCGACCCGCATCCGCGAGACCATCGACGTCCCCTTCCCCTACCCGCGCGACGACTCCCTGCACGAGAGCCGGGCATTCGGCGAGCTGCGCGCCCACGTGCGCGACCTCGTCATGCAGGAGTACGCGCAGCAGGTGAAGCAGCGGGAGGCGGCGATATGAATCAACCCTCGCCCGCGCAGCGGGAGAGGGTGCGAGCGAAGCGAGCGGGTGAGGGCTGGCTCGCTGTTCTCGGCAGACCTGTCGTGACAACCGGGAACTCCGCGCCGGCCCTCACCCTCCCATTGCATTCGGCAATGGGTACCTCCCTCTCCCGCCTGCGGCGGGAGAGGGTCAATGACGACCGGAGGAAACCATGACCATCACGCGCAGGACTCTTCTGAAGACGACCGCCGCCATCGCGGCACTGCCAGCGCCCGCGCTGGCGCAGGCGAAGACAAAGATCCGCGTCGGCTACCTGCACACGCTGGCGGTCGACGGGCAGATGTGGCTCAGCGACCATCTGGGGTCCTTCGCCAAGCACGGGCTCGAGCCGGAGTTCAAGCTGTTCCAGACCGGCCTCGAGATCTTCCAGGCCATGATCGGCGGCAGCCTGGACGTGCTGTCGACCGGCGCGGTGATCTCGAACTTCCCGGCGCGCGGCCAGGGCAGGATGTTCCTCGCCAACGCGGTCGAGTTCGCCACCGCCCAGCTCTGGGTGCGCGAGGACCAGGGCATCAAGTCGATCGCCGACCTCAAGGGCAAGCGCGTCGCCACCACCGCCGGCACCACCGCGCACGTGTTCCTCGACAACGCGCTCAAGGCCAACAAGATGGCGGCGAGCGACATCGAGATCCTGAACCAGCGCATGCCCGACGCGGTGACGTCGTTCATCTCCGGCGCGGTGCCGGCGGTCGCGCTGTGGGTGCCGTTCAACGTCACCGTGCGCGAGAAGGTGCCGACGGCGAAGAAGCTGGTCGACGCGTCGGCCTACTACCCGCAGGCCGCGATCATGTCGGGCTGGGCCACGACCGCCGACTTCCACGGCAAGAGCCGCGAGGTGCTGGTGCGCATCGTCAAGGCCTGGGCCGAGGGCAACGAGTTCCTGACCGGCAAGACCGACGAGGCGCTGGAGGTGCTGCAGAAGAAGCACTACCCGCAGGTGCCGCTCGCCGACCTCAAGGAGCAGTACAAGGCGGAGAAGGCGTTCCCGGCGGCGGAGTGGCGCAAGCTCTACGCCGACGGCACGGTGACCAAGTGGCTGCAGCAGGTGACCGACTTCTTCGTCGCCACCGGCAACATCCCCAACCCGGTGCCGGCGTCGCAGTATTTCGACCCGTCGATCTACCTCGACGCGACCAAGGCGTAGGCATGAAAATGGGCCACCAAGGCACCAAGACACCAAGGAGGAACGTCCTTTCTTGGTGACTTGGTGTCTTGGTGGTCATTCCGGCTTTCGCATGCGGCAGGCAACGCGGACTGCCGGGGCGTAATCCATGCCGGCAGACTTCTACGACTACATCATCGTCGGCGCCGGTTCGGCGGGCTGCGTGCTCGCCAACCGGCTGTCGGCGGATCCGCGGTGCCGCGTGCTGCTGCTCGAGGCGGGCGGGCGCGACCGGAATTTCTGGCTCCGGCTGCCGGTCGGCTACTTCCGCACGATCTACGACGAGCGTTTCTCCCGGCTGTTCCCGACCGAGCCGTCGCAGGGCACGGCCGGGCGCGCCATCGTCTGGCCGCGCGGGCGCGTGCTGGGCGGCTCCAGCTCGATCAACGGCCTGATCTTCATCCGCGGCCAGCACGAGGATTTCGACGACTGGGAGCGGCAGGGCGCCGCCGGCTGGGGTTACCGCGACGTGCTGCCCTTCTTCCGCAGGCTCGAGCGCTTCGACGGGCCGCCGAGCCAGTACCGCGGCGCGCACGGGGACTTGAGCGTTTCGACCCTGCGCAACGACCATCCCGCCTGCCGCGCCTGGGTCGCGGCGGCGCGCGAGCACGGCCTGCCCGAGAACCGCGACTTCAACGGCGAGACGACCCTGGGCGTCGGCGCCTACCAGCTCACCATCAGAAGGCGCTGGCGCGAGAGCGCCGCGGTCGCCTTCCTCGAGCCCGCCCTGGCGCGGCCCAACCTCGCCGTGCTGACCCGGGCGCACGCGACGCGCGTGCTGCTCGAGCATCGCCGCGCCGTCGGCGTGGAATGGGCGCGCGGCGGCGCCCGCGAGTCCGCGCGTGCCGGGCGCGAGATCATCCTCGCCGCCGGCGCGCTGCAAAGCCCGCAGCTCTTGCAGCTCTCGGGCATCGGCCCCGCCGACCTGCTGCGCCGGCATGGCGTCGCGGTCGTGGCCGACCTGCCCCAAGTCGGCGAGAACCTGCAGGACCACTACCAGGCGCGCACGATCGTGCGGCTGAAGGACCGCATCTCGCTCAACGACGCGGTGCGCAATCCGATCCGCCTGGTGCAGATGGGCTGGGACTGGCTCGCGCACGGGCGCGGCCCGCTGACCGTCGGCGCCGGCCAGGTCGGCGGCGCCGCGCGCACGCGCCATGCCGAGGACGGCCGCCCCGACATCCAGTTCAACGTCATGCCGCTGTCGGTCGACAAGCCGGGCGATCCGTTGCACCGCTATTCCGGCTTCACGGCGTCGCTGTGGCAATGCCATCCCGCCTCGCGCGGCCGCCTCGCCATCCGCAGCGCCGACCCCTTCGCCGATCCCCTGATCGAGCCGCGCTACCTCTCGGCCGAGCTCGACCGCAAGGTGATGGTCGAGGGCGTGAAGATGCTGCGCGAGATCTACCGCCAGCCCGCCTTCCGCGCCCTGTGGGCGGATGAGGTGCTGCCCGGCGCGGCGGCCGCATCCGACGACGCCATCCTCGACTTCGTGCGCCGCCACGGCGGCACCGTCTTCCACGCCGTCGGCACCTGCCGCATGGGCGGCGACGACGGCGCCGTGGTCGATGCGCACTTGCGCGTGCGCGGCATCGAGCGCCTGCGCGTGATCGACGCCTCGGTCATGCCGACCATCACCGCGGCAAACACCAACGCGGCGTCGATGATGATCGGCGAGAAGGGCGCGGACCTGGTGCTGCGGGGGACGTGAGAAGATCGTCAAGCGCCGTGCCCGGCCTTGACATATTGTCTCTCACAAGAGACAAATGTTTTCCATGGAGGTCCGGCAAACCGACGTCTTTGCCGACTGGTTTGCGGGCTTGCGCGACCGTGAAGCGCGCGCACGGATCACGGTCCGCATCCGGCGCCTATCGCTCGGGAACCCGGGCGACGTCAAGCCTGTCGGCGGCGGGGTGTCGGAAATGCGGATCGACTACGGTCCCGGATACCGCGTGTATTTCGCGCGGCGCGGCGAGATGGTCGTGATCCTTCTCTGCGGCGGCGACAAGCGGACGCAGGACCGGGATATCGCGGAGGCCATCGCGTTGGCCCGCAGCGTATAGAGGCGAACATGGCTCGCAAGAGGACACGCCGCTGGGACGCGGCCGACACGCTGGAAACCAAGGAAGATATCGCCGCCTACCTCGATGCCGTCCTGGAGGACGGCGATCCCGACCTGCTGAAGGCGGCGCTGGGCGACATTGCCCGGGCGAAGGGCATGACCGAGATCGCCGAGGCGGCGGGGCTCGGCCGCACCAACCTGTACAAGGCCCTGTCGCCGGAAGGAAATCCGGAATTCGCGACCGTCGCGAAGGTGCTGCGGGCGCTCGGCCTTCGGCTCAAGGTGGCGGCGTGAGCAAGCCTGCGACAGTCGAGCGGCACGGCCGTTCCCCGCCTACGCCCGTAAGTGCGTAGGCGGGCCGGCTTGAGCGGACCTCCCCTTCCCCGCCTCACCCGAAGCGGTTGCTGCGGGGGAAGCCATGCGGCGGCAGGCGGCCGGCCTGGGCGCGTTCGCCGATCCAGTCCTTGATCTCGGTCTCGACGCGGGTCTTGTCGCCGCTCTTCCAGCTCAGCCCCTCGGCCTGGTCGAAGACCTTGGCGTCGTTGAGGCCGCCCTGCTTGTACTTCTGCAGGGTGATGCCGCGGCCGCGCGTCATCTCGGGCAGCTGCTCGCGCGGGAACAGCAGCAGCTTGCGGTTCTCGCCGATGACCGCGACCATGTCGCCCTCGGCCGGCGTGCAGACGCGCGCCTCGACCGGCGGGGCGACGTTGAGCACCTGCTTGCCGGCGCGCGTCTGCGCCAGCACCTCGTCCTCGGGGACGACGAAGCCGCGCCCGTCGCTCGACGCCACCAGCAGCTTGCGGCCGGGCTTGCGCACCAGCACGTTGACGATGTCCTGGTCGTTGCCGAGCTCGATCATCAGGCGCAGCGGCTCGCCGTGGCCGCGGCCGCCGGGCAGCTTGTCGACGCCCAGCGTGTAGAAGCGGCCGTTGGTGCCGAACACCACCAGCTTGTCGGTGGTCTCGCAGCGCAGGACGAAGCGCTCGCTGTCGCCCTCCTTGTAGGCGATGCCCGAGGCGTCCTCGATATGACCCTTCATCGCCCGGATCCAGCCCTTGGACGATAGCACCACCGTCACCGGCTCGCGCTCGACCATGGCCTCGAGCGGGATCACCACGTCGGACGGCGGCTCGCCGATCTCGGTGCGGCGCTTGCCCAAGGTCGTCTTGCCGCCGAACTTCCTGGCGATCTCGCCGATCTCGCCCGCGATGGTCTTCCAGCGCCGGTCCTCGTCCTTGAGCAGGGCCTTCAGGTCCTTCTGCTCCTGGCTGAGCGTCTTGTGCTCGCCCTTGATCTCCATCTCCTCGAGCTTGCGCAACGACCTGAGGCGCATGTTGAGGATCGATTCGGCCTGCAGGTCGGTGAGCTTGAAGCGCTTCATCAAGACCGGCTTCGGCTCGTCCTCGGTGCGGATGATCCTGATCACGGCGTCGAGGTTCAGATACGCGATCAGGTAGCCGCCGAGCACCTCGAGCCGGTGCGCGATCTTCTCGAGCCGGTGCTTCGTGCGGCGGACCAGCACGACGTGGCGGTGGTCGAGGAAGGCGCGCAGCACCTCGCGCAGGTTCATCACGCGCGGCGTGCCGTCGGCGTCGAGCACGTTCATGTTGAGCGGCACGCGCGTCTCGAGGTCGGTCTGGCGGAACAGCGATTCCATCAGCACCGCGGCGTCGACGTTGCGGCTCTTCGGCTCCAGCACCAGGCGCACGTCGGTGGTCGACTCGTCGCGCACGTCGCCGAGCATCGCCAGCTTCTTCTCCTGCAGCAGCTCGGCGATCTTCTCGATCAGGCGCGACTTGGCGACCTGGTAGGGGATCTCCGTGACGACGACCTGCCACCCGCCGCCCTTCAGCTTCTCGACCTCCCACCGGGCGCGCAGGCGGAAGCCGCCGCGGCCGGTGGCGTAGGCCTCGACGATGTTGTCGCGCCCCTCGACCAGCACGCCGCCGGTCGGAAAGTCGGGGCCGGGGATCAGCTCGGCCAGCTTGGCGATGGTGGCGTTGGGGAACTTGATCAGGTGCTGCAGCGCGGCGCAGATCTCGCCCGCGTTGTGCGGCGGGATGCTGGTCGCCATGCCGACGGCGATGCCGGCCGCGCCGTTGGCGAGCAGGTTGGGGAAGGCCGCCGGCAGCACGACCGGCTCCTGACCCTCGCCGTCGTAGGTCGGCCGGAAATCGACCGCGTCCTCGTCGAGCTCGGCCAGCAGCGTCTGCGCCACCTCGGTCAGCCGCGCCTCGGTGTAGCGCATCGCCGCCGGGTTATCGCCGTCGATGTTGCCGAAATTGCCCTGCCCGTCGACCATCGGGTAGCGCGCGGCGAAGTCCTGCGCCAGGCGCACCAGCGCGTCGTAGACGGCGGTGTCGCCGTGCGGGTGGTACTTGCCGATCACGTCGCCGACCACGCGGGCGCATTTCTTGAAGCCCTGCGCCGGGTCGAGCTTGAGCTCGCGCATGGCGAACAGCAGCCGGCGATGCACGGGCTTGAGGCCGTCGCGCACGTCGGGCAGCGAGCGCGACATGATGGTCGACAGCGCGTAGCTCAGGTAGCGCTGGCCCAGCGCCTCGGAAAGCGGCGTGTCGCGAATCTCGGCGACCGCCGTCGCCGTCGGTTTAGCCATGGAGCCTCCGGAAAACCACGAAATATAGTAAAGACCGGCCAGCCGGCGTCAATATGTGCTATTGCGCCGCGGGCTTGTGCACGGCGATGCCGGCCATCACCAGGCCGATCCCCAGCATCTCGGCGCCGGTCGGTACCTGGCCCAGGACCAGCGCTCCTACCACGGCGGCGCTCGCAGGCAACAGCGAAATCAGCAGCGCGTAGGTCGAGCGCGGCAGGCGCGACATGGCGAGCTGGTCGCACACATAGGGGATCACGGTCGAGCAGATGCCGACCCCGATGCCGGCCGCGACCAGCAGCGGATCGCCGAAGGCCGCAGCTGCCTCGGCCAAGCCGATCGGCATGACGAACACGAAGCCGGCCGCCATCGCCGCCGCCAGCCGGTCGACGCCCTCGCCGGCGCCGTCGCGCGCGATGCGGTGGCCGACCACGATGTAGACGGCGAACAGCAGCGCGTTGGCGGCGGCGGCAGCGAGGCCCAGGAGATCGCTCGACCAGCGCAGCTCGGTCAGGAAATGCACGCCGAGGGCGGCCAGCACCAGCGCCGCCAAGTTGCGCGCCGAGCGCACGCCGGCGAGCGCGATGGCGATCACCGGCACGAACTCGATCGTGGCGACGAGGCCGAGCGGCAGCCGGTCGATGGCGACGTAGAACAGGCTGTTCATCGCCGCGATCGATGCGCCCCAGACCACGATCAGCCCGCGCGTGCGGCGCGATGCCGCGCGCCAGGCCCGCCACGGCCGCGCCCACAGCGCGAACACCGCCGCCGCCGTGGCGATGCGGAACCAGGCGACGCCCAGCACGCCGACCTGCGCGAACAGCAGCACGGCGAAGGACGGTCCCAGGTAGTGGAACGCCGCCGCGACCACGAACCACAGATGCGGCGGCGCCGTGGCGGCGAGGCGGGTCATCGGCCGGTCGATCGCGGTCATGCCGGCAAGATCGCGGATCGCGGCGCCGAAGTCGATGGCGCAACGCCGGCCTGGCGCGCCACCCGCGTCGGCGGCAGCGCGGATCGCGCCGTCAGGCCGCGCCAATCTCCCCGTTCACGCGACGGGGAGCCGGGTTTCAGTTCACGATGTTCGGCGTGATGATCAACATGATGTTGTTCTCGGAACGCATTTCCCGGCTGCGGAAAAGCATGCCCAACATGGGGATATTCCCCAGGACCGGCGCCGCTTCCAGCGTTACCGCCTTGCCGTCGGTGACGCCGCCCAGGATCACCGTCTGGCCGGAACCGACGACCACCTGGGTCGCCTTGCCGCGGACGACCGTGCCGCCGGCCGGCCAGGCGCCGGCGCCGCCGAGCGGCGGGGCGCCGTCGACGCCGAGCTGGACCAGCATGGGACGCGGGTAGGCGTTGTAGATCTCGAAGCTGATGACGCCCTGGTCCACGGTCGGCACGACGATGCGCCGGTCGGCGGACAGGTGGACGACCAGGTTGAGGCTCGGGCGGGAATCGCCGCCCCGTTCCTGCACCTGGGCCGAGGCCGCACCGATGCCGAACGCGACCGTCGCAGCGACGACACTCGAAACCAACCGCGTCAGCAAGGTCATGGCAGCCCCCTCCGATCGGCCGAAATGCCGGGGTCTACCTGACGCGCGAGCGGCGCGAAAAACGGGACCGATATGAGGTCCCGCGCGGCGTCCTGCATACCACGCCCACACCCCGACGGAAAGCTTGAAACAGCCGCACAATCGGCCGATCCTGCCGCCCCCTCATGCGATCGGACCTTGCCCATGCCGCGTTCCGGACCGCGCATCGCCATCCTTGGCATGCATCTCGAGGCCAATGCCTTCGCGCCCGTCACGACCGAGAAGGACTTCCGCGAGCGCATCTTCCTGCAAGGAGGCGCCATCATCGCCAACGCGCGCAGCCCGGCGCCGCTCTGGCCGATGGAGGTGCCGGGCTTCGTCGCCGAGATGGACCGGCGCGGCCCGTGGCAGCCGGTGCCGATCCTGGTCGTCGGCGCCGAGCCGGGCGGGCCGGCCGAGCACCGCTTCATCAAGGACTGCATCGCCCACATGCAGGCGCAGCTCAGGGCAGCGCTGCCGGTCGACGCCGTCTACATCACCGAGCACGGCGCCATGACCACGACCGAGGACCCCGACCCGGACGGCGAGCTGTGGGCGATGGTGCGATCGGTGGTCGGCCCGAACGTGCCGATCGCGGCCACGGTCGACCTGCACTGCAATCCGTCGCAGCGCATGGTCGACAGCGTCGACGTGCTGATCGGCTACCGCACCAACCCGCATGTCGACATGCGCGAGCGCGCCGCCGAGGCCGCCGCCGCCTTGTGCGAGATGCTGGGCGGCACCAGGACCAGCACCGCCTTCATCCGCATGCCGATCGTGGCGCCGACCGTGACGCAGCTCACCGCCGCCGGGCCCTACGCCGACCTCATCAACCTCGGCCAGCGCCTGAAGACGCCGGACATCATGAACGTGACGGTGCTGGGCGGCTTCGCCTTCTCCGACACGCCGAAGAACGGGCTGGCCATCATCGTCACCGCGCGCGGCGGCGACGCCGCGCCGGCCTGGCGCATCGCCAAGCAGATCGCCGAGGCGGCCTGGGCCGACCGCCAGCGCTTCGTGCCGAAGCTGACGTCGCTCGACGACGCCGTGGCGATGGCGCGGCGCAACACGGCCGATCCCGGAGCGCCGGCGCTGATCTTCGCCGACGTGGCCGACAACCCGGGCGGCGGCGGCGGCGGCAACACCACCTGGATCCTGCGCGCGCTGCACGAGGCCAAGGCCCGGGGCGTTCTGCTCGGCGTGTTCATCGACGCGGGCCTGGCCGCCGAGGCGCACCGGCGCGGCGTCGGCGCGCGCTTCGACGCCGTGTTCAACGGCACGGCCGAGACCGAGTATGCCAAGCGCTTCGCGGCACCCGCGCGCGTCACCAGCCTGCACGACGGCCGCTTCGTCGGACGGCGCGGTATCTACCAGGGCGGCACGATCGAGTTCGGGCCGACCGCCGCGCTCGACCTCGGCGGCATCGCCGTCGTGGTCGGCACGCACCGCAACCAGTGCGCCGACCCGGTCTTCTTCGAAGCCATGGGCCTCGACATCGGCAAGGCGCGCATCGTGGTGGTCAAGTCGCGCGGCCATTTCCGCGCCGGCTTCGACGAGTTCTTCGCGCCCGAGCGCGTGATCGAGGTCGACTGCCCCGGCCTCACCTCGCCGATCCTTCAGCGCTTCCCCTTCAAGCGCCTGCCGCGGCCGGTGATCCCGCTGGACATGGAGACGAAATGGGCGCTGCCGGGGTGAGGCGCCCGTCGACGCGGCTCAGGCCCAGTTCTCCACCCGCACGCCCGGCATGCGTGCGAACTCGCGCAGATTGTTGCTGACGAGGACCAGGCCTTCGCTTCGCGCATGGCCGCCGATCTGAATGTCATGCGGACCGCAGGGCGTCTCCGAGCGTTCCAGTTCCGCCCTGAGCTGGCCGTAGTGCGCGGCGGCCTTGTCGCCGAACGCCAGCACGTCGAGACGCGCGACGAACTGCTCGATCGCCGTCAGGTTCGCGGCGCGGCGCGCCGATTTCTCGGCGCCATAGTGCAGCTCGCTTAGCGTGATGCTCGAGATGCAGAGTTGCTCGGCATGCGCATTGAACCGCTCTCGCAGCTTCGGCGGATAGGATTTCATGACGTAGATGCAGATGTTCGTATCGAGCATGTAGGCCAGCATCACAGCGGCTCGCGTTCCTCGGCGACCGGCTGCTTCCGCTCGGCCATGAAGTCCTCGCTGGCGCGCGGACCGGTCAAGAACAAGTCGTCCCAGCGCCGGCCCTTCGGCACGATCACGCGGCTGCTGCCGACCTTGAGAATATCGACCTGATGCACGCCTTCGGGGAACGCGACGGTCTTGGGCAGGCGCACCGCCTGGCTGCGATTGCTCGTGAACACCGTGGAGCTGGTCATGGGCGCCTCCATGTATATCCCGATGGGATATACATAGGCCAGGGCGGCCGTCATGGCAAGGGCCGACGCCGCTAAGGCGAGGCGACCTCCACCTTGAGCCGCGTCCCCGCATAGCGCGCCTCGGCCGTCAGTTCCTGCCCGGCGCGCACCGGGACATCCACCGGCAGGAACGTCACCGCCTGCTTCCAGTGGTTGCGCGCGACGCCGGGCGCCGTGGTCATGCCGACGCCGTCGGCGAGGTCGAGGTCGTACCACAGGGCGACGGCGTGCGCGGTGCCGTCGGCGGTGGCGGCGAGCGTCACGCGCGTCTCGCCGCTCATCGGCACCGGGCGCGCGAAGTCGAAATCGAAGATCGGTGTCGCAGCGGTCAGCAGGCGATGCGGCTCGGACGCCAGCTCGACCATCTGGCCGACCGGATCGGCAAAGACGGCGAACGGCGACAGGTCGAAGCCGGCGACGTCGCGGATCGGATGGACGCGACGCAGGCCGGGCATCTCGATCGCGGCGGCGAAGACGCGCGCGCCGCGCGGCAGCACGCGCGCATCGGGGGCCAGCAGGCGCGCGCGCGCGTCGGCCAGGCTCGGCAGCACGCCCTCGCCCAGCAGCACGGCGTCGAAGATCTCCATCACCAGCAGGTCGGCCGGGCGCGGCAGGTCGCGCCCGACCTCCAGCTCGGTCGACTTGCGCGGCACGATGGAGACGCGGTCGGCGTAGCCGTTCCTCGCGACGATCTCGGCCGCGACCGCGGCGAGCGCCGGGTTGGCCTCGCAGGTGGTGACGCGCGCGGCGCCGGCGCGCGCGGCCATCATGGCGAGGATGCCCGAGCCGGTGCCGATCTCGAGCACGTGGTCGCCGGGCCGGACGGCGGCGCGGATGGCGCGGTCGTAGGCCTGGTTGCGCGCGTCGTCGTTGAGCATGGTGAAATGCCAGGCCGGCACCATGGCGACCTGAACCGCGCGCAGGTTCGATCGCGCCTCGGCGTCGTTCGGGTCGAGCGCCGTGGCGCGCCGCAGCGCCTCCAGCGCCTCGGCCGGGCGGCCGTGCTGGTGCAGCAGCAGGCCGAGCACCGACTGCGCCTCGGCGAGGTTCGGCTCGAGCTTCGCCGCGCGCCCGGCATGCGACAGCGCCTCGCCCGGCCGGCCGAGGTCGCCGAGCACGCGCGCGAGCGCCGCATGCGCCGCGGCGAAGTCGGGCCGGAGCTCGACCGCCTGGCGGAGCGCGCGCGCCGCCTCGGCGAGCCGGCCCAGCGCGCGCAGCACGCTGCCGAGGTTTCTGAGCGCCATCACGTCGCCGCGGCGGAGCTCGAGCGCCCGCTGCAGCATCGCCGCGGCGTCTTCCGGGCGGCCCAGCTCCATCAGCATGCAGCCGTAGTTGTTGCGGATCTCGCCGTCGCCCGGCCGCGCGGCGACGGCACGGTCGAACAGGGCGACCGCCTCGTCGCCCCGGCCCTGACGATGACTGGCGAGCGCGGCGAGATGCAGCGCGTCGGCATGGCGCGGCTGTTCGGCCAGCAACGACCGCGCCGCACGCTCGGCCTCGGCCAACCGGCCGTCCTCGAAGTGACGTGCGGCCTCGACCAGGCGCGGATCGGGCGCGACCGTCATGCCGACCGGCGCGTGCCGCGCGCCAGGCGCTCGAACAGGCGCAGCCGCGCCGCCGGCACGCCGCCCGGCCGGACCGAGAACACATGCGCGGCAAGGAAATGCCCGGTCAGGCGCAGCCCGTCGACCAGGTCCGCCGAATCGGCGGGCGCGTCCTCGACCAGGAAGCGCGGCAGCCGCAGGAGCCGGTCGCGATAGGGCTCCGCCGCCGCGGCGGAGACGGCGCGGCCGGACCTGGGCGAGACGTAGGCGAGCGCGTCGCTGCTGCCGGTCGAGGCGCAGCGCGCGAGGTCGAGGCCGAAGCCGAGCTCGGTCAGGAGGCCCAGCTCCCAGCGCGCATAGGCCGCCTCGTAGCCCGGCTGCGGCAGCGCATGGATCAGCCGGGCGAGCGCGTCGAAGGCGCCGGGATGCGGCTCGCGCTCGGGCAGCGCCGCCTCGATGAGTGCGCAGGCCGCGGTCAGGGCCGCGAGTCGCCCGGCGTCGTCGAGCAGCAGCGCCGCGGCCGAGGAGACCGGCTCGCAGGCGTAGTGGCCGAGATGCTCCGCGAGGCGCGCCTTCCAGGTGACGCGCAGAAGGTTGCCAGGCTCGTAGAGCGCGCGCGCGCGCTTGCCCGCGCCGCCGCGCACCAGCCCCGCATGCCGCCCGTGCCCGTGCGTCAGCACGCTCACGACCAGCGATGTCTCGCCATGCCGCCGCGCCGCCAGCACGATGCCGTCGTCAGTCCAGTCCATGGCGGTATTCTAAGCGGTGTCCATGCGTGGCGGCAGGGTTCATTGCTATTTCCTCATCCTGAGCCCGTCGAAGGATGAAGGTCACTCGGCCCACCGTGCCCACCTCATCCTTCGACAGGCTCAGGATGAGGATGAAATTCCGCGGTCGGGATGCGGCTTCCTCACGCCTCCCACTCCAGCCCCCAGTCCCTGTAGAGCTCGCGCGACTCGGCCCAGTCGCTGCGCTGCTTGACGCGCAGGACCAGGTGCACCTTGCGGCCAACGATGGCTTCGAGCTCCTTGCGCGCGCTCTCGCCGATCGCCTTGATCGTGGCGCCGGCCTTGCCCAGCACGATCGGGCGCTGGCTCAAGCGTTCGACATAGATCACCTGCGCCACGCGCGCGCTGCCGTCCTTGAACTCCTCCCATTCCTCGGTCTCGACCGCGACCGAGTAGGGCAGCTCGTCGTGCAGGCGCAGGAACAGCTGCTCGCGTGTGATCTCGGCGGCGAGCAGGCGCTGCGGCATGTCGGAGAGCTGGTCCTCGGGGTAGAGCCACGGCCCCTCGGGCATGCGCGCCGCCAGGTGCGCCATCAGGTCGTCCACGCCCTCGCCCCCGGTCGCCGAGATCATGAACACCTCGGAGATGGCGCCGGTCTTGTAGAGCTGGTCGGCCTTGGCCAGCAGCGTGTCCTTGCGCACGAGGTCGATCTTGTTGAGCGCCAGCACGGCCTTGCGCCCGCTGCGGCCGAGCTCATCGACGATGCGGCGCGTGTCGGCGTCGACGCGCGTGCGCGCGGCGTCGACCACCAGCACCACGGCATCGGCGTCGCCGGCGCCGCGCCAGGCGGCGTCGATCATGGCGCGCTCCAGCCGCCGGCGCGGCTGGGCGAAGATGCCGGGCGTGTCGATGAACACGACCTGCGCGTCGCCGCTTATGGCGATGCCGGTGACGCGGGTGCGCGTGGTCTGCACCTTGGGCGAGACGATCGAGACCTTGGCGCCGACCAGCCGGTTGACCAGGGTCGACTTGCCGGCGTTGGGCGCGCCCAGCACGGCGACGAAGCCGCAGCGCCGCGGGCCCTTCGGCTCTTCCATTACTGCAGCGCGCCGATCCGCTCGAGCAGCATGGCGGCCGCGGCCTGCTCGGCCGCACGGCGGCTGGCGCCCGTCGCGGTCGCGGTGCTGCCGTCCTTCAGGCTGGCGCTGACGGTGAAGCGCGGCTCGTGGTCGGGCCCCTCGCGCGAGACGATGGTGTAGACGGGCACCGGCTCGCCGCGCCCCTGCGCCCACTCCTGCAGCGCCGTCTTGGCGTCGCGCGGCGGCAGGGCGTGCTCGGCGATCAGCGTCTCCCATTCGCGCGTGATGAACTGCCTGGCCGGCTCCAGGC
>CAZLBB010000017.1:0-57135 GCA_964557415.1 uncultured Rhodospirillaceae bacterium
GGCGCCGCCGCCCGACCAGGCGGGCGTGGACCCGGCACCGGCCAAGGTACCGCAGCCCGAGGCCAGGCCGGCGCGCATCGCCAAGCCGGCGGCGCCGGAAGCGAAACTGTCCCGCGCCGCGCTCGACCACGCGACCCCGGCCGCGCCGCGCGCAACCGCCGCGGCGAAGGCGCCAGCCGCAAGATCGTTCCCGGAAAAGCCGGCCGCAGGCCGCTATTTGGTCCTGCACAGTTTCCGGGAGGCAAGCCGGGCGAGGCGTCTCGCCAAGCAATACAGCCATCTCGATGCTAAGGTTGCATCGGTCACGCTGCATGGGCAGACTTGGCACCGCGTTGTGGTGCGCGACGGCGCGTCGCAGCGCAGCCGGCTGGCCTCGGACGGTGTGCGCGGGTACTGGCCGGTGACCCTCTAGGGCACGACCCGGCCCGAGCGGGACGACCTTCGGCGGCGGCCCCCGGGGCCGTGGCGCCTGCCTCGAGAACCCGCACGCCGTTGGCGTTCGTGATCCGATGTTCTTTGTTTCTTCGCGTGCCGACCGCATCCTGGCCGTCGCGGTGCTGGCGTCGCTCGCGGCCTCCTCTCCGTTCGCGGCGGCTTTATCCGGTCAGGCTGCCGCCGGCGAATTCCTGCCGCATCGCGCGGTCTATCAGCTGAGCAAGGGCAGCCCGCGCGGCGGGCTCGCGGTCGCCGGTGTCTCCGGCACCATGATGATCGAGGTCGACGAGGGCTGCGAAGGCTGGTCGTTGAGCCAGCGCATCAAGATGACCGTGACCGACAACATGGGCGGCGAGGTCGAAAGCGATAGCCGCTACGCCAGCTACGAGACCAAGGACGGTACGCTGCTGCGCTTTCAGGCGAGCGACTGGCAGAACGGCCAGCTGGCCGAGGAGACCGCCGGCACCGCAGAGCGGCCCGCACCCGACCAGCCCGGCAGCATCACCTTCGCCAAGCCCGGGGGCGAGACGTTCGAATTGCCCGCCGGCGCCGTGTTCCCGGTCGCCTTCAACCTCGACTTGGTGAAGCGCATGGGCCAGGGCGAAGGCTTCTTCACCATGCCCGGCTTCGACGGCGGCAACCTTGAAGGCGCCTACACGATCAGCGTATTCATGGGCAAGGAGCGCGAGAGCGAGCTCAAGCACGGCGCCGAGCTCGGCAACGGCGCGACGCTGCTCGGCGGCGCCGTGCGCAGCGTGCGGGTCGCCTACTTCCCGCTTTCCAGCAAGGCGCCGGAGCCCGAACTCGAATACGACATGGAACTGCAGGCGAACGGCGTATCGCCGATGATGCGGCTCGACTACCAGCGCTACCAGGTGCGCGCGAGGCTGATCGAGGTTGCCCCGTTGCCGCGCCCGAAATGCGGCGGCTGAAGCCGCTGGCGACTCAGGCCGCGTTGCGCTCGCGCTTGCTGCGATACATCGACTGGTCCGCCCGCTCCATCGCCGCGTCCGGGCTGTCGCCGCCATCGACCATCGTGAGGCCGAAGCTGGCGGCCACCGGGATACGTGCGGCCTGCCAGCGCGCCACGGTACGGTCGATGAGGCGCGTGAGCGCCGTGGCGCGGAAGCGTGCCAGCTCCTGCGTCGCGCCCGGCAGCAGCATCGCGAACTCGTCGCCGCCGAGCCGCGCCACCGTGTCGGTGTCGCGCACATGCCCGCGCAGGATTTCGCCCACCAGCCGCAGCACGTGGTCGCCGGCGGCGTGGCCGAACGTGTCGTTGACCTCCTTGAACCCGTCGAGGTCGACCAGAATCAGCGCCGCCTCGCCGCCGTGGCGGCGCATGTGCGACAGCTCGTGCTTCAGCGCCAGGGTGAAGCCGCGCCGGTTGGCCAGGCCGGTCAGCTCGTCGGTCACCGACAACGCCTCCAACTCGGCGATGCGCTGGCGCTGATCCGCCACGATCTGCTGCGCCTCGGCCGCTGCGGCAAGCACGCGCTCCAGAAGCTTCAGGTGCCGGTCGCTGTCCGGCGCGCCGGCGATCTCCGTCAACAGGCTTCGTGCCATCGCGACCGGATCGAAGGTCGCGGCGGGCATCATGGTCCCCACCAAGCCGTTCATTCTGGCAAACTCCCTGTTCCCAGCCGGAGCCACCTTCGTCCAGGCGGTTCCCGCGCGAGTCCTGTAGCAAGCACGGTGCCAGGGGTTTTTACACGTCAGATCAATGTGTTGCATGGCATGATGGGTAAATTTTGCCGAGCCGGACGGGGCGCTGGGTGGAAATACCTGCACGCAGTTCGCCCGCAGGCGGAACCCGGCGGCCCGCGCCGCATTTCCGCCCTTATTCGCCACCACGATCCGCGGCCATGATCAAGCCGAAGCCAGAGCGTCGCGGCAAGGCGCCCGCCCTTGTCGCGGTGGCCGCCGCGTGCGTTCTTTCTGCCCCTGCCGGCTCGTTCGGTGCCGGAGCCGGCATCGACGTGGCGCCGCACCGCGCCATCTACGCGATCAGCCTCAGCGCCGTGAAGAACGGCAGCGGCGTCGTCTCGGCCCATGGGGCGCTGCATTTCGAATGGGGCGACAGCTGCGACGGCTGGACCGTGGAGCAGCGCTATCGTCTCGCGCTGGTGACCGCTCAGCAGGGCGAGATCGAGATCGTCACCAACTATGCTACCTGGGAATCGAAGGACGGGCTGTCCTATCGCTTCAAGGTGCGCAAGAGCAAGGACGGCAAGCCGGACGCGGAGATCAGCGGCGAGGCGAAGCTCGACGGCCCGGGCAAGCGCGGCTCAGCCAGCTTCACTCTGCCGAAGAAGGCCTCGATGGAACTGCCGGCCGGCACGATCTTCCCGACCGAGCACACGCTGGTGCTGCTCGAGCGCGCCAAAGCAGGCGACCGCATCGTGCCGCGCCGGGTGTTCGACGGCGCCACGCCCGAGGGCGCGTCCGACGTCAACGCACTGATCGGCCGCGCGCTCGCCACCGGCACCAAGGGCGCCGATCCGCTGCTCGATCGCCCGGGCTGGCACATGCGCATGGCCTATTTCTCGGTCGAGAAGGAAGACAGCACGCAGCCCGACTACGAGATCGGCCTGGACCTGCAGGACAACGGCATCGCCCGGGCGCTCCTGCTGGACTACAGCGAGTTCACGCTCAAGGGCAGCCTCGAGAAGTTCGAGCCGCTGCCGAAGCCGAGCTGCTGACAGCAGCCTGGACCCGGTTCGACAGACCGATCGGATTGCCATCCGGGTCCTTGCCGTCGCAACACAGCAGCCGGCCGCCGGCGCTTATCCTGCCAAGCCTCGCCCCGCACGTGTTCGAGGCGTCGCGCGTCTGGGCGACGCCGGCACGCGAAGTCCCTTTTTGTCCAGGGGGTCGCCGCGGGGCCGGGGCCTCACTTGCGTAACCCGCGGCCCTTCGTGATTGCCTTGTTGCCGAGCCTGCTGCGCAGCTGATCGATCGTCTGCTCGATCTTGCGCCGCTTGTTGCCGTCGGGATCGAACAGGTCCGGGGGATCGGCCTCGGCGGCGTCGCTCAGGTCCGCTCCGCCGACGCCGATCAGGCGGAAGCGCGTGCCGTCGAGCTCGCCCAGCAGCAGCTGCTCGGCGTTGCGGAACAGTGTTTCGGCCAGCTGCGTCGGCGTCGCGAGACGGGTGGAGCGGCTGACCAGGCGGAACTGCGCCGTTTTGAGCTTCAACGTGACCCCGCGCGCCGCCAAGCCACTCTTCTTCAGGCGCCGCGACACGGTCTCGCACAGCGGCCACAGCTCGGCGCGCAGGAAGGCGAGATCGGCGTGGTCCTTGTCGAAGGTGGTTTCGGCCGAGATGCTCTTGGTCGGGCGGTCGGATTCGACCTTGCGGTCGTCCTCGCCGCGGGCGAAGCGGTAGAGGCGCCGGCCGATCACGCCGTAGCGCGCCATCAGCTCGCGTTCGTCGCGCTCGCGCAGCTGTGCGATCGTGGCGATCCCGTCGGCGTTGAGCCGCGCCTCCAGCGCCTTGCCGACGCCCCAGATGGTGCCGACCGGCCGCGGCGCCAGGAAGTCGAGCGCGTCGCGCCGCCCGATCACCGCGAAGCCGCGCGGCTTGTCGAGGTCGGAGGCGATCTTCGCCAGGAACTTGTTGTAGCTGAGCCCGATCGACACGGTGACGCCGAGGTCGCGCTCGATGCGGCGCGCGAGCGCGGCCAGCGTTCGCGCCGGATAGGCGTGGTGCACGGCCTCGGTGCCGGTCAAGTCGAGGAACGCCTCGTCGATCGACAGCGGCTCGACCAGCGGCGTGACCGCGCGCATCAGCGCGCGGACCTGCCGTCCGACCGCGGCGTACTTCGCCATGTCGGGCGGGATGACGACCGCCTCGGGGCAGGCCTCGAGCGCCTTGAACATCGGCATGGCCGAGCGGACGCCGTACATGCGGGCCACGTAGCACGCGGCCGAGACCACGCCGCGCCGCCCGCCGCCGACGACGACCGGCCGGTCGGTCAAGTCGGGCCGGTCGCGCTTCTCGACCGTGGCATAGAAGGCGTCGCAGTCGATATGCGCGATCGACAGGGCGTCCAGCTCGGCATGCGCGATCAACCGTGGCGAGCCGCAGGCCGGGCAGCGGGGCGGCCGCTCGCCACCGGGCCCGCCCGGGCGTCCGTCGGCGCCGCAATCGCGGCATAGCCAGGTCATGCCGCCGCCTCGCCGGCAGGCCAAAGCCAGGCGGCGCCGCGCACGCCCGAGGAGTCGCCGTGCTTGGGCGGCACCAGCGCGGTCGCGACCTGGTCGGTGAACGCGTAGCGGCCCCAGCGCGCCGGTACGTCGCCGTAGAGATGCGCGAGATTCGACAGGCCGCCGCCCAGCACCACGACGTCGGGGTCGACCACGTTGACGATGGTGGCCAGCGACCGCGCCAGGCGGTCGACATGGCGCTCCAGCGCGGCGCGCGCCGGCGCGTGGCCCGACGCGGCGCGCGCGGCGATGGCGGCGGCATCGAGCGCCTCGCCGGTGGCGGCGCGGTAGTCCGCCGCGAGCCCCGGGCCGCTGACGAAGGTCTCGATGCAGTTCCACTTGCCGCACCAGCACTTGCGTGCGAAGCGGCCGCCCTCGCGCTCCTCCGGGTCGGGCCAGGGCAGGGGATTGTGGCCCCACTCGCCGGCAACCGCGTTGCGCCCCTCCAGCACCCGTCCGCCGACCGCGAGCCCCCCGCCGCAACCCGTGCCGATGATCACGCCGAACACGATGCCGGCGCCTGCAGCCGCTCCATCCGTGGCTTCGGAAAGTGCGAAGCAATTCGCGTCGTTGGCGAGGCGCACGGGACGGTGCAGCGCCGCTGCGAGGTCGCGGTCGAGCGCACGGCCGATCAAGCAGGTGGTGTTGGCGTTCTTGACTAGGCCGGTGGCGGGCGAGATCGCGCCGGGGATGCCGACGCCGACGGTCCCGCGCCGGCCGGCCTCCTGCTCCACCGTGCCGACCAGCTCGACGATCGCCTGGACGATCGCAGCGTAGAGTGCCGCCGCCTGGGCTGGCGTCTGCCCGCCGGCCCCGGAGGCGCGGGGCGTCGGGCGGCGGCGGCGCAGGAGCTCGCGGCCGCTCTTCCGGTCGAGGGCGATGGCCTCGATTTTCGTGCCGCCCAGGTCAACCCCGATACGCATGCGATCCCGCCCGCCCGGTTCCCAAGGTCGGGGCCGGGCTTCGACCCCTTTATGTTAACATTCCGGAAACGCCTCATGTATTATGCAAGTGTTTGGCGGCATGGTGCCGCCTCGGACGGATTGTCCGGCCGATTCCGGGGCCCGATCCGGGCTGGATCGCGGTCCCGGTGCGGTTTGTGCTGGTGCGAGTCGGCCCGGGCGCTGCGACGCCGGGGAATCGCCGGGACTGGTGGACATAAAATGGCAAAAACGATCCTGATCGTGGAAGACAACGAGCTCAACATGAAGCTGTTCCACGATCTGTTGGAAGCCCATGGCTACAACATCCTGCAGACCCGGGACGGCATGGAGGCGTTGCGCCTGGCCCGCAGTGCCAAGCCCGACCTGATCCTCATGGACATCCAGCTGCCCGAAGTTTCGGGCCTGGAAGTAACCAAGTGGATCAAGGAGGACGACGACCTGAAATCGATCCCGGTCATCGCGGTGACCGCCTTCGCGATGAAGGGGGACGAGGAGAAGATCCGGGAAGGGGGGTGCGAGGCCTATATCGCCAAGCCCATCTCGGTCGCGCATTTCCTTGCCACGGTGCAGAAGTTCCTGAACTGACGCCGCTGAACGAATGACGATGCCATGAGCGCGCGTGTCCTTGTCGTCGACGACGTACTGCCCAACGTGCGGCTGCTGGAAGCCAAGCTGACCAGCGAATATTTCGACGTCGTGACGGCGATGGACGGCGCCACCGCGCTCGCCCGCATGTCCGAGCACCTGCCGGACATCGTCCTGCTCGACGTCATGATGCCGGGCATGGACGGGTTCGAGGTGTGCCGGCACATCCGCCAGAACCCGAAGACCGCGCATATCCCCGTGGTGATGGTGACGGCGCTGAGCGACCCCGAGGACCGCGTGCGCGGATTGGATGCCGGGGCCGACGACTTCCTGACCAAGCCTGTAAACGACATGGCGCTGTTCGCGCGCGTGCGCTCTCTGGTCAGGCTCAAGATGATGATGGACGAGCTCAGGTTGCGCGAGCAGACCAGCGGCGACCTGGGCGTGCTCAAGGAAAGCGCGTCGCTGAACGTCGACACCTCGGGCGCCTCGGTGATCGTGCTCGAGGACAGCAACATCGAAGCACGCAAGATGTGCGACGCGCTGACCGCCGCCGGGCACCAGCCGGCCCGCGTCACCACCACGGCCGAGGCCTTCGCGAACGCGCAGGCGCACGCACCGGACCTGTTCGTGGTCAACCTGGGCCTCAAGAACGAGGACGCGCTTCGCTTCTGCTCGCAGCTGCGCTCGCAGGAGACGACGCGGCATCTGCCGATCCTGCTCGTGATCGGCGACACGGACACGGCGCGCCTGGCCAAGGGCCTTGAGATCGGCGTCAACGATTACATCGCGCGACCCTATGACCGCAACGAACTGCTGGCGCGGGTGCGCACGCAGATCCGCCGCCGCCGCTTTCAGGACCGCCTGCGCCAGAACTACCAGCGCGGGCTGGAAATGGCGCTGACCGACAGCCTGACCGGCCTCTACAACCGGCGCTACATGTCGACGCACCTGCCGGGCCTGATGAACCAGGCGGCGGCGAGCGAGAAGATGCTGGCGCTGTTCATGTTCGACATCGACCACTTCAAGAAGGTCAACGACAACTACGGCCACCCGGTCGGCGACGAGGTGCTGAAGGCGGTCGCCCACAGCGTCAGCGACGTGGTGCGCGCGGTCGACTCGGTCGCACGCATGGGCGGCGAGGAATTCATGGTGGTGATGCCCGACGCCGACATCGATGTCGCTCTGCGCGTGGCCGAGCGCCTGCGCCAGGCGGTGCAGGAGACCCCGATCGCCGAGGCGCGCGCACCCGATGGCAAGCTCGTGGTGACGATCAGCATCGGCGTGGCGCTCGCGCGGCCGGCCGAGCAGCCCGACGCGCTGATCGCGCGCGCCGACGCCGCGCTCTACCGCGCCAAGCAGAGCGGCCGCAACCGCGTGGTCATGGACCCCGCCGATGCACCGAGGGCCGCGGTGAACGGGTAGGCCGGACGGCCGCCGCTCCTAGGCGCCTACCCCCACGAACCGCCCAAGCAGCTCCGGCTTCGCGCGCAGCTCCGCCGCGGTGAGGCGGTCGCGGCTGCGGCCGTTCTCGACGAACAGCGCGTGGTCGGCGATTTCGAGCACGGCTTCGACGCGCTGCTCGACCAAGAGCACGGCCGTGCCCTGACGGCGGAGCGCGCTCACGACCTCGCGGATGCGCGCGACCATCGACGGCATCAGGCCCTCGGTCGGCTCGTCCAGCAGGATGACCCTGGGCTCGAGGCACAGCGCGCGGGCGATCGCCAGCATCTGCTGCTCGCCGCCCGAGAGCGTGCCCGACGCCTGGCCGAGGCGCTCGCGCAGCACCGGAAAGAGGTCGAGCGCGCGCTCGCGCGCCTTGCGCGGCGTGTCGCGCGCCATGAGGCCGACCTCAAGGTTCTCGGCCACCGTCAGGTCGGCGAACAGGCGGCGGCCCTGCGGCACGTAGCCGATGCCGTGCTTCGGCGCCGCCTCGGCCGGCAGACGCGTCAGGTCCACCCCGTCGATCGTGATCGTGCCGGCGCGCGGCTTGACCAGGCCCATGATCGCCTTGAGCGCCGTGGTCTTGCCGGCGCCGTTGCGGCCGAGCAGGCAGAGGATCTCGCCGGCGGCGAGCTCGAGCGAGAAGCTGCGCAGCACCGGTGTGTTGCCGTAGTAGCAGTCGACGCGATCGACCTTGAGCATCAGCCCCCCAGATAGGCGCGCTGCACGGCCTCGTCGCGGCGAATCTCGGCCGGCGTGCCCTCGGCCAGGATGCGGCCGCGCTCCAGCACCGTGATGCGGCCGGCGAGCTCCATCACCACGCGCATATTGTGCTCGATCAGCAGCACCGTGGCGTCGTGCGCGATAGCGCGCACGAGGTCGATGAACCCGGCGACCTCCTCGTCCGCCAGGCCTTGCGTCGGCTCGTCCAGGATCAGGAGGCGCGGCGCCATGGCGAGGCCCATGGCGACCTCGAGCAGGCGCTGATGCCCGTAGCTGAGCGTTCCGGCAAGCTCGCCCGCGCGCGCGGCCAAGTCCACGCGTGCCAGCGCGTCCATCGATACGGCTTCCAGTTGCGCCGCGTCCGGCCCGGCCCAGGCGCGCGCCAGCCGGCGCTGCGCCGCCAGCTTGACGTTCTCGAGTGCCGTCATGCGGGCGAAGATCGAGGTGATCTGGAACGTGTAGGCGATGCCGCGGCCGACGCGCTTGTGCGCCGGCAGCGCCGTCACGTCCTCGCCGGCGAAGCGGACGCGGCCCGCGCTCGGCCGGATGCGGCCCGAGAGCAGGCTGACGAACGTGGTCTTGCCGGCGCCGTTCGGGCCGATCAGGCCGCGGATCTCGCCTTCCTCCAGCCGAAACGCAACACCGTCCACCGCGGTCAGTCCACCGAAGCGGCGGGTGAGGCCATCGGTCTCGAGCAGCGTCACGGCAGCCACGGCAGCGCCCGCTCACGGAGCGTGCCGAGCACGCCCTTGGGGAAGAACAGCACCAGCGCGATCAGCGCCAAGCCGACCAGGAACAGATAGGCCGAGGTGAAGCCGCTGGCGATGTCGACCAGGTAGAACATTGCCAGCGTGCCGAGGAACGGGCCCAGCACCGTCGCGGCTCCGCCCATCAGCACCCAGAGCAGCGGATAGATCGAGTACTGGATCGAGGCGAGGCCGGCCCCGACATAGCCGAACAGCATGGCATAGGCCGCGCCTGCCGCCGCCGACAGAGCGCCGGAGAGCGCAAGCGCCGCGAGCTTGTAGGCGAAGACGTCGTAGCCCAGCATGCGCGTGCGCTCCTCGTTCTCGCGGATCGCCGCCAGCACGCGGCCGAACGAAGAGCGGGCGACGGCATGGCAGACCGCGAGCGTGGCCGTGAACAAGGCGAGGGCCGCGAAGTAGCGCGTGGCCGGGTCGGCGAGCGCCAAGCCGAACAGGCGGCGTAGTTCGGCCGGCACGACGAAACCCTCGTCGCTGCGCGTGTAGTCGCCGAAATAGTGCAGCGCGAGATAGGCGGCCTGTGCGAACATCAGCGTCACGATCATGAAGGAGACGCCGGCGGTCCTGAGCGCCAGGACGCCGACCAGTGCCGCGAACAGCGCGCCCGCGAGGATCGCCAGCGCGAAGCCCGGCCCCGCCGCGACCCCGGCGTGCTGCGCCAGCATGCCGGCAGTATAGAGGCCGGCGCCGAAGAACATGGCATGGCCAAGGCTCAAGAGTCCGGTGTAGCCGAACACGATGTTGTAGGCGGCGGCGAAGCTCGCCAGCACCATCACGCGCGCGAGGTTGACGTGATGGTAGTCCGGCAGCACGAACTGCAGCGTGAACAGCGCGGCCGGTACGCAAAGGTGCAGCAGCGCCGCGCGATCTAGGCCCCGCCCGGTCATGCCGACCGCGTCCCGAACAGGCCGGTCGGCCGGACCACCAGCACGATCGCGACCAGCAGCGTGGCCAGGATCTTCGCCAGCGTCGGGCTGAAGAAGACCGAGATGATGCCGTCACTCATGCCGATGACGACGGCCGCCAGCACGGTGCCGCGCAGGCTGCCCAGGCCGCCGATGATCACGACGATGAACGACAGCAGCAGCGGGTCGTGGCCCATCAGGTAGTGCGCCTGCTGGATCGGCACGATCAGCACGGCGCCGACGGCGGCCAGCATGGCGCCGAGCGCGAACACGCCGCCATAGACCCGGTCCACCGGTATGGCGAAGGCGCGCGCGGTCTCGCGATCGAACTGGGTCGCGCGCATCATCAGCCCCACGCGCGTGCGCGCGATGACCCACCAGACGCCCAGCATGAGCGCGACCGCGGACGCGATCACCAGCAGCTTGTAGCCGGAATAGCCGAACCACGGCAGCAGCAGGCGGAAGTCGACCGGCGGCTCGACCGGCCGCGCGTCGGGCCCGAAGGTCGACAATGCCGCCTGCTGGATCACGTAGAGCAGGCCGATCGTGGCAACGATCGTGGCCTCGGGATCGTAGCCGAGACGCCGGAGCACCAGGCGCTCGGCGACGCCGGCGACGAGGCCTACGACGACGGGGGCCACGACGAGCGCGGCGAGGAAGCCCAGCGCCGGATGCGCGCCGACGAGTTGCGCCACCCACCAGGCGATGACGGCGCCGAGCATGAAGAACTCGCCGTGCGCCACATTGACCACGCGCATGACGCCGAACACGAGCGAGAGCCCCAGCGCCGTCAGCGCCAGCACCGCCGCCCCGACCGCGCCTTCCATCGCGGCCAGCAGGAGATAGGGCCCGAAGTCCAACGGTTGCTCGGCGCTACTGGCTATGCACCGGACGCCGATATTGGGCGTCACGGCCGGCCGCCGAGCCGGCCATCCACCCTTCTACACCGGCTTCACCCGGTCGAAGCGTGGATGGCCGGGTCAAGCCCGGCCATGACGGCATGGGCGAGGCACGATTGTCGCGCACGCCACGGCCGCCATCGGTGCCGTGACGGTTTCAGAACGACATCTTGGTGTAGTCGCCCTCGTCCGGGTACATGCCGTCCTCGATCGAGGTCTTGTGCACCACCTTGAGCTTCTTGTTCTCGACCTTCGAGATGAACTGGTGGCCGAACACCTGGTGCGTCTTGCCGTTGAAGATCTTGCGGCCCTGCGGGTGCTGCCGGCTCTCGGGGAACTCCTTCAGCGACTCCAGCGCCTCCAGGAAGGCGACCTTCTTCTCCGGTCCGTGATAGTCCGCCTTCTCCATCGCCTGCTTGATGATGAACAGCGTCTCCCAGACCGAGAACATGTGCGCGTAGGTCGAGATGTCCTTGGGGTCGCTCGTGCTCGCGCCATTGGCGTCGACGCCGACGCGCTCGCGGAAGAACTTGTCGTGCGCGCTCTGGTCTGCCTGGGCGTAGCGCGGGTTTCCCTCCCAGAAATGGGTGCCTTCGAGGTACTCGAGCGCCGGCGAAGCCAGGTCGACGGCTTCGATCGAGTCGACGAAGCCGAACAGCTGCGGCCGCTTTGCGCCGAAATGCTGGCCGAGCTCCTTGACGAACGTGAGCACGCCCGGACCGACCATGACGTGATAGAGCACCTCGGTCGAGGCCGGGATCTTGGGGAAATGGCGCGTGAACGAGGTCTCGGTCGGCGGGATCGGGATCAGGGCGACGACCTCGCCGCCCTTGGCCTTGACCGCGGCCGAGAAATAGTCGCGATGGTCGTGCCCGAACGCGTAGTCGGGGAAGATCATCGTCACCTTCTTGCCGAGATTGGCCATCACCCAGGGCGCCATCGACTGCACCTGGCTCTTCACGTCGGTGATGCCGGGCTGGAAGCAGTAGCGGTTGAGCTTGACCGAAGCGACGTGATGGCCTTCCGAGCACACGATGTAGGGCATCTTCAGCTCGCCCGCGCGCGGCGCCGCCGCGTTCACGACATGCGAGAACAGATGGCCGAACACCGCGTCGACCTTGTGCTGGGTCGCGAACTTCTCGATCACCTCGGTGCCGCGCCGCGGATCGGTGCCGTCGTCCTCGACCACGACCTCCACCGGATGGCGGTTGATGCCGCCGCCTTCGTTGACCAGCTTGACCGCGGCCGTCAGGACGCGCTCGTACCAGCGTCCGTATGACGCGCCGATGCCGGTGCGATGGATCGGCACGCCGAGCTTGATCGGGGCGCCGGAATGCGCCTGCACGTAGCGGACGAAGCCAGGAGCGGTCAGCAAGCCGGCGGCCCCGGCCGCGCTCTTGAGCGCGGTGCGCCGGCTGATAGGTGACGGAGCTGTCTTGGGTGCTTTGCTGGTCATGACGTTCCCCGTTCGAGTTGCCGCCGTTGGCGCGGCGGGAATGGCGGCCCGCGGCCGCCTAATTGTTCGCGTACTAACAAACCACCGAACCCGGTGACTGGCAATATACCTGTCGGCGGAGAGGGGAAAAGGCGCGCGTCCGCTCACGTCGCGGTCGGCGTCGACAGCAGCCAGAGCCCGAACACGGTGTAGCCGACCATGAGAGCGGTCAGCGGCGCCTGGCTCAATGCCGCCTGGCGCGCATCGCCGTAGTGCCTGTGGGCGATGGCGTGCGCCAGGACCACCGCCCAGACATGGCCCGCGATGATGGCACCGGACTGCGCGTTCCAGATCGTCGTGACCGCGTGCAGGTCGTTGAGGAACGACGTGGTGGCGTGGAAATGGCCGAGGCGCAGCAGGTCGGCGCCGGTTCCGAGCGGGTCGGACGCCGCGGCGATGGCGTATTGACCGTTGACGAGCGCCACAGTCAGGTAGTGCGAAAAGTGATACGCGAGCGAGATCGGCAGCAGCGAGAGCACCAGCGGTCCGGCAACGTCGAGCGACCTCGGTGCGTCGACCGGGCGCGTGCCCGCCATGCGCGCGCCGAGCCACACGGCGCCCAGATAGCAGCCCGCCATGACCGCGAACATGGCGACGAGCGCGATCGTGTTCTCCATCACGACCGCAGAGCGGCCTGGGAACTCGAGCGGGTTGATGCCAATGAGGTCGAGATAGAGGAAGGTCCGGCTGAGCCCGTCGAACGAGACCGCAGCGAGCGCAAGCAGGACGAACAACACGCCGGTCATGCCCTGCGCCGGCGCGTCGATCGCACGACGTCCCGGGACCGTCAGCGCTGCACCGTTGCGCGTGGCGCCGACCGGGGCAAGACGCCCGATGAAGCCGAACAGCACGCCAAAGCACTCGCCACGACCGAGCCAGTGCTCGCCGCCGAACAGGATCATGCCGGCGAAGGTGGCGGCCCAGTAGAGCGCGACGGCGCGCGCGAGGCGCGCGGGGTCGTCCGGCGCCAGGTCGACCAGCTCGAACCATGCGAAGGCGGCAAGCCAAGCGATCGCCGGCCAGCAGCCGATCCAATCCGGCAGCGCGAGCGGCGGCCGTTCGGCGTCGCGCCGCGCCAGGCGGCAGACCAGGCGATAGGGCGCATGCCAGGGATTGAGCCAGGACCACAGGCCGCCGACGAGCGCGTGGGCCAGCGTCAGGCCGACCCAGAATACCGTCCACACCGCCAGCGGCAGCGGGTTCGCCAGCGGATCGCGCGTGCCGACGATGCCGGCATAGAGCAGGAACAAGAGCAGCAGGAAGGACAGGGCGCTCGTCGCCAGGCGGCATGACGACGGCGGCGCCGGTAAGGAGAGCGCCGGCGCGAACAGCCGTTGCAGCCAGCGATGCGGCACCAGCAGCAGCACGCCGAAGGTCGTTGCGACGGCCACGGCGCCGGCCGCCATGTAGTAGCGCGTCGGCAGCAGCAGCACGAAGCCACGCTCGGCCGTGTGCGCCACCGCGGGCGCGGCGCCGGCGAGCCAGACGCCGGCGGCCGTCGCCGCCGCCGACAGCCGGAAATGAAACAAGACCGGAAGGCGCTGCCGCGCCCCGCGGTCTTGTCTGTTCCCGGACATGTGCGCCTCGGTCATGCCGGGCGCCGGAAGCAGGTGCGCCTTGGCGGCGCGGCTCTACTTGATCTTGCCTTCCTTGAAGACCACGTGCTTGCGCGCGACGGGGTCGTACTTCTTCAGCTCGAGCTTTTCCGTCGTCTTGCGCGGATTCTTCTTGGTCACGTAGTAGAAGCCCGTGTCGGCGGTGCTGTTGAGCTTGATCAGGACGGTGTTCGACTTGGCCATGGAATTGGCTCCGGGTTCGCGGATCGTTCTTCGAAGTGGCCGGACATTAGCGTTCCCGTCCTCGTTGTCAAGCCGCGGACCCGGGTTGCCGGCTCTCCCGGCGCCGTAGGAGTGCGCCTCGGCCCCGCCCGGGCCGGCGCTAGGGCCGCCAGACGACCACGCGGATCGGGGTCGGCGTGCCGCCGCTGGCGGGGTTGTACATCTGCGGGCAGTTCGACAGCACGGCCAGCGTGCGCATCTCGGCGCGCAGGTCGACGTGGTCCCCCGGCTTCGAGCGGCCTTCCTTGATCGCCATCTCGCCCGAGGGGCCGACCGGGACGTACATGAAGAAGTTGACGTTGGCGACGATGTCTTTCTTCCCGAGACCGTGCTTGGCCAGCTGGCAGAGGAAATTGTCGCGGCAGTTCGGCGTCGGCCACTTGCCGTAGCGCACGCGGTTGGACTCCGCGCTGCAGCAGCCGCCGATCGTGTCGTGGAAGCCGACCGTGTCGTCGACCACCGTGAACAGCTTGTTGCCCATGTCGGAATAAAGCGCGCTGCCCTTCTCCAGCCACAGCTTGCCGGAGATCTTCATCGTGTCGGCGGCGTTGTAGCGCTCGGCCGGATTGTCGGCGTTGTAGCAGAGGAAGTCGATCGCCTGCTGCCCCTCCAGGTCGATCAGGCGCAGGTGCTCGCCCTTTTCGACGACGCGGCCCCAATGCTGGCCGGGGGCGACGGTCGTGTCCTCGATCACCCGCCCGGGAACGGCTGCCGCCGGCAGGTCGGGCATCTCGGGGACTAGGGCCTTGCCGCGAGCGAGGGCAGGGACTGCTTGAGCGCCCGCTGGTACAGCTCGTTGTGGCGCAGCAGCGCGCGCGCCACCTGCATGTCGACGTCGTTGTTCACGCCGGCTTGGTGGGGGCAGACCTTGTGCAGCTCGTCCTTCCCCGTGTCGTTCAACGTGTCGGCGGTGCGGCGCTGGCTCAGGTCGACCATGCCGCGCAGCATGCCCTTGTCCATGGCCTCGACCAGGCTGGGCGTGCCGCCCAGCGCCGGGCTGGTGCAGATGGTCGGGAACACGCCAAGGCGGTTGATCGAGTAGCCCGACGGCGCGTGGAAATGCGCCCAGGTCAGGGTCAGTTCGCCGTCGTTCGGCATGCGGATGACGGTCTGGACCGAGCCCTTGCCGAACGTGCTGGTGCCGACCAGCACGGCGCGGCCGCGGTCCTGCAGCGCGCCGGCGACGATCTCGGCCGACGAGGCCGAGCCGCCGTTGATCAGCACGACCAGCGGAATCCCCTTCGCGGCGTCGCGCCCCGTGGCGTTGAACAGCTGCGTCGCGTCGGGATGGCGCCCGCGCGTCGAGGTGATCTGGCCCGAGGTCAGGAACAGGTCGGAGACGACGACCGCCTGGTCGAGGAGCCCGCCCGGATTGCCGCGGAGGTCGAGGACGATACCGGAAATCTTGCCCGATTTGCCGTTGCGCAGGGAATCGAGGATGTTCGACAGGCTGACGCCGGTGTCGTGGTTGAAGCTGGTGATCTTGATCTCGGCGATGTCGTCGGTTTTCGTGAGCGTCACGGTCGGCGGCACGATCAGCGCGCGCTTGATGTCGAACTTGAGCGGCTGCTGCGCGCCCGCGCGCTCGACCTCGAGCGAGAGCGAGCTGCCGACCTTGCCGCGCATCAGCGAGACGACGTCCTTGACCTCCATCCCGGCGATCGGCCGGGTGGCGACGCGCACGATGCGGTCGTTCGCCATCAGCCCCGCCTTCTCGGCCGGCGTGTTGGGCAGCACGGCCTGGATGATCACGCGGTCGTTGTCGGTGTCGAGCCGGATGCCGATGCCGCCGAAGCCCTCGCGCGCGGCGCGGTTCTCGCGCGCCGCGTCCGCGCCGGAATAGCGCGAGTATTTGTCGAGGCTGGCCATGCCGGCGTCGAACACCGACTGGTACAGCTTCTCGACCGGCTCGTTGCTGATCGGGTATGAATGCGTGCGCGCGGCGTTGATCGTGCGCGCCATCAGCTCGGCCCAGCCGCCGACGCTGTCCTCGCCGGGCGCGCCGAAGTCGGCGATGCCGGCGGAAGCGACACTCAGGATCACGCGGCTGCCCTTGCGCTCGATGCTGACCGACTGGTCGAACTGCGCCAGCCCCTTCAGGCTGTCGATGGCGAAATCGCCGAGCGGCACCTTGCGGATATAGACCGAACTGATGTTCTCGAGACCGGTTGCGAAAACCTTGCGCGCGCCGTCCTGTGAGAAAGTCTCGGCCGCCGGAAGAACGGCCGGCGCGCAAACCAGCAGCGCGGCGCCCAGCGCCAGGCCCAGCGGCCATCGGCGCGTCAGTTCCTGACGTTCAGTCCCCATTGCACGCCCACAACGGCTCCCTTGATGCGCGGCAGCAGAGCCGCCGTCAGCCCCAGCGTCAGCGGCACCCACATCACCATGTGCACCCAGGTGGCCGGGTGCAAGGTCTGCTCCAGAAGCAGCATGGACGGCACGACGACGTGGCCGACGGCGAAAATGGTGAAATAGGCGGGTGCGTCGTCGGCCCGGTACGGCTCGAACACTAGCCCGCAATTCTTGCAACTTTGTTGCATCTGGACGTATCCGAGGAACAGTTTTCCCCGGCCGCAACCCGGGCAGGTGCGCCTCAGGCCCCGGGCCAAGCCGGTCAGCCAGCGCAAGCCATCCCCACCCTCCGCGTTTGCACCAGCCGATGCCTGGCGCGGGTCATGATTCAGCGTCATTGTGTCAAATAGTTACCGCCCCGCCCTGGGCCTGTAAAGGAGGTTGCCCGGGGGAGTATCGGGGGAAAATCACCACCGTCGCTTCGCCTTTGTCCCCCTGCGTCCGCCCGCCTTCTTCCAAGCCTTTGACCGGGCTTGCTTCCTGGCCGGTCTGCCGACGGCGCGTGGCGCCGGCACAGCGCCGAGCGTGTGTGCCTGGCCGGCATCCTCGGCATCGCCCCCAAGAAGCTCGAACAGGAGGCCGCCGGTCGCGACATTGGCCTCGCGCAGGCGGACTTCGACGTGCTGGCCCAGCCGATATTCGCGGCCGGTCGACCGCCCGACCAGACGGTGGCCCGTCTCGTCGTGGTCGTAGTAGTCGCGCGGCAAGGTCGAGATCGGCACCAGCCCGTCCGCGCCGGTCTCGTCCAGCGCCACGAACAAGCCGAAGCGGGTGACGCCACCGATCCGCGCGCCGAAGCTCGTGCCGACGCGCCGCGACAGGAAGGCGGCGACGTAGCGATCGGCCGCATCGCGCTCGGCGGCGACGCCGCGGCGCTCGCAGCGCGAGATCTCTTCGCCCAGCGCCGTGAAATCCTCGGGCCGATGCGGATCCAGCCCGCCTTCGCCGAGGCCCAGGCCCGCGATCAGCCCGCGATGGACGAGGAGGTCGGCGTAGCGTCGGATCGGCGAGGTGAAATGCGCGTAGCGGCGCAGCGCCAGGCCGAAATGGCCGATATTGTCGGGGTTGTACTCAGCCAACGCCTGGCTGCGCAGGACGACTTGGTGCACGACATGGCGCTCGGGTCGGCCCTCGGCCTGCTGCAGGATCTGGGTGAACTGGATCGGCTTCAGCACCTGGCCCTTGGCCAGGCGATAGCCGAGGGGGCTGAGGAAGTCGCGCAGCGCCTGCGCCTTCTCCGGCGAAGGCGCGTCGTGCACGCGGTACATGCAGGGCTGGCGCGCGCGCTCGAGCGTCTCGGCCGCAGCCACGTTGGCGGCGATCATCAGCTCCTCGATCAGGCGATGGCTGTCGAGGCGCTGCCTGAGTTCGATCGCGTCGACATGGCCCATCTCGCCCAGCACCGCCTTGCGTTCGGGCACGTCGAGCTCCAGCGTGCCGCGCCGCTCGCGCTCCGACAGCAGCGCCCGGAACACGCCATAGAGCGGCCGGATGCGCGGCTCGAGCAGCGGCGCGGTCACGGCGTCGAAGCGGCCCTCGATCGCGCCCTGCACCTGCTCGTAGGTCAGCCGCGCCACCGAGCGCATCAGCCCGCGCACAAAGCGATGCCCGCGCTTGCCGCCGCCGGCGTCGAACCACAGATGCACGGCCATGCAGGCGCGCTCCTCGCCCGGACGCAGGCTGCACAAGTCGTTCGACAGGCGCTCGGGCAGCATCGGCACGACGCGGTCGGGGAAGTAGACGGAGTTGCCGCGCCGCCGCGCCGCGCGGTCGAGCGGCCCGCCGGGCCTGACGTACCAGGCGACGTCGGCGATGGCGACGACCGCGTGCCAGCCGCCGCGGTTGTTCGGGTCGGGATCGGGCTCCGCCCAGACCGCGTCGTCGAAATCGCGCGCGTCGGCACCGTCGATCGTGACCAGGCCCAGCGCGCGCAGGTCCGTGCGCTCGCCCAGCGGCACCGGCTCGGCGCGCTCGGCCTCCTCCAGCGCGGCGGCGGGGAAATCGACCGGGATGTCGTGCGTGTGGATGGCGATCAGGCTGAAGGCGCGCGGCTCGTCGATATGGCCCACGCGCTCGATGATGCGCGCCGAGGGCAGGCCCATGCGCCGCGCCGGCAGCACGTCGGCCAGCACGACCTCGCCATCCTCGGCATCGCCGTCGTCGCCGTGGGCGACGCGATATTCAGTCTTCTCGCGGCGGTCGGTCGGGCGGATGCGGTGGTCGTCGCGCCGGCTCTTGGCGCGCGCGAAGATGCCGACCACGCGCTTGTGCCCGGCGGCGCCGATGACGCGGATAACGCGCGCCTCGTAGACGCCCTCTTCGACCCGTGCGAGCCTCGCCAGCACGCGCTCGCCCGGCTCCAGCGCCGGGTGACCGCGCTCCGGCGCGACGTAGACGCGCGGCGGCTCGCCCGCGCCGCGCCAGGCGAGCGGCCGCGCCAAAAGCTCGCCATCGGCGTCGACGCCGCTCACTTCCAGGACGCCGACCGAGGGCAGTGCGCCCGGGCGCGAGACGGTGCGCGCGCCCGCACCGCCGCGGCGCCTTCCGGTCTCGATGGCGCCCTCGTCCTTCAGCTCGCGCAGGATGGCGTTGAGCTGGATGCGGTCGCCGCCCTTGACCTGGAAGGCGCGCGCCAGCTCGCGCTTGCCGACCGGCGTCTTGCTGTCGCGGATGAACTCGAGGATCTGCTGCTTCGTGGGCGGCGGACGGGAGGGATCGCGGGCCACCGGTCGCAGGACTACTCGTTGACGGCGCGCCGCTTCGGCGCCGGCTTCTCGGCGGCCTCGGCGGGCTTCTTCGTTCGGCTCTTGCCGCTCCGGCTCTTCGCGGCGGGTTTTGCCGCCGCAGTCTCGCCGTCGGCAGCGGCGGCCTTGGCGCGGCCCCTGCGCGCGCCGCCCTTGGCTTCGACGCGGGCGGCCAGCAGCGGCAGGGCCCGTTCCAGCGTCACCTCGTTCTCGTTCATGCCGCGCGGCAGCGAGGCATAGACCTTGCCGTGCGCCACATAGGGCCCGTAGCGCCCCTGGTGCAGGGTGACCGGCTTCTGGTCCGCGGGATGCATGCCGAGTTCCTTGCCGGGCGGGCGCTGGCGGCCCTTGCCGGCCTGCGCCAGCAGGTCGACCGCGCGGTTGATGCCGACCGTCAGCACGTCGTCGTCGGCCGGCAGCGACTTGAAAACGCCGGCATGCTTCAGATACGGGCCAAAGCGGCCGATCCCTGCCAGAATGTCCTGGCCCGTCTCGGGATGCTTGCCGACCACGCGCGGCAGGCTCAAGAGGCCCAGCGCCTTCGGCAGGTCGACCTCGTCCGGCGTCATCTTCTTCGGCAGCGAGGCCCGCTTCGGCTTCTCCGGCCCAGGGCCCGCTTCCTCGCCCTTCTTGCGCCGCGTCTTCGGGCCCTCGGGCTTGGGCGGCGCGTCGCCGAGCTGCACATAGGGGCCGTACGGCCCCTGGCGCAGCGTCACCTTCTTTCCGGTCGCCGGGTCCGTCCCCAGTTCGCGCGCCTCGATGAGGCCGGCGCCGGCATCGGCGCTGCCGTCCATGACCGCCAGCGGGCGAGTGAACTTGCATTCCGGATAGTTGGCGCAGCCGATGAAGGCGCCGTGCCGGCCGAGCTTGAGGCCGAGCCGGCCATTGCCGCAGCCCGGGCAGACGCGCGGGTCGGTGCCATCGGCGCGCTCAGGGAAGAAATGCGGCCCCAGCTCCGCGTCGAGCTTGTCCAGCACGTCGCGCACCTTCAGGTCCTTGGTGCCGGCGACGGCGGCGCTGAAGTCCTGCCAGAACTCGCGCAACACCGACTTCCAGTCGATGCGCGCGCCCGAGATGTCGTCGAGCCTCTCCTCCAGTGCGGCGGTGAAGCCATACTCCACGTAGCGCTCGAAGAAGCTGGCGAGGAAGGCCGTCACCAGCCGGCCGCGGTCCTCGGGGATGAAGCGCTTCTTTTCGAGCTTCACGTAGCTGCGGTCCTGCAGCACCTGCAGGATGCTGGCATAGGTCGAGGGCCGGCCGATGCCGAGCTCCTCCAGCCGCTTCACCAGGCTGGCCTCGGTGTAGCGCGGCGGCGGCTGGGTGAAATGCTGCTCCGGCCGCGTCGCCTCGCGCGCCATCGTGTCGCCCTGGCTCAAATTGGGCAGGCGGCGCTCGTCCTCGCTCTCGGCCGGATCGTCCTCGTCCTCGTGGTAGAGGCGCAGGAACCCGTCGAACAGGATCACCGAGCCGGTGGCGCGGAACACGGTTTCCCGTCCGGGCGAGGCGATGTCGATCGCGACCTGGTCGAGCGTGGCGCTCTCCATCTCGCTCGCCATCGCCCGCTTCCACACCAGCTCGTAGAGCCGGCGCTGGTCCGGGTCGAGATAGTGGGCGACATCCTGCGGCCGGCGCGAGAAATCGGTCGGGCGCACCGCCTCGTGTGCCTCCTGCGCGTTCTTGGCCGGGCTCTTGTAGACGCGCGGCTGCTCGGGCAGGTATTCGCGCCCGTAGTCGCCCTGGATCTGCCGGCGCGCGCCCTGGATCGCCTCCTGCGACAGCTGCACGGAGTCGGTACGCATATAGGTGATGAGGCCGACCGTCTCGCCGCCGATGTCGACGCCCTCGTACAGGCGTTGGGCGATGCGCATCGTGTGACTGGCGCCGAAGCCGAGCTTGCGCGACGCTTCCTGCTGCAGGGTCGAGGTGGTGAACGGCGGCGGCGGATGGCGGCGCACCTGCTTGCGCTCGACCTCGACGACCGCGAAGCCCTGGCGCTCGATCTCGGTGACGGCGGCTTCGGCCGCTTCGCGCGTCGGCAGGTCGAACTTGTCGAGCTTGCGGCCGCGCAGATGCGTCAGCCGCGCCGTCACCGTGTTGCCGTTCGGGTCGCGGAAATCGGCGTCGATGGTCCAGTATTCGCGGCTCTTGAACGCCTCGATCTCGGCCTCGCGCTCGCAGACCAGCCGCAGTGCCACCGACTGCACGCGCCCGGCCGAGCGCGCGCCCGGCAGCTTGCGCCACAGCACGGGCGAGAGGGTGAAGCCCACCAGGTAATCGAGCGCGCGGCGCGCGAGATAGGCCTCGATCAGATTGTGGTCGAGCTCGCGCGGGTTGCGCATGGCGTCCAGCACGGCCGAGCGCGTGATCTCGTTGAACACCACGCGCTTGACGTCGACGTTCTCCAGCAGCTTGCGCTGCTTCAGCATCTCGCGCACATGCCACGAGATCGCCTCGCCCTCGCGGTCGGGATCGGTTGCCAGGATCAGGCGTTTCGCGCCCCTCAGGGCCTGGGCGATCTCGGCGATGCGCTTCTCGGACCGGCCTTCGCTCTGCCAGTCCATGGCGAAGTCCTCGTCCGGGCGCACGCTGCCGTCCTTGGGCGGCAGGTCGCGCACATGGCCGAAGCTGGCCAGCACGGTGAAGCCGCTGCCCAGGTACTTGTTGATCGTCTTCGCCTTGGCGGGCGATTCGACGACGACGACGTCCATTCGGCTTTCCCGTCGGTTGTGTCGACGCGGAGACGCAGAAATCCCGACGAATCAAACGTTTATCGTTCAAGTCGGCTCCAGGGCGACGCGGCTGCCCGGGTAACGGCTCAACCGACCGGCCAGTTCCAGCTCCAGGAGGACCGCCTGAACGATGGGGGCGGACAATTGGCATCGCCGGATGATTTCGTCAACCTCGACCGGGGTAGGGCTCAAGGCCTCAAGCACGCGCCGACGCCCGGCGGCGATCTCGGCCTCGTCCGGCTCTGGCGCGGATCCATTCACGTTTTCAACGGGTTGCGCGATCTCGGCCGAAGCGTGAGGTGCGGGCAGGACGGCGAGCGGCCCGCTCAAGGCCGCCAGCACGTCGGCCGCGCTCTCGGTCAGCGTGGCGCCCTGGCGGATCAGGTCGTTGCTGCCGCGGCAGCGCGGATCGAGCGGCGACCCGGGTACGGCGAAGACCTCGCGCCCCTGTTCCCCCGCCAGCCGCGCTGTAATCAAAGAGCCGGAGCGGATGGCGGCCTCGACCACAACCACGCCGAGACTCAATCCGGCGATCAGGCGGTTGCGGCGGGGGAAGTCGCGCGCCTGCGCCGCCCAGCCGACCGGCTGCTCGGCGATGACCGCGCCCTGGGCTGCGATGCGTTCGTAGAGCTTCTGGTGCTCGAGCGGGTAGGGCTGGTCGATACCGCCGGCCAGCACCGCGACCGTGCGGCCGCCGTCGGTGCCGGCATCGAGCGCGCCCTGATGCGCCGCGCCGTCGATGCCGCGTGCGAGCCCTGAGACGACGGCGAAGCCCGCCGACGCCAGCTCGGCCGCGATCGTGGCGGCGAAGCGCATGCCGCCAGCCGACGCGTTGCGCGCGCCGACGACCCCAACCGCCCGCCGCCCGGCCCGGGCCGGATCTCCGCGCAGGAAGATGACCGGCGGCGGGTCGTCGAGCTGGGCCAGCAGCGGCGGGTAGTCCGGCTGGTCCCAGGCCAGCGCGCGGGCGCCGATCCTCGCGGCGGCCTCCAGCTCGCGTTCGATCTCGGCGCGCGCGGGGACGCGGGGCGGCGCGGTGCGGCCGCCCTGCCGGCTGAGCCCGGGCAGCGCGGCAATCGCCCGCGCGGCCGAACCATAGCGGCGCAGAAGCTTGTAGAAGGTATGCGGACCGACGCCTTCGGCGCGGATCAGCCGCAGCCGGTCGACTACGTCGTTGGCTGGAGGCGACATGATCGCAACGATGGACGGCGGGCCGGTTGGCGTCAACCGGAGCAGGGCGGGCTGCGCGTCTCGTTGAGCAGGAATTCGGCGAGGCAGGCGCCATACTCCAGCACAAACTTGCTGGAGCCGCTGCCGCCATGGCCGGTGATGCCGAGCGGCCCGTCGATCAGCATGATGCGCGCTCGGGTGGCCCGCGACACAACGGTCTGGACCTGCTGGCTGCGGCCGCCGGGATCGTAGTCGTCGTCGGCGAAGAACATGATCGCGACCGGCAGATCGCGGTTGGCCGCCGCCTCGAGCACGGGGATCAGCTCGTCGCGGTTCTTCTCGCGCCGCGCCGAACTGATGTCCTTGCCGAACCGCGCAGGCGCGGCTGCGATCACGCCGTCGACGGGGGCGCCCTCGGCCGCCGCTTCCAGCGACAGCCAAGCGCCGGCGGACTGGCCCGCCAGGACGACGCGGCGATAGCCGGCCTGGCGGACGGCCTCGACGGCCGACCGCAGCGTGCCGAGGTCCTTGCCGTGGCTGGGCCAGCGCCGGTCGAACTTGTAGACGTCGTAGCCGGCGTCACGGAACCGGTTGACGTAGCCCTGCGGCGGATGGCGCGTATTGTCCGATCCGGTCAGCACGCCGTGACTCCAGATCAGGATGCCGGCCGCCTTCACGGGCCCCCGGATGGGATAGTGCGGCGCGGGATTGAGCGGGCCAAGCGGCGGTCCGCCCGTCTCGGGCAGCGACAGCGGATCGCGTCCGGCCATGTCGCGATCGTTCACGGACAACACGCGGCAGGGCTGCCTGGTGTCCCGATTGCAGGAGTGCAGCACCTCCTCGACCAGCGCCGCAACCGTCTTGTCGGAGTGCTGCCGGTAGGACCACTTGCCGTCGCGGTTGGCGGCGAACACCTTGTTGAAGCCGAGATGGCGATAGCGTTCGAACGCCGCGCTCCCGCTGGCCCCGAGCCCGGCGGGCGGCGAGGACTGGGCCGGCGCCGGGCCGGGAAAGGCAAGTACCAGCAGCAGCAGCAGGCCGGCGGCGGGCGGGCGCAGCCGCCTGTTCATGGGGTTTGCGGCGTCCCTTCGCTGCGGCGCGCGCCGATCTTCGGCTCCTCGCGTTTCAAGAGACGGCGGATGTTCTGGTGGTGGCGCAGCCAGACCAAGAGCGCGATGAACAGCGCCGTCTCGGCGCGCTGGCGGTCGGCGAAGTAGACGGCGTAGATCGGCGAAGTGGCGACCGCGACCAGCGCGGCGAGCGAGGAGTAGCGGAACATCGCGGCGGTCGCGAGCCAGGTGCCGCAGGCGGCGAGGCCGACCGGCCAACTGAGGCCGAGCAGCACGCCCAGCGCCGTCGCCACGCCCTTGCCGCCGTTGAACTTGAGCCACACCGGAAAGACGTGGCCGATCACCGCCATCACCGCGGCGATCACCGCCATGTCCGGCCCGCCGTAGCGGAAGCCGAGCCAGGCCGCGAGCGTGCCTTTGGCGCCGTCGAGCAGCAGCGTTGCGGCAGCCAGGCCCTTGCGCCCGGTGCGCAGCACGTTGGTCGCGCCGATATTGCCCGAGCCGACCTTGCGGATGTCGCCGAGGCCGGCGGCCTTGGTCAGCAGCAGCCCGAACGGGATCGAGCCGATCAGGTAGGCGACAAGCGCGCCGAGGCCGAACGGCCAAAGCGCATGCCAGTTGGCAGGAAGCTGCAGCACGGGCGATGTCTTCTTGTGAGGTCCGCGTCGATCCGGATTATGCGCGGAAGACGGTGCGGCCGTCGATCACGGTGCGCAGCGCCATGCCCTGGACCGGGCGGCGCTCGAACGGCGTGTTCTTCGATTTGGAGCGGATCGCGGCTTCCTCGATCACCCAGGGGCGGTCGGGATCGAACAGCAGCAGGTCGGCGGGCGCGCCTTTCTCCAGCGTCCCGGCCTTCAGGCCCAGGATGCGCGCCGGCGCCGCGGACAGGCGCTCGACGACCTGCGGCAGGGTCAGGTGGCCGTTGTGGTAGAGCTCGAGCGAGAGCGCCAGCAGCGTCTCGAGCCCGATGCCGCCGAACTCGGCATGGGCGAAGGGCAGGCGCTTGGAGTCCTGGTCCTGCGGCGCGTGGTCCGAGGCGATCGCGTCGATCGTCCCGTCGCCCAGGCCCTCGACCACGGCGCGGCGGTCCTGCTCGGCGCGCAAGGGGGGCGACAGCTTGGCGAAGGTGCGGTAGTCGCCGACCGCCAGCTCGTTGAGCGCGAAATAGGGTGGCGCCGTGTCGCAGGTGACCGGCAGGCCCCGCGCCCTGGCGGCGCGGATCAGCGCCACCGTCTCGGCGGTCGAGACGTGGGCGACGTGGTAGCGCCCGCCGGTCAGCTCGACCAGGCGCAGGTCGCGCCCGACCAGCAGCGCCTCGGCGCAGGCCGGTATGCCGCTCAGGCCCAGCCGCGTCGCGATCTCGCCCTCGTTCATGACGCCGCCGTCGGCCAGCGCCGGATCTTCGGGGTGCTGCACGATCAGCGCGCCGAAGGCGGTGGAATAGCTGAGCGCCCGGCGCATCACGCGCGCATTGGCGATGGCGCGCACGCCGTCGGTGAAGCCGACGGCGCCGGCCTCGCTCAACAGGCCGATCTCGGTGATGTCCTTGCCCGCCAGCTCGCGCGTCGCCGCGGCATAGGCATAGACCTTGGCCCGCTTCACCTCGCGCGCGCGCCGCGCGATGAACTCGATGCCGGCGACGTCGTCGATCACCGGGTCGGTGTTCGGCAGGCAGACCATGCTGGTGACGCCGCCGGCGATCGCGGCGGCGCCGGCGCTGGCAATGGTCTCCTTGTGCTCCTCGCCCGGCTCGCGCAGCTGCACGCGGATGTCGACGAGGCCCGGCGCGAGGCACAGCCCCTTGGCGTCGACCACCTCGATGCCCGCGGGCACGCCGTCCTTGAACAGGCCGGGGCCGATGTCGGCGATCCGCTCGCCCTCGGTCAGCACGGAGCCCTTGGCGTCGAGCCCGCTCGCCGGGTCGATCAGCCGCGCGTTGAGATAGGCGACGCGCGTGTGGCCGTTGGCGCGCTGCGGGTCGAGGGCGGTCGCCACGGCCTACTTCCCGCCCCTACTTGCCATTTGCGGGAGCGTTGCGCAGCTCGGGGTTGCGCGTCAGCGCGTCGAGCACCGCCATGCGCACGGCCACGCCCATCTCGACCTGCTCGCGGATCACGCTGCGGTCGATGTCGTCGGCGACCTCGCTGTCGATCTCCACGCCGCGGTTCATCGGGCCCGGATGCATGATCAGCGCGTCGGGCTTGGCCACGCTCAGCTTCTCGTAGTCCAGGCCGAAGAAGTGGAAGTACTCGCGGATCGACGGCACGAAGCTGCCCTGCATGCGCTCGGTCTGCAGCCGGAGCATCATGACGATGTCGCAGCCGGCCAGGCCCTTGCGCATGTCGTGGAACACCTCGGCGCCCAGCCGCGCCGCGGCGGCGGGCAGCAGGGTCGGCGGCGCGATCAGGCGCACGCGCGCGCCCATGGTCTGCAGCAACTGGATGTTCGAGCGCGCGACCCGGCTGTGCAGGATGTCGCCGCAGATGGCGACCAGCAGGCCCTGCAGCCTGCCCCGGCGGCGGCGGATGGTCAGCGCATCCAAGAGCGCCTGGGTCGGATGCTCGTGGCTGCCGTCGCCGCCGTTGATCACGGCGCAGTTGACCTTCTGCGCCAGCAGCGCGACCGCGCCCGAGTCGGGATGGCGCACGACCAGCGCGTCGGGATGCATGGCGTTCAAGGTCATCGCCGTGTCGATCAGCGTCTCTCCCTTCTTGATCGAGGAGGTCGACACCGACATGTTGATGACGTCGCCGCCGAGCCGCTTGCCCGCCAGCTCGAACGAGGTGCGCGTGCGCGTCGAGCTTTCGAAGAACAGGTTGATGATCGTGCGTCCGCGCAGGATCGTGCTCTTCTTGTCCGCCTCGCGGTTCTGCTGCACGTAGGAATCGGCGAGGTCGAGCAGGAAGGTGATCTCGTCGGGCGACAGTCCTTCGATCCCCAGGAGATGGCGGTGCGGGAAGCGCAACATGGCGCCTGGGTGATCGGCCATCTTCGGATCGGCCATCGCTGCGGTCATGACGGCTGACATCGAGTGTGGACTATAGGAGCGGGGGGAGGGGGTCGCAAGCGAAGCGCCGGGAGTCCAGCGTTGAAGCGGCACGCTGTCACGCGCCCGGTACGCATGGCGATCCGCTTGCGGCGAGACGATTCGATTCGAACCGGAACGGCCGGCCGAATCAGAAGATCTGCCAGATCAGCACCAGCAGCAGCGGCAGGGTGACCATGCCGGCCAGGGTCTGCACCGTGATGATGCCGGCCATCAGCCGGTGGTCGCCGCCGAGCTGGCGCGTCAGGATGTAGGAGGAGGCCGAGGACGGGCAGCCGTTGAACAGGATAGCGACGGCGGCGGTCATGCCGTGAACGCCGAGGATCAGGCACAGGACGGCGGTGAGGAAGGGCAGCGCCAGCAGCTTCAGCAATGTCGCGACGCCGACGGCGCGGCCGGCGCCGCGCGCCGCGCCGAGATCGAGCCCCGCGCCCACGGACAAGAGACCCAAGGGCAGCGCCGCGCGCCCGACGATCTCGAGGAAGCGCGCGACGACACCGGGCAGGTCGAGCCCGACCAGGTTGAGCACGATGCCGGCGAGGCACGCGAGGATGATCGGGTTGCGCGCGATCTGGCGCAGCGCGCCCGGCCCGCGGCCGACCGCGCCGGTGCCGTGGCGTGACAGCACGAGGACGCTCAGGACATTGACCAGCGGAATCACCACGGCGACGCCGGCGGATACCAGCGTCAAGCCGGCGCTGTCGTAGAGCGCGGCCGCCACGGCGATTGCCACGTAGGTGTTGACGCGTATCGCGCCCTGGAACAGGGCGGCGAAGCTCGGGTCCTGGATCGGCATCAGGCGCGGCACGCCATAGGTCGCGGCGCTCATCAGCACGACGGCGCCCGCCATGGCCATCGCCATGGGCAGGAGCTCGACTTCGGCGATCTCGACCGTTGCGAGGCTCATGAACAGCAGGGCCGGAAACAGGAAGAAGTAGTTGAGCCGCTCGGCCGGCAGCCAGAACCCGTCGCCGTAAGGCCCGTAGCGGCGCAGCAGCAGCCCGACGACGATGAGCGCGAAGATCGGGACCATGGCGCCGAGCACGGCCAGCATCAGGGCCCGTCCTTACCGGCGCGCTCCGCGGCGGCCAGGCGGTCGAGCAGGCCCTGCAGGATCCAGGCGGCGGCCGCCTTGTCGACCACGTCGCGCCGGCGCGCGCGCGACAGGTCGGCGTCGATGAGCGTTCGCGTGACGGCGACGGTCGACAGGCGCTCGTCCCAGAAGGCCAGCGGCAGGTCGATCTTCTCCAACAGGTTGGCGGCGAACTGGCGCACGGACTGGCAGCGACGCCCCTCGCCCCCGTGCATGTCGACCGGCAGGCCGACCACCAGCCCGCCGACCTGGCGCGCCGCGATCACGGCCTTGAGCCGCTCGGCATCGGCCGTGAACTTGCTGCGGCGGATGGTCTCCAGCGGCGTGGCGATGGTGAGCGAGCCGTCCGAGAGGGCAAGCCCGATCGTCCGCTCGCCCACGTCCAGGCCAAGCAGGCGGCGTCCAGGCGCCAGGGCGGCCTTCAGGGCCAGCGGTTCGAGCACGGGCATGGATGCGGGTTTTCCCGCGTTGCGGCGACTTGGGCGCGGACCCTAGCAGAAACCTGCCCCCGCGACAGGCGGAAATCGGCCGCATCCGCGCCCCCGCCGTTGCCCCGGGCTGGCGGCCGGTGCTAACGTCCGCGGCCTCAAGCAGCAACCCCCGCACGCAAAGGCAACCCCATGGCCCTCGACAGGACCACCGTGGCGCATATCGCGCGGCTGGCGCGCATCAGAGTGAAGGACGAGGAGTTGGACGCGCTGGCGGGGGAGCTGAGCGGCATCCTCACCTGGGTCGAACAGTTGCAGGAGGTGAATGTCGACGGCGTCGAGCCGATGACCGGCTCGGTCACGCCGGGCATGAAGCTCAAGATGCGCGAGGACGTGGTCGACGACGGCGGCGTCCGCGACAAGGTCCTAGGCAATGCGCCGAAAAGCGCGGCGGGATTCTTCGCCGTGCCCAAGGTGATCGAATGACCCAGCTCACCGACCTGACGATCGCCGCGGCGCGCGAGGGCCTGAAGGCGAAGAAGTTCTCCGCCACCGAGTTGGCACGCGCGCACGTGGCCGCCATGGAGCGGACGCGCGGCCTGAACGCCTTCGTTACCGAGACGCCGGAGCGCGCATTGAAGGACGGCGCGGCCTCGGATGCGCGGCTCGCCAAGGGCGAGGCGCGGCCGCTCGAGGGCATCCCGCTCGCGATCAAGGACCTGTTCTGCACCGAGGGCGTGCTGACCACGGCCGGCTCGCACATCCTCGATGGCTTCGAGCCGCCCTACGAGTCGACGGTCACCGCGCAGCTCTGGCGCGACGGCGCCGCGATGCTGGGCAAGACCAACATGGACGAGTTCGCCATGGGCTCGTCCACCACGACCTCGCACTACAAGCCGACCATCAACCCCTGGGCGCGGCGCGGCGACAACCGGCCGCTGGTGCCGGGCGGTTCGTCCGGCGGCTCGTCGGCCGCGGTGGCGGCGCGGACGGCGCTCGGCGCCACCGGCACCGACACCGGCGGATCGATCCGCCAGCCCGCCGCCTTCACCGGCATCGTCGGCATGAAGCCGACCTACGGGCGCTGCTCGCGCTGGGGCATCGTCGCCTTCGCCTCGTCGCTCGACCAGGCCGGGCCGATGACGCGCAGCGTGCGCGACGCCGCGATCATGCTGCGATCGATGGCCGGGCACGACCCCAAGGACTCGACCTCGGTCGACACGCCCGTGCCCGACTACGAGGCGGCGCTGGGAAAGGGCATCAAGGGGCTGCGCGTCGGCATCCCCAGGGAGTATCGGGTCGACGGCATGTCGGCCGAGATCGACCGGCTGTGGCAGGAGGGTATCGACTGGCTGAAGGCGGCCGGCGCCGTGCCGGTCGAGATCAGCCTGCCGCACACGAAATATGCGCTGCCGACCTACTACATCATCGCCCCGGCCGAGGCCTCGTCGAACCTCGCGCGCTACGACGGCGCGCGCTTCGGCCTGCGCGTGCCGGGCGACAGCCTGACCGAGATGTACGAGAACACGCGCGCCGAGGGATTCGGCAAGGAGGTGCGCAGGCGCGTGATGATCGGCACCTACGTGCTGTCGGCCGGCTATTACGACGCCTACTACATCCGCGCGCAGCGCGTGCGCGCGCTGATCTCGCGCGACTTCACCGATGCCTTCCGCAAGGTCGACGTGATCCTGACGCCGACCGCGCCGTCCACCGCCTTCGCCATCGGCGAGAAGGCGGACGATCCGATCGCGATGTATCTCAACGACGTGTTCACCGTGACGGTGAACCTCGCCGGCCTGCCCGGCATCTCCGTGCCGGCCGGCCTGTCGGTAGACGGCCTGCCGCTGGGATTGCAGCTGATCGCCAAGGCGTTCGACGAGGAGACGCTGTTCCGCGCGGCAGAGGTGGTCGAGCAGGCGGCCGGGTTCACGGCAAGGCCGGCAGGATATTGACTCATCCTTCGACTGGCTCAGGATGAGCATCAATTGTTTTTTTCGTTCTTCTCCTCGTCCTGAGCTTGTCGAAGGACACGTACGGAACTCGGTGAAGCAGAGATGAGCACCAATCTGATCGAAGGCCGCACCGGCAAGTGGGAAGTGGTCCTCGGGCTCGAGGTCCATGCCCAGGTCGTGTCGAACGCCAAGCTGTTCTCGGGCGCGGCGACCGCGTTCGGGGCCGAGCCGAACACGCAGGTTTCCTACGTCGACGCGGCCTTTCCCGGCATGCTGCCGGTGATCAACCGCAAATGCGTCGAGCAGGCCGTGCGCACGGGGCTCGGCCTCAACGCCCGGATCAACCTGCGCTCGGTGTTCGACCGCAAGAACTACTTCTATCCCGACCTGCCGGCCGGCTATCAGATCTCGCAGTACAAGCAGCCGATCGTCGGCCATGGCACCATCATGCTCGACCTCGAGAGCGGCGCCACGCGCGCGGTCGGCATCACGCGCCTGCACCTGGAGCAGGACGCCGGCAAGAGCCTGCACGACCAGAGCCCGGGCGAGACCTATGTCGACCTCAACCGCGCCGGCGTGGCGCTGATGGAGATCGTCAGCGAGCCCGACCTGCGCTCGGCCGAGGAGGCGGCGGCGTACCTGCGCAAGCTGCGCTCGATCCTGCGCTATCTCGGCACCTGCGACGGCAACATGGAAGAAGGCTCGATGCGCTGCGACGTGAACCTGTCGGTGCGCAAGGCCGGCAGCACGGAGCTGGGTACGCGCTGCGAGATCAAGAACGTCAACTCCGTGCGCTTCGTCATGCAGGCGATCGAGTACGAGGCGCGCCGCCAGGTCGAGGTGATCGAGGACGGCGGCAAGATCGTGCAGGAGACGCGCCTGTTCGACAGCGGCAAGGGCATGACGCGCTCGATGCGCTCGAAGGAGGAGGCGCATGACTACCGCTATTTCCCCGACCCCGACCTGCTGCCGCTCGAGCTCGATCCCGCCTGGGTCGAGGAGATCCGCCGGACGCTGCCCGAGCTGCCGGACGAGAAGAAGGCGCGCTTCGAGCGCGACTACAGGCTCAGTGCCTACGATGCCGGCGTGCTGGTGGCCGAGCGCGAATCGGCCGAGTTCTTCGAGATCGTGGCCAAAGGCCGCGACCCGAAGATCGCCGCCAATTGGGTGATGGGCGAGTTCTACTTCTATCTCAACAAGCACGGCCTCGAGCTCGGCAAGGCGCCGGTCGATGCGGCGACGCTGGGCGGCCTCATCGACCTGATCGGCAACGGTACGCTGTCCGGCCGCATGGCCAAGGATGTGTTCGAGGAGATGTGGCAGACCGGCAGGCCCGCCGCCGCGATCGTCGAGGCGAAGGGCCTGAAGCAGGTGACCGACACCGGCGCGATCGAGAAGGAGATCGACGCGGTGCTGGCCGGCGCCGCCGACAAGGTGGCCGAGTACCGCGCCGGCAAGGACAAGCTGTTCGGCTACTTCGTCGGGCAGGTGATGAAACGCACCCAGGGCAAGGCCAGCCCCGCGGTGGTGAACGAGCTGCTGAAGAAGAAGCTCAAGGGGTAGGCGCGAGTTCGGCGCCGGGCCCTCACCCCGCTCGCTTCGCTCGCGACCTTCTCCCACCTTCGGTGGGCGAGGGTGCGGATGGAAACCCCTCGCCCGCGAAGCGGGAGAGGGAGGGGCCCGCCGTTTCGGCGGGAGGGCGAGGGCTCTTTGGCCTACCCGCGCATCCTTGTCCCCTCCGGATCGAACAGCGGTCGCGGCGCCAGCGCGGCCTTGCGCCAGTCGCCGATGATCTCGATCTTGAGGTCGGTGCCGGGTTTCGCGAACTCCGCCTTCACGTAGCCCATGGCGACCGACTTGCCGATGTGGTGGGCGTAGCCGCCGGAGGTGACCCAGCCGACGACCTTGCCGTCGACTGCGATCGGCTCGTCGCCGATGACGTCGGCGTCCGCTGCGTCGACCACCATGGTCACCAGGCGGCGCTGCGGTCCGGCGTCGCGCTCCTTGAGCGCGGCGTCGCGGCCGACGAAGTCGTTCTTCTTCGCGTCCACGAACAGGTCGAGCCCGGCCTCCTGGGGACCATAGATCGGGCGGTATTCGCGCGCCCAGCTGCCCCAGCTCTTCTCCAGGCGCAGCGAGTTGAGCGCGCGGCTGCCGAAATGCCGGAGGCCGAGATCGGCGCCGTGCTCGACCAGCAGCTCGTAGAGCACGAGCTGGTTGTCCGCCTTCATCCAGATCTCGTAGCCGAGATCGCCGGTGTAGGTCAGGCGCCCGACCAGCGCCGGGATCATGCCGAGGTCCAGCCGGCGGAAGCTGCGGAACGGGAAGGCTTCGTTCGAGACGTCCTCGTGCGTCAGGCGCTGCAGCAGCGTGCGCGACTTCGGGCCGGCGATCGACAGGCCCAGCATCTCGCTGCGCAGCGGCCGGACCTGGACGCCGCGGTCGGGCAGGTGCGCCTCGAACCAGCGCATGTGGTAGTCCTCGGCGATGCCGGAGCCGAAGACATAGAAGCGGTCGGCCGACAGCCGCGCCACGGTGAAGTCGCCGATCAGCCTGCCTTTGTGGTTCAGCATCGGCGTCAGCACGATGCGGCCCTCGCGCGGCATGCGGTTGGCCAGCAGCTTCGACAGCCACAGCTCGGCGCCCGCGCCGGTCACCTCGTAGCGCGCATAGGTCGAGGTCTCCATCAGCCCGACCGCGTTGCGCACCGCGCGGCACTCCTCGCCCACCGGCCCGTGCGCGCTCGAGCGCCGGAAGGTCACCTCCTCGGTCGGCGTCCTGCCGTCGGGCCCGAACCACAGCGCGTATTCGAGCCCGTAGGTGACGCCGAACAGCGCGCCCTTGGCGGCCAGCCGGTCGTAGATCGGCGTCATGCGCAGCCTGCGCGCGGCGGGCAGCTCCTCGTTGGGGAAGCGGATGCGGAAGCGGCGCGAGTAGTTCTCGCGCACCTTGGCGTGCGCATAGGCCGTGGTCGCCCAGTCGCCGAAGCGGGCGCAGTCCATGCCCCAGATGTCGCCGCCGGGGTCGCCGTGCACCATCCAGTTCGACAGCGACAGGCCGACGCCGCCGCCCTGGCTGAACCCGGCCATCACGCCGCAGGCGAGCCAGTAGTTGCGCAGGCCCCTGACCGGCCCGATCACCGGGTTGCCGTCGGGCGCGAACACGAACGGGCCGTTGATCACCTTCTTGATGCCGGCGCGCTCGATCGCCGGGTAGTGCTTGAAGCCGACCTCGAGGCTGGGCGCGATGCGGTCGAGGTCGGGCTGCAGCAGCTCGGTCGAAAAGTTCCACGGCGTGCTGCGTTCGGACCACGGCTTGCCGGCGCGCTCGTAGGTGCCCATCAGCATGCCGCGCCCTTCCTGGCGCATGTAGATCTCGCCCTCGAAGTCGATCGCGTGCAGCATCTCGTGCGGCGAAGCGACGACCTCGGGGATCTCCTCGGTGATCAGGTACTGGTGCTCCATGGCGAGCAGCGGCAGCTCGAGCCCGACCATGCGCCCGACCTCGCGCGCCCACAGGCCCCCGGCGTTCACCACGTGCTCGGCGCGGATGTTGCCCTTCTCGGTGATCACGTCCCAGCTGCCGTCCGGGCGCTGCTTGAGGGCGGTCACGCGCGTTTGGCGGTAGATCTCGGCGCCCTGCACGCGGGCGGCCTTGGCATAGGCGTTGGTGACGCCGGAAGGATCGACATGGCCCTCGATCGGGTCGTAGAGCGCGCCGACGAAGTATTTCTTGTCCATGATCGGGAAGCGGCGCGCCGCCTCGTCGACCGAGATCAGGTCCAGCTCCATGCCGAGATAGCGCCCGCGCGCCTGCACCATCTTGAGCCAGTCCAGGCGCTCCCTGGTGCCGGCCAGCATCACGCCGCCGGTGATGTGCACGCCGCAGGACTGGCCCGAGATCTGCTCGATCTCCTTGTAGAGGTTGATCGTGTACTGCTGCAGCTTGGCGACGTTGGGGTCGCCGTTGATCGTGTGCATGCCGCCGGCCGCGTGCCAGGTCGAGCCCGAGGTCAGCTCGTCGCGCTCGACCAGCACAGCGTCCTTCCAGCCCGCCTTGGTCAGGTGATAGAGCACGCTGCACCCGACCACGCCGCCGCCGATCACGACCACCTGCGCCTGAGACTTCATCGCGGATTCCCTCGAGAGTTTGCGCCCGGTGTTAGCACGCCGGGACCGTGCCGCCGCCATCGCGGAAGCGACAGAATCTGGCACGGCCGGGCTGGCCATTAGTCATGGGGAGCGAACGGCGTATACTCGGCGCCGACAGAGGCTCCATCCCCGCATGTTCCTCCCCACGGCCAAGCCGCCAGCGTCCCGGCCCGGCGACAATATCCCGCGCGGCATCCTGTGCCTTGTCGGCGCGACGACGTTGTTCTCGATGGTGAACATGGCGGCCAAATACCTGTCGGCCGCCTACCCGGTGGGCGAGATCGTGTTCTTCCGCTCCTTCGTCGGTCTGGTGCCGTGCCTGGTGCTGGTGGCGATGCATGGCGGCTGGCGGATGCTGCGCACGGAACATCCCGGGCGCCACGCGACGCGCTGCTTCCTCGGCTTCGTGTCGCTTGGCGCGGCCTTCCTTTCCTACGCCATGATGCCGCTCGGCGACGCGGTGGCGATCGGCTACGCCGGGCCGCTGTTCGTGACGGTGCTGTCGGTGCTGTTGCTCGGCGACAAGGTCGGCCGGCATCGCTGGTCGGCCGTGGCGGTCGGCTTCGCCGGTGTCGTGATCATGGCCGCGCCGACGGGCGCGGTGCCGCTGCTCGGCGCCGCCACGGCGCTGACCAATGCGCTGTTCTATGCCATGTCGATGATCAGCGTGCGCCAACTCGGCGCCACCGAGACACCGGCGGCGATGATGTTCTATCACACGGCGTTCTCCAGTCTGTTCGCGCTGCCGCTGCTGCTGTTCGGATGGGTGACGCCGGCGGGGTTCGAGCTGGCGTTGCTGCTCGGCATCGGGCTGGTCGGCGGGGTGTCGCAGTGGCTGGTGATCCAGGCATTCCGCCAGGCGCCGCCCTCGTCGCTCTCGCCCTTCTCCTATATCGGCCTGGTCTGGGCCATGGTCTGGGGCTGGCTGGTCTGGGGCGACGTGCCGACGCTGCAGCTCCTCTCCGGTGCGGCGCTGGTGGTGGCCGGCGGACTCTACATCCTGCACCGCGAGGTCAAGCTCAACGCCGCACGACGGCAAGAGGCGATCGCGGCGGAGACCGGCCCGTGACGTCGCCCACGATCGACGCGCTGGTCGACGGGCGCTGGACCGATCCGGCCACCGGCAGAGCCGTCATGCTGCCCTTCCGCTCCGTCGTCATCGCGCCCTCCCTCGACGGCCGGGAAGCGGACCTGGTGCGCCGGATCGAACTCGGCCGCCGGCTCGCGGTCGTGTCGGACCCGGCGACGCATGAGGCGCTTGGCCGGCGCATCGAACGGGCGCTGGCCAGCGTCGCGACGGTCAAGCCCGTGCGCCTGCACGACAGGCCGCACGCCGACGCGGAAACCGTTGAGCGTATCCGCCAGGCGACCAGATGGGATGATGCGCTGGTCGCGGTCGGCTCCGGCACGATCAACGACTTGTGCAAGCAGGCGAGCTATCTCGATGGCAAGCCCTATGCGGTGTTCGCCACGGCGGCATCGATGAACGGCTACACCTCGACCAGCGCAGCGATCACGGCGCACGGGCACAAGAAGTCGCTGCCAGCCCAGGGCGCGCGCGGCGTGTTCATCGACCTCGGCGTGCTCGCCCGCGCGCCGGCTCAAATGATCCTGAGCGGGCTCGGCGACAGCCTGTGCCGCACGACCGCGCAGGTGGACTGGCTCCTGTCGCACCGGCTGCGCGGCACAGCCTACAGCGAGACGCCGTTCCTGCTGCTGGCCGAGGACGAGCCGGCGCTTTTCGACGCCGCCGGCGGACTGACGCGCGGCGATCTTGCCGCGCTCGAGCGCCTGGCGCGCGTGCTGGTCTTGAGCGGCATCGGCATGTGCATCGCCGGGTCCAGCGCGCCGGCCAGCCAGGCCGAGCACCTGATCAGCCACTATGCCGACATGATGAGCCACGGCCATGCGCGCGTCGCGCTCGGCCGCGACGCGCTGCACGGCGAGCAGGTCGGCGTCGCCACGCTGACGGTGGCGCGACTGCAGACGCGGCTGCTGGCGCTGGACGAGCCGCCGATCCTGCGCCGGACCGCCGTCAATGAGGCCGCAATCCGTGCCCATTTCGGCGCCAGCGGTGCGGAGTGCGCGGCCGAGTTCCGCGCCAAGGCGCTGGACGTGGCGGAGACCGAGCGGGTCAACGCCCTGCTCGCCGGAAGCTGGCCGGTGCTGCGCGACGAGCTGAAGTCGAAGCTGCTGCCGCCCGAGCGCCTGGACGATGTGCTGGCCCGCGTCGGCGCGCCGCGCCGCCCGGCCGAGCTCGGCTGGCCGCACGCGTTCTACCGGACGGCGGTGACGTGGGCGCGGCGTATCCGCAACCGCTACACCTGCCTCGACCTGATCGACGATTCGATCGGGCTCGGTACTTGGCTTGAATAGGATCGACGTCGAGCGAATGCGCCTGACGCCAGGCAGACACCGGCGGTGGTCCAGGCGATGCCGGGGATCGTCGGTCCGCCGAGCGGCTCGGCCGGCGCCACGAGACCGCCCGACGCGGCGCCGGCCGCCACGACGTCCGTCGCCGCGACCATGCCCGCGCTCAGCAAGGGCGCGGGCGTGACGCCCGAGTCCGCCGGCCGTGTGCTGGACGCCGCCGCCGACATCGAGCGGCAGTCGGCCCGGCTCAACGCCGAGGTCGACGGCTTCGTCGCGGCGCCGAAGGCGGCGTGACTCGGTGGGCGGGCCGGGACTCCCGGCCGCCCGTCAACTCTCCTTCGGATCGAGCGCGTCGCGCAGGCCATCGCCGAACAGGTTGAAGCCGAGCACGGCGAGGCAGATGGCGATGCCCGGCCAGAACGCCATCCAGGGCGCCTGTGCCAGGAAGTTCTTCGCCGTGTTCAGCATGCTGCCCCAGCTCGGCGCGGGCGGCTGCTGGCCCAGGCCGAGGAACGACAGGCTAGCCTCGGCCAGGATGGCGGCGGCGATCGACAGCGTCGACTGCACCAGGAGCGGCGGCACGACGTTGGGCAGCACGTGGCGCAGCGCGATGCGGTAGTGCGGGTTGCCGACCGCGCGCGCCGCCTCGACGTAGTCCTCGACCGTGACCGCCAGCACCTGGCCGCGCGTCAGGCGCACGAAGACCGGCACGGTCGACACGCCGATCGCGATCATGGCGTTGGTGAGGCTGGGCCCCAGGAAGGCCGCGAGCGCGATCGCCAGGATCAGGAACGGGCAGGCGAGCAGCGCGTCGGTGATCCGCTGCAGCACGTGGTCGATCCAGCCGCGGCAATAGCCCGACAAGAGCCCGACCGGCACGCCGATCAGAAGCGCGATGGAGACCGACACGACGCCGGCCAGGAGCGAGGCGCGCGCGCCCCAGATCATGCGCGCCAGCAGGTCGCGGCCGATCTCGTCGGTGCCGAGCCAATGCGCGGCGCTGGGGGCCTTGCGCACCTGCAGCCAGTCGGCCTTGGCCGGGTCGTAGGGCGAGATCCACGGCGCCAGCACGGCAACGACGACGAAGAACAGCACCAGCGCGGCGCCGACCACCGCGCCCTTGCGGCGCCAGAGCCGGCGCCAGATGCGGCGCGCGCGGCTGGGCGCGGCCGGCGCGGCGGGCGCGGATGGGCCGGTGCCGAGGGCGACGTCGGCGGTCATCGCGTCAGCCCCTAAGCCGCGGGTTGACGAGGAAATACGCCATGTCGGCCATCAGATTGAGGCCGATATAGGCGGTCGCCGTGACCAGCACGACGCCCTGCACCACGGCGTAGTCGCGGTTGAACACGGCGTCGACGATCAGCTTGCCGAAGCCGGGAATGGTGAAGACCTGCTCGGTCAGCACGGCGCCCGACAGCAGCTGGCCGAGCTGGAGCGCGCCCAGCGTGATGATCGGGATCAGCGCGTTGCGCAGCGCGTGGCGCAGCACCACGCGGCGCTCGTTCAGGCCCTTGGCGCGGGCGGTGCGCACGTAGTCCGAGCGCAGGACCGACAGCATGGCGCCGCGCGTGTGGCGCATCATGACGGCCGCCAGCGCCGCGCCCAGCACGAAGGCCGGCATGATCATGGCGCGCAGGTTGTCGACCGGGCTCTCGAACGGGCTGACATAGCCCGAGGCCGGCAGCAGGCCCCAGCGCACCGAGAACAGCAGGATCAGCATGATGCCGAGCCAGAAGGTCGGCACCGACTGCCCCGACAGGCCCAGCACGTTGGCCGCGTAGTCCCAGACGCTGTCCTTCTTGACCGCCGACAGGATGCCGGTCGGGATGCCGATCAACAGCGCGATCGTCATCGACATGAGCGCGAGCTGGATCGTGACCGGCAGCTTCTCAAGGATCAGCTCGGCCACCGGCTTCTTGGTGCGCAGGCTGGCGCCGAGGTCGCCGGTCAGCGCGTTGCCGAGCCACAGCGCGTATTGCACCGGCACCGGCTTGTCGAGGTTGTACTGCAGGCGCACCTGCTCATAGGCCTCGGGCGAGCGGTCCTCGCCCAGAAGCGCCAGCGCCGGGTCGCCGGGCAATAGATGCTGCAGCCCGAACACGATGATGGTGACGATGAACAGCGTCGGCACCGCGATCGCGAGGCGGCTGAGGAAGTAGGCCCACATGGCGCCTAGCCGTGTCGCACCGCGTCAGTCATTCTTTGACAAGCTCAGGATGAGGAAAAGGACCCGGTCCTCGTCCTGAGCCTGTCGAAGGACGCGTGCCGCACCGCCGCACATCGGTGAGGCGCCTACTGCAGCTTCACGCCCTCGAGGCGGATCATGGCGTCGGGCAGGGGCTTGAAGCCGGCAAGCTTGGCCGAGTGCACGAACAGCCATTTCTGGTGATAGAGGTACATGATCGGGCGGTCGGCCAGGTACAGCTCGGCCGCCTTGGTGTAGAGCTCCTGGCGCTTGGCCACGTCGTAGGTCTCGCGCGCGGCGTCGAGCAGCTTGCCGACCTCGGGATTGTTGTAGTCGGTTTCGTTGAGCGGCGCGCCATGCTTCAGGAAGATGTGGATGTTGCCGTCCGGGTCGGGGCGTCCCGACCAGCCGACCAGCGAGGCCTGGTAGTTGCGCTTGGTCTGGTTCTGCAGGACCGTGGCGAACTCCATGGAGACGATCTTCATGGTGATGCCGGCCTCGGACAGCATGCCCTGGATCACCTGCGCGACCTGCTGCTGCTGCGTGTCGTTCGGCACCTGCATCTCGAAGCTGAGGTTCGGCTGGCCGGCCGACTTCAGCAGCTCCTTCGCCTTGGCGACGTCGCGCTTCGGCACCGGCCGGGTCTTGGCATAGAAGACATTGCTCGGCGCCACCGGCTGGTTGCCGGGCGTGAACTCGCCGTTGAAGACGACCTGGTTGATGATGCTGCGGTCGATGGCGAGCTCGACCGCCTCGCGCACGCGCGGGTCCTGGCCGAGCGGCGTCTTGGCGCGCTCGGTCTGGCCGACGTTGATGCTGAAGCTTGCGTAGCCGAGGCCGACCACCGGATTGAGCACGAGGCGCTTGTCGGCCTTGACCGCGGCGATGTCGGTGGGCAGCAGCCGCTCCAGAAGGTCGAGCTGGCCGGACTGCAGGTTGGCGAGCCTGACCGTCGCGTCCGGGATCGGCACGAACGTGACCTTGTCGAAGTGGATCTGGCCCTTGTTCCAGTAGTCGGCGAAGCGCTCGAGCACGATGCGGTCGTTCTGCACGCGCTCGACGAACTTGAACGGGCCGGAGCAGACGGGGTTCTTCGCCAGGCCCGCGCCCATCTCCTTCGCCGCCTTGGGCGAGACCATCATGCCGGCGCGGTCGGTCAGCTGCGAGAGCAGCGGCGAGGACGGCGCCTTCAGGTTCAACCGGATCGTGTAGTCGTCGACCACGTCGACCGAGGCGATGGCGGCGACCTCGCTCTTGCGCCGCGACTCGGGCAGGTTCAGCGCGCGCTCGAGATTGTACTTCGCGGCCGCCGCGTCGAACTTCTCGCCGTCGTGGAACTTGACGCCCTGGCGCAGCTTCATGGTGATCGCCTTGCCGTCCTCGGCGAACTTCCATTCCGTCGCCAGACGCGGGATGATCTTCAGGTCGGCGTCGATGTCGACCAGCTTGTCGCACAGCGCCGTGAACACCAGGCGGCCGACGAAGGTGCGTGCCTGGTGCGGATCGAGCAGGTCCGGATCCTCGGCCAAGCCAATGCGGAGATGCGTCTGGGCGGCGGCGGCGGTCGTCAGCGTCAGCAAGACGGCGCCGACCATCAACGAGAAGCGCATGCGCATGGCTAGCTCTCCCTGTTCGCAGGTTGGATACTTCGCGAGTCCGGCATTGCTTTCATGCTAGGCCCGCATCCCGCCGGCTTGCAAGCGATTCACCCGCTTTCTCGGGCCGGAAGAAGGATTGCAGCCGCACGAGCACGGGATCGGCATCGATGCCCGCGCGCACTGCCTCCATGGCCGGCACCTGGCGCCAGAAATGGCAGGCGACGCGATGGCCGCCGCCGTTGTCGTCGAGCGCCGGCTCCTCGGCGCGGCAGCGTGCCTGCGCATAGGCGCAGCGCGTGTGGAAGCGGCAGCCGCTCGGCGGGTTGAGCGGGCTCGGCACGTCGCCCTCGAGGATGGCGCGCCGGCGCTTGAGCGTGGGATCGGGGATCGGGATCGCCGACAGCAAAGCCTGCGTATAGGGATGCCGCGGCGACGCGAACAGAGTCCGTTTGTCGGACAGCTCGACGATCTTGCCGAGATACATGACGGCGACCCGGTCGGCGACGTGCTTCACCACCGCGAGCCCGTGCGAGATCAGGATGTAGCCGAGGCCGAAGCGGCGCTGCAGGTCGCGCATCAGGTTGATCACCTGCGCCTGGATCGACACGTCGAGCGCGGAGACCGGCTCGTCGGCGACGATCAGCCGCGGCTCGACCGCGAGCGCGCGGGCGATGCCGATGCGCTGGCGCTGGCCGCCCGAGAATTCGTGCGGGAAGCGCCGCGCGTGATAGGGCATCAGCCCGACCAGCCCCAGCAACTCCTCGACGCGCCGCCGGCGCTGCGCCGCATCGCCGAGGTCGTGCAGCATCAGCGGTTCGGCGATCATGTCGCCGACCGTCATCGTCGGGTTGAGCGAGGCATACGGGTCCTGAAAGATGATCTGCATGCGGCCGCGCAAGGCGCGCACCTCGCGGTCGCCCAGCGCGCGCACGTCGCGTCCCTCGAACAGGATCGAGCCCTCGGTCGCCTCGATCAGCCGCAGCACCAGCCGGCCGAGCGTCGACTTGCCGCAGCCGCTCTCGCCGACCAGCGCCAGCGTCTCACCCGCCGCGAGCGTCAGGTCCACGCCGTCGACCGCGCGCACCCGCCCGACCTCGCGCTGCAGCACGCCCTTGCGCACGGGGAAATGCTTGACCAGGCCCGTGACCTGGAGGAGGGGCGGGGTTGGTTGCGTCGTCATGCCGCTGCCCTAGAGCACATGGCGTTCCAGGGGCGCCTTGAGGCAGGCGACGTCGTGCCCGGACGCGATCGGCGCGAGGGCGGGCTCGGTCGTGCGGCAGGCCTGGTCGGCGAAGGGGCAGCGCGGGTGGAAGCGGCAGCCCTGCGGCAGGGCCATCGGGTTGGGCACGGCGCCCTCGACCACGGGCAGCTCGTCCTGCTCGACCGTGAGCTTCGGGATCGAGGCCAGGAGCCCGATCGTGTAGGGATGGCCGGGGCGCCGGAACAGCGTGGCGGCGTCGGTGCGCTCGACGACGCGGCCGGCGTACATCACCGCGACCTCGTCGGCGACCTCGGCGACGACGCCGAGATCGTGGGTGATCAGCAGCAGCGACATGCCGAACTCCGCGCGCAGCTCGCGCAGGAGCTCGAGGATCTGCGCCTGGATCGTCACGTCCAGCGCCGTGGTCGGCTCGTCGGCGATCAGGAGCTGCGGGTTGAGCGCCAGCGCCATGGCGATCATCGCGCGCTGGCGCATGCCGCCGGAGAGGCGGTGCGGGTACTCGTCGATGCGCTGCTCGGGCGCCGGGATGCGCACGCGGCGCAGCATCTCGATCGCGCGCGCGCGCGCCTCCTGCTTCGAGATGCGGCGATGGCGCAGGATGCCCTCGACGATCTGGTCGCCGATGGTGAAGGCCGGGTTGAGGCTCGTCATCGGCTCCTGGAAGATCATGGCGATGCGGTCGCCGCGCAGCTCGTTCATCTCTTCGCGGCCGAGCCTCAGGAGGTCGCGGTCCTCGAACCGGATCGCGCCCGAGGCGATGCGCCCGGGCGGCTGCGGCACGAGGCCCATGATCGAGAGCGCGGTGACGCTCTTGCCGCAGCCGCTCTCGCCGACCAGGCATAGCGTGCGGCCGCGCCCGAGCGTGAAGCTGACGCCGTCGACCGCGCGCCCGGTGCCTTCCTCGCCGTCGAAATAGGTGCGCAGGTCCTCGACCGCGAGCAGCGGCGCGGCCGTGACGGCGGCGGGGGCGTGGTCGTTCACGGCTTGCTGGAACCCAGCCGTCGCGCGCGCACTTCCTCGATCTTCGCCCGGTCATAGATGCCGGCGGGCTTGGCGCGCGTCGGCAGCACTTCGCGGAACATCTTGAAGTCGGCCTCGTACACCTCGAGCAGCCGGCGCAGCTCCTTGAGCGGCTCCGGGTGGTCGTCGACGCGCAGGTCGTAGTCGGGGTAGTCCTCGGTCGAGTAGATGCGCATGGCGGCGGACTGCTTGCCGCGCTTGTCGCCGCCGGCCTGCTCGCCCGCCTCCAGCGCCAGCATCAAGCGCTCGGCCAGCGGCTTGTCGTGGTTGGCGAGGAAGCTCTCGAAGGTGCGGTCGACCACCTGCGGCCCGGCCAGCATGTTGCCGGCGACCGAGAAGCCGTCGCCGAGGCGGTGGCCGCACCAGTCGATGCAGCCCGTGCCGGTATGCGCGGCCACGCGGCCGATGCGGTCGACGGCATGCAGCTGGCGGATGAGGCTGCCGGGATCGGATTCGGCCAGGATGCGGACCATGTCGGGCGCCGGCACGCCCTCGGCCAGAAGGCGCAGGCCGCGCGGCCCGTACATCGGGTTGATCAGCGCCTGGGTCGACAGCGCGCCGACGCCGCTCATGGCATGCGGGCAGAGCGCCCCGACGGCGAAGAACTTGGTGGAGACGGCGACGCCGAAGGCGCCGCTCGGCGCGTCGCGCGCGACGATCGACCAGGTCAAGCGATGCTACCCCGTTCCCGCTCGAGCGCCGCTGGGACGGCCCGGCGCTGTTTCGCCGAGCATGGCACGGGCGGGGGGCGCGTCTCAATCGCCGCGTGGGCGGCCGCCGCCCGAAGGGCGAGCGGCGGTGTCCGCGCGTCGGACAGGCACTTCAATGCGTCGCGGCACGCCGCGTACAGGGATGGTTGTGCGCGAAATGGTGGAGCACGGCCTTGAGCCGGCGCGCCTCCGCCGGGCGTCCCCGCTTCTCGGCCTCGGCGATGTCGTCGAGGATGATGCGGCGGATGCGCGTGGCGCCGTCCGGCAGATGGATCAGGTACTGGCCCATCTCGGCCGCCAGCAGCATCGGCACGTGCTCGTGCGCGGCGATGGCGGCGATCTCGTCCTCGGTCAGGTCGCAGAACGCGAGGCAGTCCTCCCGCGTGAGCATCGATCGATCCTTCCGCCGCTGGCCGTCAGGGTTGCAGCACGTAGCTGCCGGGCGCGTCGTCGAGCGCGCGCGGGTCGGCGCCGGCGCCGCCCATCGGCGGCGGCGCGGCGCGGCCGTCCTGGTGCGCGCCCAGCCAGTCGAACCAGCACTTCCACCAGGATCCCTTGTGCAGGGGGGCGCGCTGCAGGAACTCGTCCGGCGGCACGTGGCGCTCGTGCTCGCGCCGCGTGGCGACGCGGAAGTGACCGCGGTTCGTGCCCGGCGGACTCACGATGCCGGCATTGTGGCCGCCCGAGGTCAGAAGAAAGGTGACGTCGACATCGACGAGCTGGTTGATCTTGTAGGCCGAGCGCCAGGGTGCCACGTGGTCGCGTTCGGTGCCGACGGCGAAGATCGGCGTGCGGATGTCGGTCAGCGACACCGGCCTGCCGTCGACGGCGAAGCGGCCCTCGGCCAGGTCGTTGTCGAGGAACAGGCCGCGCAGATACTCGCTGTGCATGCGGAACGGCATGCGCGTCGCGTCGGCATTCCATGCCATCAGGTCGGTCATCGGAGCGCGTTTGCCCAGCAGATAGTCGTGCACCAGGCGCGACCAGATCAGGTCGTTCGAGCGCAGGATCTGGAAGGCGCCGGCCATCTGCTTGGTGTCCAGGTAGCCCTGGGTCCACATGATGTCCTCGAGGAACGAGACCTGCGAATCGTCGATGAACAGCATCAGCTCGCCCGCGTCGCTGAAATCGGTCTGCGCGGCGAGCAGCGTCAACGTCTTGAGGCGCTCGTCGCCGTCGCGTCCCATCGCCGATGCGGCGATCGCGAGCAGCGTGCCGCCCAGACAGTAGCCGACGCCGTGCACGCGGCCGCCCGTTCGATCATGGGGCGGGCAGATGCGTGCGATGACGTCGAGCGCGGCCTGCGGCCCCAGGCGCAGATAGTCCTCGAGCCCCAGATCGCGCTCCCCCGCGCCGGGGTTCTTCCACGACAGGATGAACACCGTGTGGCCGCGGTCGACCAGGTGCTTGACCAGGGAATTCTCGGGCGAGAGGTCGAGGATGTAGTATTTCATGATCCAGGCCGGCACGATCAGCACCGGCTCGGCATGCACCTGCCGCGTGGCCGGCGCGTACTGGATGAGTTCCATCAGGCGGTTGCGGTAGACGACCTTGCCCGGCGTGATCGCCACCGTCTTCCCCGGCACGAACGCTTCGGCGCCGACGGGCGGCTTGCCCAGCGCCGCGCGCTCCCAATCGTCGACCAGGTTCGTCCAGCCGCGAACCAGGTTCTGCCCCAGCTCGCGCAAGGTCGTCTCCAGCACCTCGGGATTGGTCGCGATGAAGTTGCTGGGCGACGCCAGGTCCAGCATCTGACGCGCGACGAAGCTGACCACATCCTCGTGGTGGCGCGACACGCCGTGCACGTCGGTGGTCGCGTTGTAAATCCATTGCTGCGTCAGGAGGAAGGACTGGTAGATCAGGTTGAACGGCGGCTTCTGCCAGCCCGGCGCCACGAAACGGCGGTCCTGCGGCAGCGGCTCGATGCAGGGCTCGACGGGGCCCGCGGTGCAGGCGCAGCGCGCGATGTGATGCAGGAAGCGGGTCCACTTGCGCCCGGCCTTCTCCATGACGAAGGCCTGCTTGCCCGGCGAGCTCGCCAGGTGGATCGCCCAGTCGAAGAAGGCGGCGCCCAGGGCCGACGGCGCGATGCCGGCCGTGAAGCGGCCGACGGTCGCGCGCGTCAGGCGGTCGAGCGGCGAGACCTGCTCGTGCTCGCGCGGCTCCTGCCACACGATCGGCGGCGCGTCGCTGCGCGGGGCCGGATGCCACGCGGCCACGGCGTTGTCCGAGCGGCGCAGCGCGGGCAGGCGCCCGCGCGGCCCGCCGCGCGGCGCCTTCGTCCTCCTGCGTGCCTTGACGGTCCTCGCCATCGCCGTCCTCAATGCGGCCGCGCCGCCGGGCGCCTGGTCGGGCCCGGCAGGTACTCGACCGTCGGCGACATGGCCATCGGCTGCGGATAGAGCTGCATCAGCTCGAGCACCTCCTCCGGCATGTCGGTCGAGACGCGCAGGCCCAGGCCGCGCGCCTCGTCGGCGTCGATCGGGTAGTCGTGCGTCCACTGGCCGCTGGTCAGCGTATCGGCCAGCGCGGCGGCAGCCTCTTCCGTCATCTGCCGGCGCAGCAGCTGGGTCAGGGCGCGCGAAACCTGGCGCGTCGCCTTGGCGCCGACATCGGCCATGATCAGTGTCTCGTCGTCGATCTCGGCGATCGGCTTCTCGCGCCCGACCTTCAGCAGCGAGGCGGCCGGGAAGCCGCCGACCTGCGGATCGACCGGTCCCAGCATGGCATGCGGGCACATCACGACCTGGTCGGCCGCGAGCGCGATCAGCGTGCCGCCGGACATCGCCAGGTGCGGCACGAACACGGTCACGCGGCCGGAATGGCGCTGGATCGCGCGGGCGATCTGCAGCGAGGCCAGCACCAGCCCGCCCGGCGTGTGCAGCACCAGGTCGATCGGCGTGCCTGGATCGGTCGTATGGATGGCGCGCGTCACCGCCTCGGAATCGTCGATATCGATGTAGCGCATCAGGGGGAATCCGAGCAGCCGCATGGTCTCCTGGCGGTGCACCAGCGTGATGACGCGCGACTGCCGCCGGTTCTGCAGCTGCGCGATCTTGTAGTGCCGCATCGCCATCAGGTAGCGCTGCCGGATCATCGGCTGCAGCATGAAGAACAGGAAGACGAGCCAGACCAGTTCCATCGGTGCCCTCCGCCGCGCCGGCAGGCGCGGGCGACGATGCAGGCTAGGGCCGAGCGTGACCGTTTGCGTTGACTTGCGTCAAGGCGGCGGGCGGCGATCAACGGGCCCGTTCACTGCAACGCGGCTTCGGGACCGTATCAGGCCACGACGCCAACGGGTCACGGTGCCCGCCGGACGCTTTGCGCCGCCGCACGGTCTACACTGCGACGTCTAGCCCCAAACGGCAGCGGCGAAGCCCGCTGCGGCGAGCGATACCAGAGTCAGGCCCGGCGCGACAGTCCGGTGCGCGCGCGACACGGCCAGCGCGTATCCCGCCTTGAGGAGATTGTTCGACGAGGCGGCGACCAGGATGCTCGCGGCCAGCACGGGGTCGGGAAAATCGACGGCGCCGCCCTGTGCGACGCTGAGAACGAAGGGGTCGATGTCGATCAGCCCCACGACGCCGGCGAGCCAGAACAGCCCCTCCGTGCCGAGCGCCGACCTGGCCCAGGCCACCCCGATCGAGATGGCCACGAACGACACCGCGAAGAACACCGCCGTCGACAGCTCCAGCGGGTTCGCGGAAGCGGCGATCTCCGTCGCCGTCTCGGTGCGGGCACGGCGGGGCCACCAGAAGATGGCGCCGGCCGCGACGGCGCCGAGAAAGGCAAGGGCGGTCAGCGGCGTCGACAAGGCGTACGCCAGCTCGGAATTGAAGATCCAGGTCGCGGCGCCGATGCGGAGATACATCGCCGTGGTCGCCAGGACGATGCCGGCCTGCAGGGCGCGACCGTCCGTTTCGTGGCGCAGCCGGCGGGCGAATACGATCGCGGTGGCCGTCGAGGAGTAAAGCCCGCCAAGCAGGGCGGCGAACACGGCGCTGTCGCGCATGCGCAGGTAGCGCTGTGCCAGGTAGCTGGCGTAGGACAGGGCGGAGACGGTGAGCAGCGCAAGCCAGCCGCGATAGGGCGTGATCGGCGTCAGCCGCGTGACGGGCTCGTCGGGCAGGAGCGGCAGCACGACGCCGGTCAGGATGAGGAACTTGCCCAGCGTGATGACTTCGTAGCCGGGAACGCGGCTGGCGAACTCGTGCAGGCGCTCGCGTGCGCCGAGGAACATCACGACGCTGACGGTGAACGCGACGGCGAGCCAGTGCGGCGCCGCGAGCGTCAGCGGGCCGAGCAGGAATGCGAGGAGATTGCACAGGGGCACGATCAGGCTGGCGTCGCGGCCTTCCGCGTCTTGGTTCGGCCGGCCAACGCGCGAGCGGTAATAGGCGAACTGCCATGAGCCCACCGCAAGCACGCCGGCGGCAAGCGCCAATCCGTTCTGCGGCGCCACCATGTAAAGCGCCGCCCCGAGCAGCGCCAGCAGAGGGAACGTCCGAATCCCGCCCGGCGGCTTCTGCGGGCGCGCGCTGTAGAAGCCTTCGAACGCGAGCCCGAAGAAGAACGACAATCCGAGAACGAGCAGGAACTGCTCGGGCGAAATCGAGAGGGGCATGCGACGTCCGGCCTCCGTCGCGAGTCAGGCGGATTGCGCGGCGCAAGCCAATGACCTGGATCAACGGAACGTCACGAACGGACCGGCCGCCGCGCGCGGTCGGCGCGTCGGCCGATGCCGCCGGCCGCTCGCCCGCGATGTCGCGCCTACCTCGGCGGCAGCCCGTTCTCGAAGCAGTAATAGAGCCTGGGAAAACCGGCGCGCAGCGCCAGCGCGTCGCCCTTCACTTTCTCCGGTGTCTCGCCGCGAACGACGACGCGGGCGATCATCTCGGCGATCGCGGTCATCTCGTCCGGGCCCATGCCCTGGCGCGTGACCTCGATCGTGCCCATGCGGATGCCGCCGGGGAAGTCCCAGTCCTCCGGCTTGTCGGCCGGGACGAGGTTCTTGTTGACGATGATGTTGGCGCATTCGAGCTTCTGCGCAACCTCCAGGCCGCGGCCGAATTTCCGCACGTCGCCGATCGCCTGGTGCGTCGTGGTGAAGCCCTTCGTCGCGCCGAGCATCGGGATGCCGCGCGCGTGGAGCGCGCCGGCCAGCGCCCGGGCGTTGGCGACGATCGCCGCCATGTAGTCGCGGCCGAAGGCGATCGCCTCGGCGGTCGCCAGCGCCAGCGCGGCGACGCGATTGACCTGGTGCGTCGCGGCCCAGACCGGGAAGACCGCATGGGTGACGCGCTCGGTCAGCTCCGGGTCGTCCCAAACCAGGATGCCGGATTGCGGGCCGGCGAAGGTCTTGCCGGCAGAGCCGGTCATGATGTCGGCGCCCTCGCGCAACGGATCCTGGAACTGGCCGCCGCCGATCAGGCCGAGCTGGTGCGCCGCGTCGAAGAAGAAGCGCCCGCCCCATTCGCGGATCACCTGCTTCATCTCGGCCACCGGTTGCGGGAACAGCGACATCGACAGGCCGAGCGCCACCAGCTTCGGCCGCACCAGCGGCGCGAACCGGCGGAAGGCGTCGATGTCGACGACCAGTTCCTGCGGGTCGAACGGGATGTCGACGATCTTGCGGCCCATGACGCCGGCCGGGCCGTCGCTGCGGTTGGAGGAATGCCCGCCAACCGGCTGCGCCGCCGTCATCACCACGTCGCCCGGCGCGCTCAGGGCCGTGTAGACCACGGCGTTGCCGATCATGCTGGCGCAGAGCCGGTGGTCGGCGTAGTTGCAGCGGAAGTAGCGCTTCAGCAGCTCGACGCACAGCGCCTCGACCTCGTCGATATGGCGCGTGCCGGCGAACCAGCGGTTGACCTTGCCGATATGGCCCTCGGCCGCGCGCGTGCCGATCTCCGCCGCGAGCAGCGCACGCACGCCCGGGCTGGTCGGCGCTTCCGGCGCCAGCAGGTTGATGCATTGCTCGCCGCGCCAGGTCGCGTTGCGCCCGACGGCGTCCTTGACCGCGTCGCCCATCGCCTTGGCGTCGGCGCAGGCATCCAGCACGGCGCGCGCCGCCGCCAGCGCGTCGCGGTCGTGCACTTCGATGCGATTGCTGAAGGTGTCCATAGGCGCCCTCCGTTCTGCAGGTCGCAAGAGGCTAGCGGGAAATCCACGGCAACGGATTTCAAGTTTCGCTTATTTTCTTTTCATGCTGCAATGGCATCTATCGGAGCAACGGAAATATCCGGAAAGCCATGCCCAGGATTCGTACGCGCAAGAAGGCCGAACCCGCGTCGACGATCGTGCTGGACGCGATCGACCGGCGCATCCTCGACGTGCTGCAGGACGACAACCAGATCACCAACCTCGCGCTCGCCGGTCGTATCGGCCTCTCACCGCCGCCCTGCCTCAAGCGCGTGCGCCGGCTGCGCGAGCTCGGCGTGATCCAGAAGGACGTGGCGATCGTCGACCCGGCCAAGGTCGGCCACGGCATCCTCGCCTTCGTCGGCGTCGAGCTCGACCGCCAGCGCGAGGACGTGCTGGCGGCGTTCGAGCGCAAGATCGCCGCCGAGAAGCAGGTGCAGCAGTGCTATTTCGTCTCGGGCGAGATCGACTACCTGCTGGTCGTCGCGTGCCCGGACATGGACAGCTACAACGCCTTCGCCCGGCGCGTGCTGGCGAACGAGCACAACATCAAGCGCTTCCGCACCAGCTTCACCCTCAAGCGCATCAAGCACGAGACCAAGATCGACCTCGCGGTGTCGGAATAGAAGTCGATCACGCGGAGACGCGGAGGCGCGGAGGAGAGTAGCGCCCGGGCTCGCAACGCGATGCGCTCTGCGATCTCCGCGTCTCCGCGTGAACCATTCTTTTCAAGCCGTGCGCGCGGTTGCCTGGCGCAGGCGGCCGATGGGGCGGACGGTGCCGGCCTGCGGGCCCTTGTCGCTTTCCGTCTCGTGCACGGTGATGCGCACGGCGTCGCCGAGCGCGAGCCTGTCGAAGCTCGATCCCACCACGCTGTTGCGATGGAAGTAGATCTCCTGCCCGTCGGGCAGGGCGACGAAGCCGTAGCCGTCCTGGGGGAACAGGCGCACGACCTTGCCCTGCGGCGGCCCGTCATGCGTCTTGGTCTCGCCGCGGCGGCGCCGCGCGTTGTCCTGCAGCCGCCGTGCCGCGGCGTCGAAGGCGTGGCGCACGGCGACATACACGTCCTCGTGCGCCGGATTGGATTCCGACGCGCGGCCGACCACCACGGTGCGGCGCGGCAGCTTCATCTCGATACGCGTGCGGAACAGGCGGCCCTTGCGGTGATGGCGCCCGACCATCTCGATCACCACGCGCATGTGCATCAGCTTGTCGCACAGCCGCGTCAGCGCCTGGGCGCGCTCGCGCACGACCTCCTCCACCGCGGGCGAGCGGTCGGTGTTGCGGAAGCTGATATCGAGAGCCTGGTTCATGTCGCGCCCTCCTCTGCGATTGGTGTCACGCGGGCAGCAGGACCGCCGCGCCGCTCAGGCGGCCCTCGCGCAGGCGCGCGAGCGCCGTGTTGGCCTCCGCCAGTGCGAACGACTCGACATGCGTGCGCACCGGCACGTTCGGCGCCAAGGCCAGGAACTCCTCCGCGTCCCGGCGGGTCAGGTTGGCGACGGACAGGATGTGGCGTTCCCCCCACAGGATCGAATAGGGGAAGCTCGGGATGTCGCTCATGTGGATGCCGGCGCACACCACGCGCCCGCCGCGCGCAACCACGCGCAAGGCCGCCGGCACCAGCGCGCCGACCGGCGCGAAGATGATCGCGGCGTCAAGCTCCTCGGGTGGCGCCTGTTGCGACTCGCCCGCCCAGACCGCGCCGAGGCCGCGCGCGAACTCCTGCGCCGCCGTGTCGCCGGCGCGGGTGAAGGCATGGACACGCCGGCCCTGCCACACCGCGACCTGCGCCACGATATGCGCCGCCGCGCCGAAGCCGTAGATGCCGAGCCGCTTGTCGTCGCCGGCCATGCGCAGCGCGCGATAGCCGATCAGCCCGGCGCAGAGCAGCGGCGCGGCATGCGCGTCGTCGTACGCGTCGGGGATGGCGAAGCAGAAGCGATGGTCGGCGCGCGCGTACTCGGCGTAGCCGCCGTCGATCTGGTAGCCGGTGAAGCGCGCCTGGCCGCACAGGTTCTCCTGTCCGGCGCGGCAATAGGCGCACTCGCCGCAGGTCCAGCCCAGCCAGGGAACGCCGACGCGGTCGCCCGGCTTGAACCGGTCGACGCCGGCGCCGCAGGCGACCACGCGGCCGACGATCTCGTGCCCCGGCACGATCGGCAGCTTCGGCTTGTCGAGTTCGCCGTCGACGACGTGCAGGTCGGTGCGGCAGACGGCGCAGGCCGAGACCTTCAGCAGCAGTTCGCCCGGGCCCGGCTCGGGCCGCGCGAGCTCGAGCCGCTCCAGCGCGCGGCCCGGCCGGGTCAGCACCATCGCCATCATCCAGGCGCGTCACCCCTTGCGGACTTGTGTCTGCCTGGAAGCCTATGCCTTACCGCGAGCGAACGCCATCCCCAGCGGGGACGGGTGGCGCATCGCGACGACGGGCCGGTTGTGCGCGATCAGCTCTCGGGCGTGCCGGAGAAGCAGCGCCAGGTCGGCATCGAGACCTGGTAGACTCGGCCGCCTTCCTCGGGCTGGAAGTCGATGGCGCGGTCCATCGCGGCTTTGATGCGCGCGGGCAGGATGTCGTACTGGTCGACCGGCGCGGGCTTCAGGTAGCGCGTGCGGAAGCGCTCGTTCGGGCGCTCGACGCGCTGGCGCAGCTCCAGCGCCAGGTCGAGCTTGCGGCGCAGGCGGACGCACAGGGCCTCGGCCGACTGCTCGGCGGCGGCGATGTCGTTGCGCTCGGCGGCGATCAGGTACCAGGTCAGCGCCGCGTACTCGTCGCGCGTGACGCCGGTGCCGCTCGCCAGCATGGTGGCGAACTCGAACTGCGCCTTGCCGTGGTCCTTGACCGCCGCCTGGCGGTAGAGCCGCGCCGCCGCGATCGGGTCGTAGGCCACGCCGACGCCGCGCGCGAACAGCGTGCCCAGCCGATAGGCCGCGTCGGCATGGCCCATGCGCGATGCTGCCTGGTAGCGCAGCGCCGCCTCGACCATGCGGTCGTACTCGTCGAGCGCCTGGGCCTGCAGGCCCTGGTTCAGCTCGTACATCTTCGCGGTCTGGTACAGCGCCTCGCGGTCCTCGAGCCGCGCCATCGGCTCGAGCACGGTCATCGCGTCGGTGTAGTGCTCGCGGTCGATCAGCTCGAGGCCCTGCTCGATCTGCGGCGGCACGGGCTTGTGCATGCGCGCGTCGTCCCAGGCCTTCTTGAAATCCTCCCACGCGCCGGCGCGACTGTCGCCGGATGGCGTCAGGACCAGGCCGGCGGCAAGGCCGGTGGCAAGGATCGTCGTCAGGGCAAGCGCGCGCATCGGGTCCCTCCCGGACAGGTCCGGCCTCGATCGAAATTGCCCGCAAAGCGGCAGAGTCGGTCGAATCACCCCTACGCCTGGTGATTCGACGGGTCAAGCTCGCCCATATATTGGGGTATCCAGCCTCATCAACTCGTTGAACCGACTCGTGGATCGGCCCCGGCCCGGCCCGGCCCGGCCCGTGTCGACGGGACGCACCCGGGCGCCGGTTCGGCCACTGATTCGGTTCCGTCACAGGGACTTAGCGCAGGTCGTGGCGGCGGCCTGGCGGAGTCGCTTGCGAACGGGTGGCATCCGCGTCCATATAACGTCACCGAACTGACACAAGTCAGTCATCGCGCCGGGCCAAGGTCCCGCGCGAGCGAACAAGCATGAGGGGATCGCCACATGATGCTGAGACTCGCGGGCGCCGCGACCGCCGCGCTCATCCTTGCCGCCGCCGGTTCCGCATGGGCGCAGACCGGCACGCTCGTCCTCTACACCTCGCAGCCGCAGGGCGACGCCGAGCAGACCGTCGCCGGCTTCCAGCAGGCCAAGCCGGGCATCAAGGTCGACTGGGTGCGCAACGGCACCACGCAGATCATGAACAAGCTCGAGGCCGAGTTCGCCGCCGGCGACCCCAAGCCGGACGTGCTGCTGATCGCCGACGCGATGACCATGGAGACGCTGAAGGGCCAGGGCCGGCTCGCGTCCTATCCCGGCGCCAAGGTCGGCAGCCTGCCCGCAGGCACCTACGACAAGGACAAGACCTATTTCGGCACCAAGCTGATCACAACCGGCATCGTCGCGCACAAGTCGGCCAAGGCGCCGCAGTCCTGGAACGACCTGCTGGCGGCCGAGGCCAAGGGCAAGATCACGATGCCGAGCCCGCTCTATTCCGGCGCGGCCGCGATCCATGTCGGCACGCTGACCGCGGACAAGGCGTTCGGCTGGGGCTATTTCGACAAGCTGGCGAAGAACGGCGCCGTCGCCGTGCGCGGCAACGGCGACGTGTACAAGGCCGTGGCCAGCGGCGAGAAGCTGTACGGCGTCGTGGTCGACTTCCTGGCGCTGCGCGAGCAGGCCAAGGGCGCGCCGGTCACCTTCGTTTTCCCGAAAGAGGGCGTGACGGCCGTGACCGAGCCGGCCGCGATCCTGAAGACGGCGAAGAACGTGCAGGCGGCCCAGGCCTTCATCGACTACCTTCTGTCCGAGCCCGGGCTCGCGGTCGCCGCCAAGCTCGGCTATCTCGCGCTCGACAAGTCGATCGCGCCGCCGGCGGGCTTCCCCAAGCTCGACCAGATCAAGCTGATGGACAGCGACATTGCCGGCATCATGAAGACCGACAAGGACAACAAGAAGAAGTTCGCCGACCTGTTCGGCGGCTGACCTCGGTCGGCTGACCTTTGTCGGTTGATTAGGCGCTTCTTTCTGCTGCTGCCGCGCGGCGAGGCCTTCGTCCTCGCCGCGTTGGCTTTGCTCGTCTTCAGCCTGTCGGTCCTGCCGATGGCGCGCCTGCTGTGGGAGGCTCTGGCGCCCGGCGGCGTGCCGTCCCTCGACGTCATCCGGCGCGCGCTGGACAGCCCGCGCGTCTGGGCGGCGACGGTCAACACGCTCGACGTCGCCGTGTGCGGCACGCTCCTGTCGGTGCTGGTCGGCGGCGGCATGGCGCTCCTGGTGGCGCTGACCGACATCCGCGCCAAGGCGGTGCTGGTGTTCCTGTTCATGGTGCCGCTGATGATCCCGCCCCAGGTCAATGCGCTGGCCTGGCTGCAGCTGTTCGGCCCCGCCAGCGTGCTCTTGAACATGCTGGGCATCGCGCCGCCCCCCGGCTCGCCCAACCCGCTCTATTCGCGCGGCGGCATCATCCTCCTGCTCGGCATCCAGCATGCGCCGCTGGTGTTCCTGGCACTGCGCGCCGGGCTGCGCTCGATGCCGCGCGAGCTGGTCGAGGCGGCGCGCGCCTGCGGCGCCGGCCGGCTGCGCGTGCTCAAGGACGTGGTGATTCCGCTGACGCTGCCGCCGCTGGTGGCCGGCACGGCGCTCGCCTTCGTCTCCGCGGTCGGCAATTTCGGCATTCCCGCGCTGCTCGGGATCCCCGCGCGCTACCTGACGCTGCCGACGCTGATCTACCAGCGCCTCGCCAATTTCGGCCCGCAGGTGATCGCCGAGACCGCGGCGCTGTCGCTGTTGGTGGGACTGATCGCCTTCTCGGGCGTGCTGGCGCAGGGCTGGGTCCTGCAGCGGCGCGACTACCGCACGATCGGCGCGCCGACGCCGTCGCTCGCGCTCTCGCTCGGCCGCGCGCGCTCCTGGGTCGAGGCCGCGTGCTGGGCGATGATCGCGATCGTGCTCGCCGCGCCGCTGCTGGCGCTGTTCGTGACGGCGCTGGTGCCGGCCTACGGCGTGCGGCTTACCCTCGATACCGCCAGCTTCGCCGCGTTCCAGCAGGTGCTGTTCCAGCCCGGCGCGACCGCGCGCGCCTTCCGCAACTCGATTCTGCTGGCCGGCGCCGCGGCGCTGCTGTTGACGTTGGCCGCGGTGCCGCTCGCCTATTTCATCGTCTGGAAGCGCAACCGCGTGCTGCGGCTGATGAATCTCGCCGCCGAGCTGCCCTACGCGCTGCCCGGCGTGGTGCTGGCGATCGCCTGCATCCTGATATTCCTGAAGCCCATCCCGCTGATCGGCTGGTCGCTCTACGGCACGGTGTGGATCATCTTCGTCGCCTATCTCGCGCGCTTCCTGACGCTCGCGCTCCGGCCCGCGATCGGCGGACTGGCGCAGATCGACCGCGCGCTCGAGGAAGCGGCGCAGATGTGCGGCGCGCGCTTCGGCAAGCGGCTCAGCAGCATCATCTTTCCCCTGGTCGCGCCGCTCGCCGCGGCGGGCGGGATTCTCGTGTACCTGACGGCGGTCAACGAGCTGACCGTGTCGGCGCTGCTCTGGTCCGCCGGCGCCGAGACGCTGGGCGTCATCGTGTTCGCGCTCGACGAGGGCGGCGAGACGGTGCGCGCCGCCGCCGTGTCGGTGCTGTCGGTGGCGATGATCCTGGTCGTCATGGCCGGGGCCAGCCTGTTCGGCCGGCGGCTGCCGGCCGGAGTCCTGCCGTGGCGGGCCTGACGCTCGAGCGCGCCACGCGCCGCTTCTCTCCCGATCGCGCCGCGGTCGACCAGGTCGATCTCGCCGTCGCCGAGGGCGAGTTCCTGGCCGTGCTGGGCCCGTCGGGCTGCGGCAAGACCACGCTCTTGCGCCTGGTCGCCGGATTCGAGCGTCTGGACGACGGGCTGATCAGGCTCGGGGCCGAGACCGTCTCGGCGCCCGGCCTGCACGTACCGCCGGAAGATCGCCGCGTCGGCGTCGTGTTCCAGTCCTACGCCCTGTGGCCGCACATGACCGTGGCGCGCAACGTCGGTTACGCGCTCGAGGTGCGCGGTTTGCGCGGCGCCGAGTACAAGAAGCGCGTCGGGCAGGCGCTTTCGACCGTCGGCCTTGCCGATTTCGCCGAGCGCCGCCCGGCGTCGTTGAGCGGCGGCCAGCGCCAGCGCGTGGCGCTGGCGCGCTGCCTCGCCATGGACCCGCGCCTGGTGCTGCTCGATGAGCCGCTAGCCAATCTCGACGTCCATCTGCGCCAT
>CAZLBB010000017.1:57145-61057 GCA_964557415.1 uncultured Rhodospirillaceae bacterium
GGAATTCGCCGATTTCCACCGCACCACGCGCGCGACCATGCTCTACGTGACGCACGACCAAGCCGAGGCGCTGGCGCTGGCCGACCGCGTCGCGGTCATGGACGGCGGCAAGCTGGTGCAGCTCGCCGATCCGCGCACGCTCTACCGCGAGCCGGCGACCGAGATGGTCGCCGGCTTCATCGGCAAGGGCGCGGTGGTGGCGGCGGCCGTCGTCGACGCGCATGCCGGCCACGCCACGGTCGACGTGCTCGGCGCGCGCGTCGGCTTGCGCGCGCCGGCCGACGCGAAGCCCGGCGCGGCGCTGGTCCTGCTGCGCCCCGAGGCGCTGTCGCTCACGGCCGGCGACGGCATCGCCGCCAAGGTCGGCCGCATCATCTACCAGGGGGCGCAGAACGCGGTCGAGCTGGCGCCGGCCGCCGCACCCGATCAGACGCTGCATTGGCTGGCGCCGGCGGACCAGTCGCCGCGGCCCGGCGACACGCTGCGCCTCGCCGTGGCGGATGGATGGGTGATCCCGAGGCGGTGAACGCCGCCGTCCCGCTTCATGAAAAAAATTTCACTGCCGGGGGACGGTGTCGAGCTGTCACTATGACGGGCTTGCCCGGACGGAAGTCGGGCGCTGGCCGTCCGGGAGAAGCGCGATGCTGCCAGACGATATCAATCCCGCCGCCTACGGTCGGCCGCGGGTGGTCGCCGCGTATGTGCGGTCCGAGGGGCTGATCCCGCCGGAGCGTCGCGTCATCGCCGCGTATCGCGCGCAGATCGAAGGCAAGGCGGTGCTCGATCTGGGCTGCGGCGCGGGGCGGACGACTGCCGCCTTCGCGCCGCTTGCGGCGCGCTATGACGGCGTCGACTACTCGCCGCCGATGGTGGCGCATTGCCGCGCGGCCTTCGGTCACCTGTCGCAGGCGCAATTTCACGTCATGGACGCGGCGTCCATGTCCGCGCTGCCGGACGCGGCCTACGACTTCATCCTGTTCTCGTTCAACGGCATCGATTCCGTGGGCCACGAGAAGCGGCTCTCGGTGCTGCGCGAGGCGCGGCGCCTGTCGAAGCCGGACGCCGTGTTCGTCTTCAGCAGCCACAACCGCGCCTATGCCGGCATCAAACGCCGCCCGTCGCCGCCGTCGTCCGCGTCGCCCCGCGCGTGGGCGCGCTTCGCGCTCGCGACGTTCCACTCGCTGCGCAATCGCCGCCACGAGCGCGAATGCGCCGAGTACGCCATCGTCAACGACGACGCCAACTCGTTCCGCCTGCTGCTCTACTATGCCTCGCTCGGGGCGACGCTTGCCCAGGTCGCCGACGCCGGCTTTCGCGTCGTCGAGGTCCTGGACATGGAGGGCGGGCCGATCGCGCCGAACGGCGACCATCCGCACGTCGCGTTCTTCACCGTCGTCGCCGTCGCCTCGTAGCATGGCGCACGAGCGCGCAGGCGACCGGCGGGAACGAGCGGCACTGCTGCCCCAAATCATTCGCTATCTGCCGGCGAATCTCGTGTCGCCGCTGATCTCGGTTGCGACGATCGCCGTTTTCACCCGCATCATGGATGCCGCTTCGTACGGCGCGTACATGATCGCGTTGACCGGCGTGCTGATCGGCCAGCAGGTGATGCACTACTGGGTGAAGGTCGCGCTGACGCGCTTCTACGCCGAGTGCGCCGGCAACGGCCGCGACGGCGAGCTGCTGCGAGCGACGTATCTGTACCTGGCCGCAACGACGGCGGTCGCCGCGATCGTCGCGGCGCTGATCCTGTCCTTCGCGCCGGTGCGCGACACGCTCGCGCCGGCATTGTGGGCTGCGCTGCCGTATTTCGCCTTCCGCTCGCTCGCTCTGATCAATGCCGAGGTGCATCGGGCCCGGCTCGAGCCGTGGCGCTACACGATGGTCGAGAGCGGCCAGAACCTGGCCGGCTTCGCCCTGGCGCTGGTCTTCGCGGCCGGTTTCGGCTGGGGCGCGGCGGGAATCCTGCTCGGCTTCGCGTCCGGCTCGGCGGCCGTCGTGCTGCTGGACGCGCGGCTGGCCTTGCACGCACTGCGCAACGGCCGCCCCGATGCGGCGCTTCGGCGCGAGCTCGCGCGGTTCGGCCTGCCGTTGGCGCTGTCCTTCGCCCTCTATGCCGTCGTCAAGCTGGTCGACCGGTTCCTGATCGAGCTGCATCTGGGAACGGCGGATGTCGGCGTCTACGCCGCCGCCTCGCAGATCGTCGAACGCGCCGTCGCCGCCGCCGTCAGCGCCGTGGAGCTGGCCGTCTTCCCGCTGCTCGTCAGCGCCCACGCGCGCGCGCGGCAGGCGGGGGCGGCGCAGCTCGGCTGGAGCGCGGCCGCGCTTGCTTCCGTGCTGCTGCCCGCCGCCGTCGGCCTCGTGCTGGTCCGCGAGCATCTGGCCGCGGTGCTGGTCGGGCCCGCGTTCCGCCCCGGCGTCGCCGGGCTGATCCCGTGGCTGGTGCTCGCCGCCGCCGCGTCGGCGATCTCGGCGCTGCTGTTCGACCAGGTGTTCCACCTGGCCAAGCGCAGCACGATGTTCCTGATGACCAACGGCGTCGCGGCCGCGGTCAGCGTGGCGCTGAACCTGGTGCTGCTGCCGCGCTACGGCCTGCTCGGCGCGGCCTACGCGGCGGCGGCGGCGACGCTGACGGATCTCGCGCTCAGCGCGCTGATCGGGCGCCGCCTGGCGCGCATTCCGGTTCCGTTCGGCCAGCTCGCGCGCGTCGGCGCGGCCACGGCGGCGATGGCCCTGGCGCTGTGGGCGGTGCCGTTCCCGCGGAACGCTCTCGGCCTCCTGGCCATGCTGGCGGTCGGCGTGCCGACATACGCGGCGGCGGCCCTGGCGTTGAACGTGCTCGATTCGCGTGCCTGGATGCGGCGTGGCATGGCGGCGCGGCGCGACGGCGCTCCGGGCGGCGGGTCCTAGGTTGCCGGTGCCAGGGTCTTCCGCATCACGACGAAGTGCGTCGGCATCTTGACCGGAATGTCGGGAAAGGGCCGGCGGCCGGTCACGACATAGCCGCGCCGGCCGTAGAAATCGAGCAGCACCCGGCGGTGATTGACCACGTCGATCGCGATCGCGCGGCAGCCGGCCGCGCGGCAATAACGCTCCGCGGCTTCGACCAGCCGGCGGCCAAGGCCGGTGCCCTGCTGCCCCGGCGCGACGGCGAGCGGCCCGAAGAAACCCAGATCGCCGAGAACGGCAACGCAGACGAGGCCGCGCATGGGGCGGGCGCCGTCGACCAGGAACGCGCCGTGGCGCAGCTTCTCGCGCACCTCGTCGATCGTGATGCGCGGTCCGTCGACGAACAGGTGCTCCGCAGGCTCGTAGGCCGCGTTGACCACGGCCGCCGGGTCCGGCGAATCCTCCTCGCCCGCGACACGGAAATCCGATTCCCGCATGGTGCTCCCGCCCGGCGATGGCAACGGCGTCGCGAGCCTGATACAACGCCCGGGCACGCAGGACCAGGACATCCGCCATGAGCTTCGTCGCCGCGCGGGAGCGCTTCCGGCCGGGCCAGGGATCGCCCCGCGACATCCTGGAACGCTGCATCGAGCGGATCGAGGCGCGCGAGCCGACGGTCAACGCCTTTGCCGCGCTCGACATCGACGCCGCGCGGCGCGCCGCCGACGCGGCGACTTCGCGCTATCACGCCGGCACGCCGCTGTCGTCGATCGACGGCATGCCGATCGCGCTCAAGGACATCTTCGAGACGGCGGACCTGCCGACCGGGTTCGGCAGCCCGATCTTCGAGGACTGGCGCGGCGGCCGCGACTCGGCGGCGGCCTTCGCGCTGCGCATGGCCGGCGCGGTCGTCGTCGGCAAGACGGTGACGACGGAGTTCGCCGACCGCGAGCCGGGGCCGACGCGCAATCCGCACGATCCGGCGCGCACGCCCGGCGGCTCGTCGAGCGGCTCGGCCGCGGC
>CAZLBB010000018.1:0-60899 GCA_964557415.1 uncultured Rhodospirillaceae bacterium
CGCCGCCGCCCAGGAACGCCGCGCGGATGTGCCGGTCCGCCAGCACCGCGTCCGGCGCGCCCTCGAACACCTTGCGGCCGAGGTCGAGCACGATCACGTGGTCGGCGATCTCGAGCGCGCCGCGCACGTTCTGCTCGACCATGACGACGGTGACCCCCTCCCCGGCCAGCCGGTCGATCACGCCGAACACCTCGCCCATCATGCGCGGCGACAGGCCGAGCGACGGCTCGTCCAGCAGCAGGAGCCGGGGCTCGATCAGCAGCGCCATCGACATCTCGAGGATCTGCTGCTCGCCGCCGCTGAGATTGCCGGCCAGCTCCTTCCACTTGCGCCCGAGCATGGGGAACTGCGCGACGCGCCGGTCGATCGCGCGCCTGGCCCTGGCCCCGGGCAGCGAATAGGCGCCGAGCCACAGGTTTTCGCGCACCGACATCTCCTGGAAGTTGCAGCGCCCCTGCGGCACCAGCGCGATGCCCCGCCGCAGGCGCTCCAGCGAGTCGAGACACTGGATCTCCTCGCCCTCGTGCACGAGCCGGCCGCCGAGATGGCGCACCAGGCCGAAGATGCATTTGAGCATGGTCGACTTGCCCGCACCGTTCGACCCGATCAGGCAGGTCACGGACCCGCCGGCGATGGCGCAGCACATGTCGCGCAGGATCGGCTCGTCGGAGTAGCCCGCCGACACGCTGTCGAAGGCCAGCACCGCGCTCATGCCGCGGCCCCCGCGCGCGCGCCGGCCGCGCCGCCGATATAGGCCTCGAGCACGCGCGCGTCGGCGCGGATCGCCGCGGGCGGGCCGTCGGCCAGGATGCGGCCGACCTCCAGCACAATGATCCGCTCGCACAGCCGCATGACGAAGTCCATGTTGTGCTCGACGACCAGCAGGGTGACGCCCTGGCGCCGCAGCAGGCGCAGCAGCTCGGCCACCTTCAGCACCATGGTCGGGTTGACGCCGGCGACCGGCTCGTCCAGCAGGACCAGCTTCGGCTCCGTCATCACCGCGGCGGCGATCGACAGCAGCTTGCGCTGGCCGTAGGACAGCGTCCCCGCCGGGGCGTCGCCAAGCGCGGCGAGGCCGATCAGGTCGAGCAGCTCGAGCGCGCGCTCGCGCGCGGCGGCGTCGGCCGCCGCCGCCGCGCGGCCGTGCAGCAGGGCGTCGATCCAGCCCACGCCCTCGTGCTCCTGGCGCGCCACGCACAGGTTGTCCATCAGCGAAAGGCTCTCGTAGGCGCGCACGGCCTGGAAGGTGCGCGTCAGGCCGCGCTTGCCGATCGCGTGGCGCCGCAGGCGCGACAGCTCTTCGCCCTCGAGCCGCCACCGCCCCGCGCTCGCCTTCTGGAACCCGCTCAGACAGTCGATCGTCGTGCTCTTGCCCGAGCCGTTGGGGCCGATCAGGCCGGTGATCGAGTTCCGCTCGAGCTCGAAGGTGACGCCGTCGACGGCGTGGACGCCGGCGAAGGCCTTGCCGAGGCCCTCGACGCGGAAGAACGGCACGGCGCTCACCGCGGCGCCCCGCGCAGCGCGCGCTTCATCGCCGCCACGCGGCGGTCGCGGATCAGCCCGCCGATACCCCGCGGCATGACCAGCATTGCCGCGACCAGGACGGCGCCGTAGAGCACGTAGCGGATCTTGTCGGCGACGCGCAGGAACTCGGGCAGGACGGTGAAGCCGATGCTGCTCGCCACCACGGCCCAGAAGAAGCCCGGCCCGCCGACGATCACCATGATCAGGGTCGCCTCGGTATAGGCGAAGTCGAAGATGGTGGGATCGACGATCGACAGGTGGAAGACGTAGAGGCCCCCGGCCAGGCCGCTCAGCACGGCCGAAAGCCCGATCGCCAGCAGCTTGTAGCGCAGCGAATCGATGCCCTGCGACTCCGCCAGCGCCTCGTTCTCCCTGATCGCCGCCAGGGCGCGGCCGACGCGCGAATGGACCACGGCGTACACGGCGCCGACTGACAGCAGCGCCAGCGTCAGCATCAGGATGTAGAAGCGGCCCGCCGTGTTGAACGCGTAGGTCCCGACGCCGGCGATCTCGACCGACGGCACCGGCAGGCCCGGGATGCCGAGCGGCCCGCGCGTGATGCTCGACCAGTCGCGCGCCACCAGCTGCATCAGCAGCGCGAAGATCAGCGTGACGATCGCGAAGGCGTGGCGCGACAGCCTGAGCGAGCTGAAGCCGACGGCGAGACCGGCGGCGCCCGCCGCCGCGCCGCCGGCGGCGACCGCGGCCCAGATCGGCCAGTGGGCGTCGACCACCAGCAGGGCCGCGGCATAGGACCCGATGCCCCAGAACGCGACCTGCCCGAGCGACAGCAGGCCGGCATAGCCGTAGACCAGGTTCAGCCCGACGGCGAGGACGCAGTGCGCGGCCGCGCTGACGGCGACGGCCATGACGTATTCCGACAGGCCGAGGAACGGCAGCGCATAGAGCGCCGGCACGGCGGCAAGCGCGGCCGCCCGGCGCGGCCAGGACCGTCCCGCCGCCGTTATCGCGCCGGCCCCGGCACCCGCGCGCGCCGTCATACGCGGACCCCGCGCCCGAACACCCCGAGCGGCCGGAACAGCAGCACCGCGATCATCGCCGCGAACACGATCGCCTCGGTCGTCGCCAGCGACACGTAGCCGCCGAGCACGCTTTCGAGGATGCCGAGCGCGAAGGCGACGATCCCGGCGCCCAGCAGGTTGCCCATGCCGCCGATGATGACGATGGCGAACGCCTTGAGCACGAACAGCGTGCCCATCAGCGGATGGATGGAATAGACCGGCGCCAGGATCGCGCCGGCGAGCCCGCACATGGCGAGGCCGACCGCGACGGTCGCGCGCGCGATGCGGCGCGTCGGGATGCCGACGACGGCGGCGGCCGTGGCGTTGGCCGCGACCGCGCGCATCGCCTGGCCGAGACGCGTGAGGTAGAGCAGGCAGGCGAGGCAGGCGAGCCCGGCCAGCGCGGCAACGAGGGCGCCCAGCCGCGTCACGGGGATGCGGACGTCCAGCAGCGCCACCGAGCCCGCCAGCGACGGCACGCGCAGGAAGCGCGGCTCGGCGCCCCACAGCACCAGGGCGCCGTTCTGCAGCACCATGGCGAGGCCGACCGTCAGCAGGATGCTGCGCTCGAAGTCGCGATGGCCGAGCCGCTTGAGGAACAGGTCGTACATCGCCGCGCCGAGCAGCGCCGAAAGCACGACCACCGCGACCGTCGCCGGCCAGAAGCCGATGCCGAGGACGGCGACCAGCGCGTAGGCGGCCGTGGCGCTCAGCATGTAGAGCTCGCCATGCGCGAAGTTCACGACGCCCAGGATGCCGAAGATGAGCGAAAGGCCGATCGCCAGCAGCGCATAGACGCCGCCGATGACGATGCCGTTGACGGTCAGTTGGGCGAGAAGCTGCGCGTCCATGATCCGGCCTGCCGTCCGCCCGGGCGGCGCCGCTCCCGCGCCTGTCGCGCGGCAGCGGCCGGCCCGCGCCGGGAAGCAGAAGGTGCCACGCCGGCGTCAGGTCTTGAAGAGGCCGACGATCGTCACCTTGCCGCCGTCCTTGAGCTCGATCATGACGGTGTTGTTGTGCGACTGGTTGTGCTCGTCGAACTCGATGGTGCCGCCCATGATCGACTGGTACTTCGTCTTCTCCAGCGCCTGGCGGATCGCGTGGCGGTCAACCTTGCCCGCCCGCTGGATCGCGTCGGCCAGGAGCCTCGTCGCCTCGTAGGAATAGAAGCTCATCTGGATCGGCGCGGTGTTGTAGCGCGCCTTGAACCGCGCGACGAACTCCTTGTTCGCCGGCGAATCCAGGTCGGCGGCGTAGGGATTGAGGCCGCTCGTCCCGTCCAGCCCGCCCTTGGCCAGGAACTCGGGCGACACCGCGCCGCGCACGACCGACATCTCGGCGCGGCCGGTCACCCGCGTCCTGGCGCCGAACGCCTCGTACTGGCGGAAGAAGCTCTGCACGTCGGACGACAGCAGGTACACGGCCACGCGATCCACCTTCATCGCCTCCATCTTGGTGAGGAGCGTGGTGAAGTCTGGCGTGTTCTGCTGCACGTACTCGACGGCCGCCAGCGCGATCTCGTTCACCTTCAGCGACTCCGTCATCCCCTTGGCGCCGCCGCGGCCATAGTCGGTGTCCTCGGCGATGATGGCCACCTTCTTGACGCCCTGCGCCTTGAGGTAGCGGCCGATGGCCACGGCCATGCCGTCGTCGGACGGCGTGGTGCGGAACGCCCAGTTGTTGCCGCCCTTGCCCGACAGCGGCGTGATCGCCGGGCTGGTCGACACCGGGATCACCAGCGGCGTTTCCGCGCGCTGGACCAGCGGCATGATGGCCAGCGTCACCGAGCTGCACATCGCGCCGACGATGGCGACGACCTTGTGCTCGGAAAGAAGCTTGTTGGCCGCCTTGACGCCCTCTGCCGGGTTGCACTTGTTGTCCTCGGCCTCGAGCGCGAGGGGCCGCCCGAGCACGCCGCCCTTGGCGTTGATCTCCGCGATCGCCATCTCGACCCCGTAGCGGTCGTGCTGGCCGAACAGCGCGGCCGTGCCGGTGAAGCTCGACGTCAACCCGATCTTGATCGGCTCCGCCGCCCCGGCGGCGCCGGCGGCGACGAGGCATGAGAGCGCCAGAGCGGCGCGGCGCAGTGAATGGACCATGGTTTCGACCTCCCTGTTGCGTTTGCCTGATCAACCCGTGGAACGCTCGTCTGTCGCTCCGGGGCCGCGGTAGCCGTAGAGGCTGCGCGCCTCGGCCTCCGACACGAACCCGTTCCGCACGTCCGCCGCGATCGCCGTGGGGTCGCGCAGCTTCGGATCGCCGTGGCCGCCGCCGCCGGGCATCTCGACCACCAGCACGTCGCCGGCGGGCACGAGCTGCTTGCCCTTGCCGCGCAGCGCCTTGCCCGAGCGCAGCGACATCCTGCCGGCCGCACCCGGTTTTCCGCCGGCGGCGCCGCTGGCCGGGTGATGGATGCGGTCCATCATCGCGTCGATCGTGAACGGCGCGCCCTCGACGTTGCCGACCTCCATGATCTGGCCGAGGCCGCCGCGAAAACGCCCGGCGCCGCCCGAACCGGCGCGCAGCTCCTTGCGCCAGATGATGACGGGCGAGATCGCCTCGGTGATCTCGGTGGGCACGCTGCGCACGCCGCTGGGGAACGCGGTCGCCGACAGGCCGTCCCGGTTCGGCCGCGCCCCGACGCCGCCGGAATGGAAGCTCAGCACGCTGAACGGCGTCGCGTTGGCGAGCCCGGACGGGTCCACGTCGACGCGGCCCGCGCCGCCGGACAGGAACAGGCTCCACAGGGCGGAGCATCCCTCCGCCGGCACCCGGTCGGGCACGGCCTGCCGCAGGCAGCCGAACATCAGGTCCGGCAGCAGCTGGCCGACGGCGTGCCGCGCGCACACGGGGCTGGGCCGCCTGGCGTTGACGATGGTGTGCTCCGGCGCGGTGAACCGCATGGCGGACAGCGAGCCCGCGTTGTTCGGGATCGTCGGCGCCACGATGCATTTCACGCCGTACGAGGCATAGGCGGCGGTGTACTGGAGCGGCACGTTGATGCCGCGCGCCGCCACGCCGGAGGTGCCGGCGAAGTCGACGTCGATGCCCTCGCTGCCGATCGTCATGGCGGCGGCGAGCAGGACCGGGCGGTCCATGCCGTCGACCTCCATCGCGTAGCAGTAGCGTCCCGCCGGCAGCCGGGCGATCTCCGCCAGCATCCCTGCCTTCGATCGCTCGATCACGAAGCTGGCGAGCCGCCCGATGTCGGACAGGCCGAACTCGTCCAGCACGTCGTTCAGGCGCCTTCCGGCGACCTCGTTGCAGGCGACGAGTGAATACAGGTCTCCCGCCACCTGGATCGGCTCGCGCACGTTCGCGCGCACGATCTCGAGCAGGTCCTCGTTCATGCCGTGCGCGCTGGCCAGCCGCATGATCGGCACCTGCAGGCCTTCCTCGAACACCTGCCGGCCGTCGGCGGTGGTGCCGAGCCCGCCGATGTCCACCACATGGCAGGTCGAAGCCGTGAGCGCGACCGGGCTGCGCGCGCGGAAGACCGGCGTCACCACGGTGAAATCGTTCAAGTGCCCCGCGCCGACCCAGGGATCGTTGGTCACGAAGGAATCGCCGGGCTTCATCGTCTCGATCGGGAACCTGCGCAGGAAATGCGTCACCGCGCCCGCCATCGAGTTGACGTGCCCTGGCGTTCCGGTGACCGCCTGCGCCAGCATGCGCCCGCCTGTGTCGAACACGCCGGCGGAAAGGTCGCCCGCCTCGCGCGTCGACGTGCTGAAGCCGCAGCGGATCAGGGTCTGCGCCTGCTCCTCGACCGCGGCGACGATCCGGTTCCACAGGACCTGCAGCTTGATCGGCGAGAGCGCGTCCGAGCCGTCCATCACGCGCCTCCCCCGCCCGCGGCCGCCGTGAGCTCGATATGGCCGTGCGCGTTCACCGCCGCGACGAATCCCGCCGGGACGAGAGTCGTCGTCTCGTCCTCGACGATCAGCGCGGGCCCGGCGAGCGAGACGTTCTGCGCGAACGCGCGCCGATCGACGACGCGGGCCTCGATCCGCCTCTCGGCGGCGGGGTCGAAGACCGGCCGCACGCCGACGGCAGGCGGCTGCCGCCCGTCGGGCGCGGGCGGGGCGCAGCGTTCGGGCGGCGCACGCCGATCGCAAACGCGGACGGCCCAGCTCAGCACCTCGATATCGAGGCTCGGGATGCCGCGCGTGTACAGCGCCTCGTAGCGCTGGGCGAAGCGGCGGCGCGCCTCGGCGACGAACGCCTCGTCGACGGGCCCGTCGGGCAGCTGGACGGTCACCTCGTGGCCCTGTCCGACGTAGCGCATGTCCGCGGTCCTGGCCGTCGCCAGCGCGGCGCCGCGTGCCGCGGGCGCGACCACCTCCAGCGCCTCCGCCTCCATCGCATCGAGCATCGCCTGCAGCGCCGCCCGATCCGGATCGGCCAGCCGGACATGGCGGCTGCGCACCACCTCGTAGGCGATCGGCGCCAGCAGGAAGCCCACGGCCGAGCCGACGCCGGCGCCGCTCGGGACGATCACGTGCCTGATGCCGAGCTTCCGCGCCACGCGCGCGGCATGCAGCGGTGCCGCGCCGCCGAAGGCGATGAGCGTGCGGCTGGCAAGCTCCTTGCCGCGTTCGGCGGCATGGACGCGGGCCGCGCTCGCCATGTTCTCCTCGACGATCTCGCTGACCGCGGCGGCGGCGCCCTCGACGCCGAGCGACAGGGCGGAAGCGACCCCGGACGAGAGCGCGCCCTGCGCCCGCTCCAGCGACGGCGTGATGCGGGCCGCGGCAAACCGGCCCGGGTCGATCCGGCCGAGGACGAGATCGGCGTCGGTCACCGTGGCCGCCCGTCCGCCGAGGCCGTAGCAGGCGGGACCGGGGTCCGAGCTCGCGCTCTCCGGCCCCACCTGCAGGCGGCCGAGCGAGTCGACTCCGGCGATCGAGCCGCCGCCCGCGCCGATCTCCACCATCTCGATCACCGGAATGCGCAGCGGCAGGCCGCTGCCCTTGGCGAAGCGGTATTCCCGTGCGACCTCGAACTCGCGGCCGGCCTGGGCCTCGCCGCGGTCGATCAGGCAGATCTTCGCGGTGGTGCCGCCCATGTCGAAGGACAGCACGTCGTCGAGCCCGCGCTGGGTCGCGATGGTCGACGCCAGCACCGCGCCGCCCGCAGGCCCCGACTCCACCAGGCGGATGGGGAACCTGACCGCCGTCTCCAGCGTAGTGAGCCCGCCGCCCGACGTCATCAGCAGCATCGAGCAGCGGAACCCCGCCTCGCCCAGTTGAAGCTTCAGCGCCGACAGGTAGCGCGCCATCAGGGGCTGCACATAGGCGTTGGCGCAGGCGGTCGAGAACCGGCTGTGCTCGCGGATCTCCGGACATACCTCGGACGAGAGCGTGATCGACACGCCCGGCAGGCACTCGCGCAGGATGCCCGCCGCCTGCTGCTCGTGCGCGGGATCCACGTAGCTGTGCAGGAAGGCGACCGCGACGCTCTCGATGCCCAGCGACGCGAGCTTCCGCCCGACCGCGCCGACCCCCGCCGCGTCAAGTGGCCGCAGCACGTTGCCCTTGGCGTCCAGTCGTTCGCACACCTCGAAGCGCAGATCCCGCGGCACCAGCGGGCGCGGCTTCTCGATGAAGACGTCGTACTGCTCGAAGCGGTGCTCCGCGCCGATCTCGAGCACGTCGCGGAACCCTTCGGTCGTCACCAGCGCGGTGCGGGCGCCCTTGCGCTCGATCAGGGCGTTGGTGGCGAGCGTCGTGCCGTGGACGATCAGGCCGATCTCGGCCGGGCGCAGGCGGGCGGCATCGAGCGCGGCCCGGATGCCCTGCATCACGCCGGCCTCGGGCGACCTCGCGGTGGTGAGCACCTTGGCGGTCGAAAGCGCGCCGCCGTGCCGCACCACGACGTCGGTGAAGGTCCCGCCGATGTCGACCGACAGCGTCGCGTCCGCCGGGGCGCTCATCGGGGCCGACACGGCCGGATGCTGGGGCACGGTGAAACGTTCACGAGGCGCCTCGCCTGGAACACGGAAACGCGGAAGCCGGCGGGATTTATAATAGAACGATGTTCGGATATAAAGCGATTTTTCTATTTGCGGTTAATCCATTCACATCTCATACATAAACGACGTTCGCGAAAGGAAGTGCCGTGCCCAGAGGGTCGATGATCGACCGCGTGTTCGACGCGGTGGAGCTGCTTGCCGATCACCCGGAAGGGCTGCCGATCTCGGAGGCCGCGCGGCGACTGAAGATGTCCAAGAGCGAGGCGCACCGCCTGCTTGGCATGTTCGTCAAGCGCGGCTACGCCTGCCAGGACGAGGCCAGCAAGCACTACCGCCTCGCGGTCCAATTCGCCGTCATCGGTTTCCGCTTCTTCGGCAAGATGGGGCTGGTCGAGCTGTGCCAGCCGATCCTGGACCGCGTCGCCGCGCGAACCAGCGAGCTCGCCCGCCTGGCCATTATCGAAAGCGGAACCCTCGTGTTCGTGGCAAACGCGCAGGGCGCCCCCTCGGGCATTCGCTACGATGCCGAGCTTGGCCGCGAGATCACCGCGCCGCAGGCGACGGCCAACGGCCGTGCATGGCTGGCGACGCTCGACGAGGACGAGGCGGTATCCCTGATCAAGAGTCGCGGCTTCATCCTGCCGCCGGGCTACGTGAGATCGATCGTCAACGATGAACGGTCGCTGCGCGAGGAGCTGCGGCGCACGCGCGAGCGCGGCTTCGGCACCTCGTTCGAGGAGATGGTGCCTGGCATTTCCACGATCGCCGTCGCAATCCGCGAGCGGGAGAGCGGCGCGGCCGTCGGCACGGTCAGCGTGTCGGGGCCGCTGTTTCGCATGCCCGAGGCGCGCGTCATCGAGATGGCGCCGGTGCTGAAGGCGGCGGCGAGGGAACTTGCCGAAGTCTGGCCCTTGCCGCGCCTCGCCGGAGGTGCGGCGGAGCGCAAGCCGCCATCGACACCGCCGGCGTGACTCTGCCATCGGCGGCGCGAGCCGCGGGCGACCAGCAGGAGATCCGGGCCCTGGCGGGATGCATGGTCTGCCGCCAACGCCGACCGCATCGAGTCGATCGACATCAACCCGTTCATCGCCCTGCCCAAGAGTGGCATGGCGGTGGATGCGCTGATCGTGCCGCGGAAGACCTGAGACGACCGTCGGGTCGCAAGCTCGGCTGTCGCCAAGGCCGGCGACGCCGCTCAGGCGGCCGCGCAGCGGCTCTCGCCGGACTGCGCCGGCGGCAGCTGGATGCGGACGCTGGTACCCTGGCCGAGCACGCTGGAGAGCTCCAGCCTTCCGCGATGCAGCTCGACGAGCCGGCGGCAGATCGCCAGGCCGAGGCCGCTGCCCGCATGCCGGCGCGTATAGGGCGATTCGACCTGGTGGAAGGGCTCCAGCACGCGGGGGAGCTGGTCCGCAGGGATCCCGATCCCCGTGTCCGACACCTGCACGACAATGCCGCCGTCGTCGCCGCGGGCCGCCCCCAGGGTCACCCGCCCGCCCGCGGGCGTGAACTTGACGGCGTTCGACAGCAGGTTCAACAGCACCTGCTTCAGCGCGCGCCGATCCGCGAAGACCGGGGGCAATGCCGCATCGACCTCGTCTACCAGTGCGACGGCCGCGCCCTCGGCTTGGCCGCGCATGATCCTCAGGCAGTCCCCGGCGATCTCCGGCACCGAGGCCTTCTCGAGCACCAGCGTGTAACGGCCCGCCTCGATCTTGGACATGTCCAGGATGTCGTTGATGAGGTTGAGCAGGTGCCGCCCGCTGTCGACGATGTCCTTGCCGCAATCGGCGTAGCGCTTCGTGTCGCCGTCGCCGTATATGCGATGCTGCACGATCTCGCCGAAGCCGATGATCGCGTTCAAGGGCGTCCTGAGCTCGTGGCTCATGTTCGCCAGGAACTCGGTCTTGGTCCGGCTCGCCGTTTCGGCTTCCTCCTTGGCCTTCCGGAGCGCCGCTTCGCGCTCCTTCTCCGCCGTGATGTCGAGGATGACCAGCAGGACCCCGCCGTCGGACAGGCGCTGCTCGCGCACCTGCTCCCACCTTCCGTCGCTCAGGCGCCGCGCCAGCGGCCCTCCCGGATTGCGGTGCTGCGCCAGGCGGGCGGCGATGTATTCCTCGGCTTCGACCTCGCCGAGGTCGAAGCGGCTGCGTCGCACGTTCTCGCGCAGGATGGTCTCGAACGGCACCCCCGGCACCACCACGTCGGAGATGATGGTGTGCATCGCGCGATAGGCGGGGTTGGCGACGACCAGGCGGTCGTCGCGGTCGAACAGGGCGATGCCCGCCTCCAGCCCCTCGATCGCGGTGAGGATGCGGTTCTCGGCGTCGCGCATGGCGCGCTGGTTCAATTCGACCTCGCGCAGCGCCAGCACTTCGCGCTCGGCGCGGGCGCGCTGCACGATTTCATCGTGCAGCCGTTCGGCCTGCGTCTGCGCTTCCTCCCGGCTGCGGCGCAGTTCGTCGTATTGCGCCTGGATCGTCCGGTTGCCCTTCCGCACGATCAGGCACAGCACCAGGTAGAGAGCTGCAAAGATCGTGCCCAGGCGCAACGCAAGCGTCCGTTGCTCATGGTCGATCTCCGCGATGACGCCGGTAACGTCGTTGTACAGCTCGGTCACGCCGAGCACCTCGCGGCCCACGCCGATGACGGGGACATAGCTCGCGATGAGATGGACGCGGCCGCGTTCGCCGTCCATTGCGCTGAACTTGCCGCGCTCGATCAACTCGCTGGTCACCCCGCCCCGGCGCGCCCGCACGATGGCTGGATGATCGGGACGGCGCTCGCCGATCTGGGCCGGATCGCTGGAATAAATGGTATTGCCGGCCAGGCTGTAGATCTTGACCTTGAGCACGGAAAGGCCGGTGGACAGACGGCGGAGCTCCATGTCGAGCGCCTTTGTCCGCGGGTGTGCCCGGATCGCTCCGCCATCGAGCTCGGCTATTTCATTGAAGAAATCGGAATAGGTCGACCAGATCGTATTGCTGAAGGAGCGGGTCAGGGCGACGTTGTTGGCCTCTCCCAGCTGCAGCAGACGGCCGATGGCGGCTCTGTGCGAGAGCCAAAGCGTCGCCAGCAGCGCCAGCGCAAGCACCAGCAGGCTCGTCAGGGAGAAGTATCGCAACAGCCTGAACATCGCCGGTGCCGCGGGTGATCGACTATGGCCGAGACAGCGGATTCAGCGCCGATTGGCTGAAGAACCCGTTAACGCGCGGTCCGAATGTCGGGCTCGGATTCCTGCTTTTTTCCCTGGTTTTGCAGAGAGATACGAACGCGGCGCCGGCGCGGGCAAGCGCGCCGGGCGTCCTCCGCCCCGCGCCGCAGGCTCAATCGACCTTCTCGACCACGCCGCCGCCCTCGGCCCAGTCCCTGAACGCGCCGAGGTTGTAGACTTGGCGGCAGCCTATGTCCTTGAGCGCCTTGCCGCCGAGCGCCGAGCGCCCGCCCGAGGCGCAGTAGACGATGACGGCCTTGTCCTTGGCGAAGCTCTTGTCGTGGTATGGCGACTCGGGATCGGCGCGGAACTCCAGCATGCCGTGCGACACGTTCACCGCGCCGGCGGCCTTGCCGCTAGCCTTCACTTCCGGCAAGTCGCGCACGTCGAGCACCAGCGCGTTGCCCTGGGCGATCTTTGCGCGCGCCTCCTGCGGCGTGATGCGCGGCACGGCGGCATTCGCGGCTTCCATCAGGTGCTTCACGGTAACCGCCATGGCGGATCTCCTTGGCTTCAACTCGGCAGGCGGCATCGCCCGCAGGGCGCGCCTTCCCTAGTCGCTTCCCAAGCCATCTTCGTCCACGGTTCGGGGGATGTGTAACGTCGCCGGGAGGACCGCAAACCGCGAGGCGCGCCGGCCCGTCGGCGCGTCTATCGCCTACGGCGCGGGCTGCCCTGCGACGCCCTCGACCTGGCGATCGAGATGGGCGACGAGCCCGGGCGGAAGCGCAAGGCGGTGGGCCAGCGTCTGCAGATACGCCTTCTCCTGCGGATGGTCCGGATCGATAGCGAGGCGCGAGGCGAGATAGAGCTCGGCCGCCTGCTCCTGGGTGCGCGCGGCGGCCGCGAGCTCGGCGATGTCGCCGGGCTTCGCCAGCGCGTCGAACACGAAGGCCTTGGCCTCGGCCTCGAGCCCGAACGGGCCGATGCGCTCGAACAGCAGGCGCTGCTCCTCGGCATCGATATGCCCGTCGGCCTTGGCGGCGGCAATCATGGCGAGCACGAGGGTGAGCTGGAACGGTCGGCCGTTTGCGCCGGGCATGGTTTCGGGCAGGAAGCGCGGCTCGACCGAACCAACGTCCTTCCTTTCGGCGACCGGTGCCGACTCGGCGGCGCGGCCCTGCTGCCAGTTCTGATATGCCTTGTAGGCGAGTGCGCCCAATGCCGCAGCGCCGCCATAGCCAACCAGCCCACCCAGCGACTTGCGCACCTTCTTGTTGCCGAGCAGCAGCGCCAGCAACCCTCCGGCCGCGGCGCCGCCGGCGAAGCCGCCGAACCGGTCGAGCCCCGCCAGACCGTGTCGGGCGGCATCGCCGGCCTGTCGCAGATTTTCCTTCGCTTCGCCGCCGAGGAACTGATCCAGTAGCTTCGTGACGTCCATCATCTCCTCGCCTTCCTCGTCCCCGGCGCGGATTTAGGCCGCGCCGTGCGAGATTCAAGCCCCGGACGCAGTGCTGTGAACGCGCGCGCCGACCGCTTCCCGCGGCCGCGCCCGAAGGTGCAAAGGAGCCTTGGCCATCTCTGAGGGCGCGAGGATCTCCGGCCAGTCGGCCGCAGCTACGCCCGACGCCCTGGCAGTATGGTTCGCATCCGTTCACCGTGACCGGCTGCGCTACGGCGCCGCCTGGAAGCGCTGGATGGCCTGGGACGGCGCGTGCCGACGCCATCATCAAGCAGCACTGGGAAGAGATGGTCGAGAAGCGGGAGAACGGGTGATCAGCCTACGCTCGCCGAGCAAGCGTCGCCTCAGCAGGTTCGCGCCGCTTATGCCGCCCGCGCAATGGCAGCGGCTGATCCGTCATCGCCTGCCGTCGCCGCGGGAGACCGCGCTGGTGTTCGACTCGCCGGTGCTGGCGAGCCGGCTCACAGAATCCCGTGCCGTCTGAACACGTCGGCGAGCTTGTCGCCGCGCTCCAACTCCTGGCGCACGGTATTCTCGGCCTCGACCTTGGCGAGCGAGCGGCGGAAGGTCTCGGACGCCAGGACGGCAGGGATGACGCAGACGCCGTCGACGTCGCCGAAGATCCAGTCGCCGGGGTTGACGGCCGTGCCGCCGCAGACGATCGGCACGTCGATCCTCATCACCATGCCACGGCCCTTGCTGTCGAGCGGCCCGATGCCGCCGGCGAAGACGGGGAACTTCATTTCGCGGATCAGCTTCACGTCGCGCACCAGCCCGTCGGTGACACAGCCAGCGGCCCCCCTGGCCTTCGACGCGGTGCTCAAAAGCTCGCCCCAGGGCGCCACGCGCTCGCCGCGCGGGCAAGCCATGACGGCGACCTCGCCCGGCTTGAGATCGTCGATCAGCTGGATCTCCAGCTCGTACGGGTTGACGCCCGGCTCGACATGGAACACCTCCATGTAGAGCGCGGTGCGCGCCGGCCCGCAGACCACGAGGTTTTCGTCAAGCGGGCGTACCTGCGGCTTCATCGCGTGCTCGAGTGCCCCAAGCCCGTCGAGCACGTCGGAGATCACGCCGGTGTAGAGGCGCTCGCGCGCCTGACGCACCAGGGCGGCGTCGATGGTCATGGGATTTCCTTTCGCTCCTGTTTCCGGCCGAACAGCAGGCCCTTGTTGACGAGGCTGGCGACCGCCACGACGCTCGCGACGGCGGCGATGAACAGGGTCGAGATGGCGTTGATCTCCGGCGTCACGCCGAGCCGGACCTGGCTGTAGACGCGCATCGGCAGCGTGGTCGCGCCCGGGCCGGTGGCGAAGGACGCGATCACCAGGTCGTCCAGCGACAACGTGAACGCCAGAAGCCAGGCCGCCGCCATGGCCGGCGCGATCATCGGCACGGTCACCGCAAGGAAGGTCCTGGCCGGCGGCGCGCCGAGGTCGAGCGCCGCCTCCTCGATCGAGCGGTCGACCGTGACGAGGCGGCTGTGCACGACGACGGTGACGAAGGCGGCGCTGAACGAGGCATGGGCGATGACGAGCGTCAGGAAGCCGCGGTCGAGGTCGAGCTGCACGAATAGCAGCAGCAGCGAGATGCCGATGATGACCTCGGGCATCACCAGCGGCACATAGACGAGGCCGGCGAAGGCGGAGCGGCCGAGGAACCGCCCGGCCCGCGCCAGCACCAGCGCCGCCGCGGTGCCGGCGACCAGCGCCAGCGTCGCCGAGACGGCGCCGACGGCGAGCGTCACCCGCGCGCTGTCGAGCATCAGCCGGTTGTCGAGCAGCGATCGATACCAGCGCAGCGACCAGCCCGACCACACCGCGACCATGCGCCCGTCGTTGAACGAGTAAATCACCAGCGCCAGGATCGGCAGGTAGAGCAGCGCAAAGCCCGCTGCGAGCGCGGCGATGTTGAAGGGCCCGAGGCGGCGGGAGGACATGCCTCAACCCCGCGCCCGTCGCAAGCGGGGGGTCAAGACCTCCCCTCCGCGCGCTTAAGCCCCTGGCGCTCGAGCACGACGATGGGGCCGACCAGCAGCAGGATCAGCAGCACCGAGGCGGCGCTGGCCAAGGGCCAGTCGCGGTTGTTGAAGAACTCGGTCCACAGGGTCTTGCCGATCATCAGCGTATCGGAGCCGCCCATCAGGTCGGGCACGACGAACTCGCCGACGGCGGGGATGAAAACCAGCAGGCACCCGGCGAGGACACCCGGCAGGGCGAGCGGCAGGGTGATCTTGAAGAAGGCGCCGGCCGGGCGGCAGCCGAGATCGGCCGCCGCCTCGAGCAGGGCGGGGTCGATGCGCTCGAGGCTGGCGTAGAGGGGCAGGACCATGAACGGCAGGTAGGAATAGACCAGGCCCGAGACGATGCCGATATCGGTATTGAGGATCGCGAGCGGCTGGGCGACCAGCCCAAGCCGCAGCAACAGCGCGTTGAGCGGGCCGTCGTCGTTGAGGATGCCGATCCAGGCATAGACGCGGATCAGGCTCGACGACCAGAAGGGCAGCACGGCGAAGACCAGCAGCGCCGGCCGCCACCCGACCGGCGCGCGCGCCATGGCATGCGCCATGGGCAGGCCGATCAGCAGCGCGCACAAGGTCGCCAGCGCCGCCAGGCGCAGGCTGCTGAGGTAGGAGTCGAGATAGAGCGAGTCCGACAGCAGCAGCGCATAGTTGACGAGGGTCGCCTGCAGCACGGGCAGAAACGCGCCCTCTTCCCAGGCGAAGAGCGGCGTGAAGGGCGGCCGTCCCTGCATCACCTCGGCGAAGCTGATCTTGAGCACGATCAGGAACGGCGCCAGGACGACGAAGCCGAGCCACGCCGCCGCCGCGGTGATCAGCAACCGGCGCGCCGCCCCGCTCATGACGTCAGCAGCACGGCATCGGCGGCGGCGAAGCCGAGCTTGGTGCGCTCGCCCGGGCGCGGCAGGAAGGCGCCGGTGCGCTCGCGGTTGGGCAGCGAGAGCGTCACCGGCACGCCCGAGCCCAGGCGCACGCGGCACAGCGTGGCGTCGCCGCGGAACGCGAGCTCCTCGACCTCGCCGGTGAGCGTGTTGTGGAGGAGGTCGTCCTTGGGGCCGTTGCCGAGCCGCAGCTTCTCCGGCCGCACCGCGACCGAGACAGCGGCGCCGGGCGGAACCGCGCCGTCGTGCAGCACGCGCAGCTCGGCCGTCGCCGCCGCGCTCTCGACGCGCGTTACGCCGCCCGACGCCTCGGCGACGCGGCCGTCCAGCAGGTTGGCCGTGCCGATGAAGGTGGCGACGAAGCGCGTCGCCGGATGCTCGTAGACCTCGCGCGGCGGGCCGACCTGCACGACCTGGCCGCGGTCCATCACCGCCAGGCGGTGCGCCAGCGTCATCGCCTCGTCCTGGTCGTGCGTGACGATCACGAAGGTGGTACCCAGCCGGCGATGGATCGCCAGCAGTTCGAACTGCGTTTCCTCGCGCAGCTTGCGGTCGAGCGCGGCGAGCGGCTCGTCCAGCAGCACCAGCTTCGGCCGCTTGGCGAGCGCCCGCGCCAGGGCGACGCGCTGGCGCTGGCCGCCCGAGAGCTGGTGCGGCTTGCGCTCCCCCATCCCCTCCAGCCGCACCAGGCGCAGCATCTCGGCCACGCGCGCCGCGATCTGCGGCGCCGGCAGACCTTCCTGCTTCAGGCCGAAGGCGATGTTGCCCGCGACGGTCATGTGCGGGAACAGCGCATAGGACTGGAACATCATGTTGACCGGCCGGCGGTAGGGCGGCAGCGGGGCCAGGTCCTCGCCGTCGAGCACGATGCGGCCGCGGTCCGGCGTCTCGAAGCCGGCGATCATGCGCAGCAGCGTCGACTTGCCACAGCCCGAGGGCCCAAGCAGCGCGAAGATCTCGCCGCGCTCGATCGCCAGCGTCACGTCATCGATCGCGGCGACGCCAACGAAGGCTTTGGCGACCGCCTCGATCGAAAGGAACGCCGGCGCCATGGCGTGCGAGCGCCTGGACGGCCAGCGCCGGGCGCTACTTGCCGCGCTTGACCCTGGTCCAGGCGCGGGTCAGCACGCGCTGGCTCTGCTGGTCGTAGGGCGTGATCGTGAACAGCGTCTTTACCACGTCGGCCGGCGGATAGATGTTCTTGTCTTCCTTCACCTCGGCCGAGACGAAGGGATCCGCGTCCTTGTTGGCGTTCGGATAGAACACGGCGTTCGACGCCCTGGCGATGACCTCGGGCTTCATCATGTAGTTGATGAAAGCGTGCGCGTGGTCCTTGTTCGGCGCGTCGGCCGGGATGGCGAAGCTGTCGAACCACATCAGCGCGCCTTCCTTGGGGATGCTGTAGGCGACCTCGATGCCCTTCTTGGCGTCCTCGGCGCGGGTCTTCGCCTGCACCACGTCGCCCGACCAGCCGAAGGCGATGCAGATGCGCCCGTTGGCAAGGTCCTCGATGTACTGGCTGGAGTGGAACTTGCGCACATGGGGCCGGACCTTCATCAGCACGGCCTCGGCCTTGGCGATGGTTTCGGCGTCCTTGGCGTCGGGGTTCAAGCCCAGGTAGCGCAGCGTCGCCGGGATCACCTCGTCGGCGGCGTCGAGCATCATCACGCCGCAGTCCTTGAACTTCGACACCACCGCCGGGTCGAAGATCAGCGACAGCGAGTTGACCGGCGCGTCCTTCATGCGCTCGGCCACCTTCTTGACGTTGTAGCCGATGCCGGTCGTGCCCCACAGATAGACCACCGAATGCGCGTTGCCCGGATCGTAGGCGGCCATCCGCTGCATGATCGACGGGTCCATGTGCCTGAGGTTGGGCAGCTTCGACTTGTCGAGTCTGGCGATCACGCCGGCCTTGATCTCGCGCGCGAGGAAGGGCGAGGTCGGCACCACCACGTCGTAGCCGGTCTTGCCGGCCATCAGCTTGGTCTCGAGCGTATCGTTCGAATCGTAGACGTCGTAGATGACCTGGATGCCGGTTTCCCTGGTGAAGTCGTCGAGGATCTTGAGGTCGATGTAGTCCGACCAGTTGTAGACGTAGACTTCCTTGGCCGACTGCGCGGTAGCCGCGCCCGCGCCCGCGAGCAGCGCCAGCGCGCAGAAGGCCCCGCCGAGAATCCTGGTCGTCGCGTCCATCGCATCCCCCGTCGCTGGAAAGGTCCCCGTCGCCGCGAATTCAGCCGCGCAGGGCCGGGGTTGTCAACGTTCAAACCCTCGCCCGCCGTGAAGCGGGCGAGGGACTCTCACGCCAGCGCGTCGAGCATCCGGTACCAGTTGACGACGGCGTAGACCACGGGCGGGTGCAAGCCGTGCAGCGGATAGGGCTTGGGCTTGCCAAAGGCGAGCGGCAGGTCCTTAGGCTCGGCGCCGAGGGCGCGGTCGGCCAGGATCTTGCCCATGGCGGTCGCCATGGCGATGCCGCGGCCCTGGTAGCCGATGCAGGCGAACAGGCCGGGGCCGAGCTCGAGCGGATGGGGCATGTGGTCGCGCGTGAGCGCGATGCGGCCGGCCCAGTGGTTGCTCCATTCGACCGCGCCCAGCTGCGGGAACAGGTCGAGCGCCGTCTGCCTGAGACGCGCGCAGTGATCGGGGCCGGGCCGGTCCGCGCTGCTGCCGCGGCCGCCGATGATGAAGCGCCCGTCGCGGTCGAGGCGGAAATAGGCCAGCACGCGCCGCGTGTCCGACGCCGCCTGCCCGCCCGGCAAGATTGTGCGGCGAATGCTCTCGGGCAGCGGTCGCGTCGCCGCCTGGTAGGAGTTGAGTGACAGCACGTCCTGCGCCAGTCCGGGGACGAGCGCGTCGGTATAGCCGTTGGTGCAGACGAGCACGGTCGGCGCGACCAGCGAGCCGCCGACGGTCTCGACGCGCCAGCCCGTGTCCTCGCGCCGCACGGTCTCGGCCAGCGTGCCGCCGTGGATGACGGCGCCCTTGGCGATCGCGGCCGCGGCCAGCCCGCGCGCGAAGGCGAGCGGCTGGATCGTGCCGCCGCGCCGGTCGATCCAGCCGCCGCAATAGGCCTCGCTGCCCAGCATCGCCGCCATCTCGGCGCGGCTCAGGACCGCGACGTCGGCGCCGCGGCGCGCCCATTGCTCTGCGCGCCGCTCGGCGGCGACGCGCCCGGCCGGCGAATGCGCCGGCTGCAGCCAGCCGTTGCGTACGGCGTCGCAGGCGATGCCGTGGCGTCCGATCAAGTCGAACACCAGGTCGGGCGCGGCACCGGCAAAACCGACGAGGCGCGGCCCGCGCTCCGGGCCGAACCGGCGCTCGAGCTCGTCGGGGTCGTACTTCAGGCCCGGGATGACCTGGCCACCGTTGCGGCCCGAGGCGCCCCAGCCCGGCTCGCCGGCGTCGATCGCCGCCACCTTGGCGCCGCGCTCGGCGAGGTGCAGCGCGGCCGAGAGCCCGGTGTAGCCGGCGCCGATGACGGCGACGTCGCAAGTCGCCGTACCGCGCAGCATCGGCGCCGACGGCACCGGCGGCGCAGTCGCCGCCCAGAGCGAGGGCGGCATCAGGCGGGCGCCCGACCCGACCGGATTGGTGTCCGCCGCGGAGGCGCCGGCGGTCAAAGCCGGAGCGCCTCCTCCGGCGGCTGGTACTTCATGCGCAGCGCCTCGGCCACGGCCTGGTAGGTGATCCTGCCGCCGTGCACGTTGAGGCCGCGGCGCAGATGGATGTCGTCGGCGAGCGCCTTGCGGTACCCCTTCTTCGCCAGCGCCAGGACGAAGGGCAGCGTGGCGTTGTTGAGGGCGAAGGCCGAGGTGCGCGCGACGCCACCCGGCATGTTGGCGACGCAGTAGTGCACCACGCCGTCCACCACATAGGTCGGCTTGTCGTGCGTGGTCGGCCGGCTGGTCTCGAAGCAGCCGCCCTGGTCGATCGCCACGTCGACGATCACCGAGCCGGGGCGCATGTGCTTGAGCATGGCGCGCGTCACCAGCTTGGGCGCGGCCGCGCCCGGCACCAGCACGGCGCCGATCACCAGGTCCGAGGCCAGCACCAACTCCTCGATCGCGTCGACGGTCGAGTAGCGCGTGTTGAGCTTGGCGCCGAACTGCAGGTCGAGCTCGTAGAGGCGATGCAGCGACTTGTCGATCACGGTGACCGCCGCCTCGAGCCCCATGGCCATGCGCGCCGCGTTGGTGCCGACCACGCCGCCGCCGATGATGGTGACGCGCGCCGCCGGCACGCCCGGCACGCCGCCCAGGAGCACGCCCGAGCCGCCCTGCGCCTTCTCCAGGCAGTGCGCGCCGACCTGCACCGCCATGCGGCCGGCAACCTCGCTCATGGGTGCCAGCAGCGGCAGGCCGCCGCGCGCGTCGGTCACGGTCTCGTAGGCGATGGCGACCGCGCCCGACTTGACCAGCCCTTGCGCCTGCGCCTTGTCCGCCGCCAGATGCAGGTAGGTGAACAGCACCTGCCCTTCGCGCAGCATCCTGCATTCCTGCGGCTGCGGCTCCTTGACCTTGACGATCATGTCGGCCTTGGCGAAGACATCGGCGGCGGTCGCGACGATGCGGGCGCCCGCCCTCTTGTAGGCCGCGTCCTCGATGCCGATGCCGATTCCGGCGTTGCGCTCGACCAGCACCTGGTGGCCGTGATGCGTCAGCTCGCGCACGCTGGCCGGCACCAGGCCGACGCGGTTCTCCATGCGCTTGATCTCTTTCGGCACGCCGATGAGCATGATCCGAGGTCCCCTATGGCAAGTGTGTGCGGAAGATGGCGCGGGCGAGGGCGCGGGTCAAATCAGCGCACCCGGGCCCTGACCTGGATCCTCGTCCTGAGCATGTCGAAGGATGAGGACGTGGAGATCGAGCTACGGTGGCGCAACGATTCGGCGATGCGCCTCGCCTGCGCGTCAGCCGGCTACGCCGCGGTCTCCGGCTCCAGCGGGTAGATCGGACGGCGCAGCTTCTTGAAGTCGAGGATCGAATAGTCCGACGTGGTGACGCCGACGCCGGCGCAGTCGACGATGGCGCGCGCGATCGGCTTGAAGCCGGCGCGCCAGTGCACGCGGCTCTTCAGCAGCACGAAGCGCCTGGCGGTCGGCTCGATGCCGACGCTCCGGAGGCAGCCGAGGTCCCACGGCTCGTGGTTGTTCTCCGTCACCACGATCTCGGCCTTGCCGGTGTCGAGCACGGCCGTGCGCCCCATCGCCACGCGCACGCCGGTATACATCGGCCCGCGGATGACGAACTCGCCGTCGGTGATGGCGCGCACGACGCCTTCGACCTGCAGCGGCTTGGCCTTCACCTTGATACTCGGCATGTCGTGCTTGCCGCCGAGCGCGACGGAAGCGCGCCGGCCGACGCCGACACGGATCAGCTCGGCGACCGCCTCGGGATCGGCGACGCCGAAGACCGCCACGTCGTCGAGCCCTTGGCGCAGCACGGCCTCGATCACCGCCATGCTGTCCTGCGTGCCGCCCGAGCCGCAATTGTCGCAGTGGTCGAGCAGGACCACCGGGCCCGTTCCCGGGTCCTCCGCCAGCTTGCGCGCGCGCGCCAGCGCCTGGTCGAGCTTCTCTCCCCTGTAGACGAAGCCCTCGCGGTTCCTCCAGGCGAGGTCGAGCAGGCGGTCCACCGCGCCTTGCGCCGCCGCGGCGTCGCCGTCGGCGACCACCACGGCGCTCAGGCCCGCGTCGCGGATGTCGGCATGCGGGAAGCCGGCGAAGACCGTGGCGGCCAGCACACTGCCGGTCTCGGCCTGCCTGGCCGCCGCGATCAGCGAGCGCATCGGCTCGTCCTCGGTCGCCTGGCGCATGATGTGCGGGATCATCGGCCGGTTGCCCCAGCGCATCACCGGCCTGCATTTGCCCTGCAGCGCATCCAGCACGATCTTGCCCGCGCGCTCGCCGGCGTCGCGCATGTCGACGTGCGGATAGGTCTTGTAGCCGACGATGACGGTCGCGTTGGCCACCATGGTCTCGGTCAGGTTGGTGTGGAAGTCGAGCGCGACAGCGATCGGGATGCCGGGCGTGAGCGCGCGGATGCGCCGCAGCAGCTCGCCCTCGCCGTCGTCGTGCCGGTCGGTGACCATGGCGCCGTGCAGGTCGAGCAGCACCGCCTCGCAGCCGCGCTGGACGGCGTCGAGGATGGAATCGGCGATCTTCTCGAATGCGGCGCCGTCGACCTTGCCGCTCGGCCACGCCTCGGCCGCGACCGGTACGCTCAAGGCCGCGCCCGCCTGCTCGGCCAGCGCGATGTAGCCGCCGAGCGGCGTGTTGGTGCCGCGATAGGCGTCGTGCGCGGCGTTGCCGAAGCGCGGGTTGAACCGCTCGAGCGGCGTGGGCACCGGCGAGAACGTGTTGGTTTCGTGCTTGAACATGGCCGCGACCAAGCGCACGGGCGGAACCTCCCTTTCCGGCAACCGGCCGGGATCGGATCCAGGCGGCCGGCGTAGTGAACGCGCCAGATTAGCAAGAACCGCGCCGACGCGAACGCCGCGGGGCGGCGCGCACTACGGGATGGAAGGCACGGCACGGTCGCGCTTGCGCGAAGGGATCAGCTGCTGCCGCCGTACAGAAGGAAGCGCAGTGCGCGCACCACGATGGCCTGGGCGCCCCACAGGAGAAGCCCGCCGCCGACCACCACCGCAACGATCTGGATCACGATGGCGGCGCCGAGCGGCGCGTGCTTGCCGGTCGGTTCCGTAGGCATGGGACCCCAGCTTTTTCCCCCATATTTAGTATACGCCGCGCCTTCGGCGGCTTGGGGCTGCGCACACGGCCCGGCGCGCAATTCCTCTGGCCTGTGGCAGAGATGTGACTCAGGCCGCCGGCTCGACCAAGCGGGCGCTAGGGAGCTGGATCGCCACGCGCGTGCCGGCACCTGGGTCGCTGCGCACCTCGAGGTTCCCGCCGTGCAGCGAAATCAGCGCCTTGGCCAAGGCGAGCCCAAGGCCGGCCCCTTCATGGTTGCGGATCAGGGCGTCGTCGGCCTGGAAGAACGTCTCGCCCAGCCGCGCCAAGTGGGCGGTGGCGATGCCGATGCCCGAGTCGGTGACCGTGATCTCCGCGCCCTCGGGCGTGCGCGCGACGCCCAGCGCCACCGTACCGCCGGGCGGCGTGAACTTGAGCGCGTTGGACAGGATGTTGGTCAGCACCTGCTGCAGCGCGCGCGGGTCGACGCGCATGACGACGGGCTCGCCGGGCATGGACAGGGTCAGCTTCAGCTCGCCAGCCGCGACCGCGTCGGCCAGCTGCTTGGCGCAGCCGCGCGCCAGATCGGCGAGGTCGGTGTCCTCGTCGCGCAGCATGAACTGACCGGATTCGATGCGCGAGATGTCGATGATGTTGTTGATGATCGTCAGCAGGCCGTGGCCGCTGCGCCGGATCTCCTCCGCGTACTCGATGTATTTCTCCGAGCCGATCGGCCCGAACAGCTGGTCCTTGATGATGTCGGCGAAGCCGATGACGGCGTTGAGCGGCGTGCGCAGCTCGTGGCTCATGTTGACGAGGAAGGCGGCCTTGCCGCGCTCGGCGCGATCGGAGGCATTCGCGGCCGACCCGACGCGCGGCGGCAGGGCCAGCACGCTGGTGCCGTCCGGCAGATCGGTGCGGCGGATGGCAAAGCCGATCGGCGTCACGGCCTTGCCAGGCGGGGCGGCCGCCACCGCGGCGACCTGGGCCAGGATCGGCCGGTCGGGATAGCGCTCGGCCAACGCCGAAAGGGCCGTCCGCGGCGGGCACTCTGCCGCCGTGAGACCGACTTGCGCGAGGAAGGCCTGATTGACGGCGACAATGCAGCCGCGCACGTCGACGACCGCAACCGCCTGGGCGATGCCCTCGAGGACGGCTGTGGAAAGTCCAGCGTCCCAGCCGCTGCCATGTTCCATGGCGAACGACATACGTGTCGCATTCCCTTTCAGCGTTCTGCCGTAGGGCGCATTATCGCCGCCAAGTGGTGAACAGTCCGTGAAGATGCCTTGGGCGCGGGTCCGCCGGGCGTGCACCTGCAAATGCTAATCGATGTCGGACAATTGTCGGCGGTGCGGCGGGCGCAGACCGCGGGAGCGCCGGAGCGCGGTCAGGCCGTCTGATTGACCAGCGAGCCTTGCGGCAGGCCGTCGGGAAAGGCGTCGCGGGCGCGGACCGCCGGCACGGTGAACAGCACGTCGCCGGTCGACCGGTCCAGGACCTCGACATACAGGCGCGCGCTATCGCTGTCATAGGCGAGACGCGCGCGTGGACCGACCGCCGGGCGCTCGGACGGCAGCGGCGGCGGGGAGGCGACGACGCCTGGCGGCGTTCCGCCTTGCGGCGGGATCGCCGTCGGTTCCGGGGAGACAGAAGGCGTCGGCGACGGAACCGGGGCGCTCTGTGGCGAAGAAACGCCGCTGGTCGATGTCGCCGTGCCGATGCCCGCCGGACCCAAACTACTTTGGACCTGCATGATACGGGCTCTTTCTCGTCGTTCTGACGATTACTCCTAAAATACCCATTGATGCCCTTGCTTCCTGCGACGGGCATCGGTCCATATTCGCCCAGCGCATAGTAAAGTCAAGTAATTCTACGCCGACTGGTAAATAAACACTTTCGCGGCCGGGTCGAAGGTAACCTTAACAGCTACGGTTAACCCGAGCCGAGCGCGGCGAGGATGTCGGCCCGGTCGCGCCGCACCGCGACGAAGTTGGGACCGATGAAGTCCTCGTGCTCGATGCGGTAGGCACGGAAATCGATGCGCACGGGAAAGAGCTTGCCCACGACGTAGCCGAGCGCCTCGAGTTCCTGGTGATAGTCGTGCAGCAGAACCTTGGTGAGGATGTTGGCCTGGCCGTAATCGAACTGGATGATGTCGATGCGGCCGGCGCCGAGCGCGCGCGCGAGGCCGGTCAGGACCAGGTGCTCGGCCCCTTCGACGTCGATCTTCAGGAGATCGATGCGCTCGATGCCCGCCTGGTCGAGATAGTCGTCGCCCGCCGCGATCGGACAGGACATGACCCGGCGCGCGCCTTCGTGCAGCTTCACCACGCTGCTGAGCGTACTGTCGTCCGGCACGATGTTGACCTCGACTTCGCCCGCGCGGTCGCCGAGGCCGAACGGGTTGGCTACGACGCGGCCGCCGAGCCCGGCCGCGCGCTGCGCGAGCTGGCGGAAGGTGTCGGGCACGAACTCGAAGGCGTGGATCACCGCGCCCGGCAGCGTCGCCGCCGCCAAGGCCGACCAGTGCCCGACATTGGCGCCGACGTCGAACACGACGCGGGGCCCGAGCGGCGCCAGGCAGCGCAGCAGCCAGGCCTCGCCGTTCGTCATCATGTCGTAGTTGCAGTTCTCGAAGGCGCGCAGGAACAGGCGGCAGAACGCGGCGAAGGCGCGCACGTCCGCCTCGTCTCGGCGCTGGCCCAAAGCCTCAACCAGGCGCAGCAAGTCGGCGCCGCGGGCGATCGAGGCCTGCTCGTCCAGCGTCCCGCGCAGGAGCAGCGCCAGGGCGTCGGTGACCGCCGTCACGAAGGCGCGCCGACCCGGGCCGGCGCCGGCACGCGCTCGAGCAGCGTCTCCAGGTCCTCGACGCTGCCGATCACGTGGTCGGCGGCGCGCGACAGGTGGTCATGCCCGGCGACGCCGCTCAGGACCGCGATCGCCAGCCCCGCGCCGGCTGCCTTGGCCATGTCGAGATCGTGCAAACTGTCGCCGACCACCACGGTCTCGCTTGGGCTGATGCCGACGGCGCTGCAGAAACCGTGCACCATGCCCGGCCCAGGCTTCTCGCCATGGCCGCCGTCGAAGCCGGTGACGAAGTCGAGCAGATGGCCCACGCTGAGGGTCGCGAAGGTCATCTGCGCCGACAGGGTCGTGTCCATGGTGGCGACGCCGAGCCGCAATCCCCGCGCGCGCAGGCGGCCGAACAGCGGCTCGAGCGCGCAGAGGGGCGCCGCGCTCCGCACTGCGCGCTCGCGGAATTCCGCCCCGATGCGCTCGATCGCGCCCTGCATGCCCTTGAGGCCCGGCTCGCGCGCCCAGATGGCGGCGATCTCGCCCAGGCTGCCGCGGGCCAGCAGCGAGGCCGGGTCGAGCGCCCGGCGTGCGATGTCGTAGCCGATCGACCCGACCAGGCGCGCAATCAGCGCGGCGCGGGCGTCCGCCCGGGCAGGATCGGGATGCGCGAGCGCCGCCATCGCCGCGGCCGTGTCGATCGTCGCCGGCACCCAGGTGTTGTGGAAGTCGATCAGCGTTCCGTCCTTGTCGAACAGCACGCCGCGCCAGCCGTTCATGAGCCGAGCCCGCCTAATGCGCCAGGAACGAGTATATCGCGATCAGCCCGCCGACCAGCAGCACGAGTGTCGTCAACCCGACGCCGAGGGTGCGGCCGAGCGAGGGACCGTCCGTGCCGGCGAGCCCCCAGGCATGGGCCACCCTGCCGAGGATCAGCGCCGCGCCCAGGAGATGCATCAGCCACCCCGCGTGGCCGGCGCCCTCGACCAGGAACAGCAGGATCAGGGCGACCGGCACGTTCTCGACGAAGTTGCCGTGCATACGCACGGCGCGCTGCAGCGCGGGCTCGTCGCCCTCGCCGAGGCCGACGCGATAGCGCCACCGCAGCCGGATCACATTGACCTTGAGGACCAGCAGCAACATCGCCGAAAGCCCGGCGTAGAGCGCGGCGATCGGTACGGTCATCCGGCGGCTCCTCGAACGAAGGCACGGCAGTCTGCGACAGGGGCGGAGCCAAGTCCATCGCGGCGCGGATTGCCGCGTGCGCGGGAATGCCTATGATCCGCGGCCATGGCCGAAGCATACGACTACATCATCGTCGGCGCCGGCTCGGCCGGCTGCGTGCTGGCCAACCGCCTGTCGGCCGACGCGGACCGCCGCGTGCTGGTGCTGGAAGCCGGGCCGGAGGACCGGACCTGGAAGATCCACATGCCGGCGGCGCTGATCTACAACCTCTGCGACGACAAGTACAACTGGTTCTACCACACCGAGCCGCAGCCCCACATGGACGGACGGCGCATGTACTGGCCGCGCGGACGGGTGCTGGGCGGATCGTCCTCGCTCAACGCCATGGTCTACGTGCGCGGTCACGCGCTCGACTACGAGCGCTGGGCTGAGCAGGGCGCGCACGGCTGGTCCTACGCCGAGGTGCTGCCCTATTTCCGGCGCGCGCAGACGCATCAGAAAGGCGCCGACGACTATCGCGGCGGCGACGGGCCACTGCATGTGTGCACCGGCGCCATGAACAACCCGCTGTTCCACGCCTTCATCAAGGCCGGGCGCCAGGCGGGTTACAAGATCACGCCCGACATGAACGGGTTCCAGCAGGAGGGATTCGGCCCGATGGACATGACGATCCATCAGGGCCGGCGCTGGAGCGCCGCGGTCGCCTACCTGCATCCCGCGCGCGGGCGGCCGAACCTGACGGTACGCACCGGGGCACTGACCACGCGGGTCGTGGTCGAGCGCGGGCGCGCCGTGGGCGTCGAATACCGGCACGGCGGCCAAGCGAGAGTCGCGCAAGCCGGGCGCGAGGTGATCCTCGCGGGCGGCGCCATCAACTCGCCGCAGCTCCTCATGCTTTCGGGCATCGGTCCGGCGGACCATCTGCGCCAAGCCGGCGTGCAGCCGGTGCACGACCTGCCCGGCGTCGGGCAGAACCTGCAGGACCATCTCGAGCTTTACGTGCAGCACGAGTGCACGCAGAAGATCACCCTGCATAGCGTCAACAATCCCTTCGTGCGCGCGCGCGCCGGGATCGAGTGGTTCCTGTTCAAGACGGGCCTGTGCGTCTCGGCGCACCTCGAGGCCGGCGCCTTCATCCGCAGCGAGGCGGGCGTGCGCCATCCCGACCTGCAGTTCCACTTCCTGCCGTCGGTCGTCAACGACCACGGGCGCGTGGCGAGCGACCGGCATGCCTTCCAAGTGCATGTCGGGCCGATGCGCGCGACCAGCGTCGGCTGGATCCGTCTGCGCTCGGCCGACCCGACGGAGCACCCGCAGATCCAGCCGAACTACCTCCAGACCGAGCGCGACCGCCGGGAGATGCGCGCCGCCGTGCGCCACGCGCGCGAGATCTTCCGCCAGAAGGCCTTCGACCCCTTCCGCGGCCCCGAGCTGCAGCCGGGCCCCGGCGTCGAGAGCGACGCCGAGATCGACGCCTTCGTCCGCGCCCGGGCCGACAGCGCCTACCACCCGAGCTGCAGCTGCAGGATGGGCGACGACGCGATGTCCGTCGTGGACCACGAAGCCAGGGTTCGCGGATTGGAAGCCTTGCGCGTCGTCGATGCCTCTATCATGCCGAGCATCGTGAGCGGCAACCTGAACGCGCCCACGATCATGATGGCGGAGAAGGCGAGCGACATGGTCCTGGGCAAGCCGCCGCTGGCGCCGAGCAATGCGCCCTTCTACGAGGCACCGGACTGGCAGACCAGTCAGCGATAGGAGATTCCGCGTGTCCGACCTTTCGCAAGTCAAAGCCCTCACCTTCGACGTGTTCGGCACCGTGGTCGACTGGCGCACGAGCATCATCCGCGACCTCGAGGCGTTCGGCCGCAGCAAGGGCATCAAGGCGGACTGGGCGGAACTCACCGACGACTGGCGCGGCGCCTACCGGCCGACGCTCAACAAGGTGATCAAGGGCGAGATCCCGTTCCAGCGGCTCGACGACCTGCATCGTGGCGTGCTGGACGGGCTGCTCGGGACGTTCGGCATCAAGGGCCTGAGCGAAGCCGACAAGGACCACATCAACAAGGTCTGGCACCGGCTGCACGGCTGGCCCGACTCCGTGCCCGGCCTGACCCGGCTCAAGAAGAAGTTCCTCATCGCCACGCTATCGAACGGCAACGTGGCGCTGCTCACCAACATGGCCAAGTTCGCCGGCCTGCCCTGGGACTGCATCCTGTCGGCCGAGCTGTTCCGCCACTACAAGCGCGACCCCGAGGTCTATATCGGCGCCTGCGACATGCTCTGCCTGCCGCGCGACCAGGTGATGATGGTGGCCGCGCACAAGGACGACCTGCAGGCCGCGCGGGCGCAAGGCATGCAGACCGCCTTTGTCGAGCGCCCGGGCGAATACGGTCCCCGCCCCGCGCCCTACCCCAAGCTCGACTTCACCGCCGACGTGGAAGCGAAAAGCTTCGTCGAGCTGGCGGAGAAGCTGGGGGCGTGAGACGGCAGGGCGCCGGAAGGGCCGGCGTCCATCATCCTTCGAGACGCTCGCTTCACTCGCTCCTCAGGATGACGCGCTTGTTTGGGAGCCAACGAAGAATCGCGTCATCCTGAAGAGGCCGTCCTTCGACGAGCTCAGGAGCCGTCTCGAAGGATGGGGAGCTCCGATGCCCCAAGCGTCCGCTAGAAATTCACCCTGTCCCCGCCCTTGAGGCTCAGCATCTTGCGCGCCTCGTCGGGCGTGGCGATGTCGAGCGACAGGTTCTTCAGGATGTCGCGCACGATCGACACCTGGTCGGCATTGCTCTTGGCGAGCTTGCCCTTGCCGGCATAGAGGCTGTCCTCGAGGCCGACGCGCACGTTGCCGCCCATGATCGCGCCTTGCGTCACGAAGTTGAGCTGGTGCCTTCCGGCCGCCAGGATGGACCAATGGTAGTCCTCGCCGAACAGCTTGTCGGCAATGCGCTTCATATGCATCAGGTTCTCGGGGTCGGCGCCGATGCCGCCCAGGATGCCGAAGATCGTCTGCACGAACAGCGGCGGCTTGACCAGCCTGCGGTCGAGGAAGTGCGCCAGGTTGTAGAGGTGCCCGACGTCGTAGCACTCGTACTCAAAGCGCACGCCGTGGCCCTCGCCGAGCTCCTTGAGGACGTACTCGATGTCCTTGAACGTGTTGCGGAAGATGAAGTCGCGCGAGGCCTCCAGGTATTTCGGCTCCCAGTCGTATTTCCATTCCTTGTAGCGCGCCATCGCCGGGTAGAGGCCGAAGTTCATCGAGCCCATGTTGAGCGAGGTCATTTCCGGCGACGCCTTCACCGCCGCGGCGAGCCGCTCCTGCACCGTCATGCCGTGGCCGCCGCCGGTCGTGATGTTCACCACCGCAGCGGTGTTCTGCTTGATGCGCGGCAGGAACTGCATGAACACGGCGGGATCGGGCGTCGGCTTTCCGTCCTTTGGGTCGCGGGCGTGCAGATGCAGGATCGACGCCCCCGCCTCCGCCGCGGCGATGGCGTCGCGCGCCACCTCGTCCGGCGTGATCGGCAGGTGCGGCGACATGGTCGGCGTGTGGATCGAGCCGGTCACGGCGCAGGTGATGATTACTTTGTCGCGTTTGGCAGCCATCGGCGTTTCCCCTGGATTGGATCGGTGGATGTCGGATTCAGAACTCGACCATCAGGTCGACGAAGCGTCCGTCGCGGCGGATCACCAGCGGCAGCAGCGTGCCGGGCGGCTGCCGGCGCACGATCTCGCCGAGCCCGGTCGGGTCGGCGATCACCTCGCCCGCCGCGGCCAGCACGACGTCGCCGGGCCGGAGGCCCGCCTGTGCGGCCACTCCGCCTTCGATCACCATGCGCACCCTGGCGCCTTCAGGGTCGGGATCGAGCGCGACGCCGAGCCGCGGCGGCGGTGCCGCGGCGCGCGACCGCGCGACGCCGTAGACCACGTCGGCCAGGCCCTTGCGCAAAAACCCGCAGTCGCGCCCCTCGGTCCAGGGCAGCATGACGTAGGCGTCCTTGCGGCCGAGCGCATGAAGCTGCGCCGGGACGCCGTCGCGGTTCTCCAGGTGGCCGACGCCCATGAGGCCAACCACCAGCGGCTCGTCCTTGGCGCGCGAGGTCGCGTTGAGCGCCTCGGCCATGGCCCGGTCCCACAGGAGCTGCGCGTCGACAAACTTGAGAAAGCGCGGATCGGCGCGGTCGGGCGGTGGTGCGTCGGCGCCCTGGTGCCGGCGGTAGGCCTCCGCCAGGCGGTCTATATACGACGCGCGCGCCGGCACCGGCTCGCCGACGCCCTCGCGCTCCGCCGGCGGCACCTGCGCCAGGCCCTCGCGCCCGACGCGCGCCACGAGCGCGCGCTCGACATTGAGCGCCACCATGCGCAGCCGCTTGGCGCGCGCGAAGTGGAAGATCGCCATGTAGGGCACCGGGTCGAAGCCCCAGACGCGATGCCACTCGACCTCGGCGAGGAAGCTGCGCTCGTCGAGCGACCCCGCCACCCAGCGGTCGAGGACGGGCTGCAGGCGGCGCGGGAACGCCTCGAAGCCGAGCACCATGTCCGGCCGGCGACCGTGCAGCGCGGCGATCGTGTGCAGTGCCCAGCGCTGGTGCTCGGACTCGTCATGCGACTCGCCCAGGAGCACGATATGCCGGTCGGCCGCCTCGTCGATCACGTCCTCGCCCTTGACCGGCTTCGTCTTGCCTGGCTCGATCCACGCGCCGAGCGGCACGCAGGACGTCTGGGCACCGGCGGTCACGGGCATGGCCAGCAGCGCCAGTGCCGCGGCCAGGAACGGCATGATGCCTCGACGCATCATAGGAACTCCTCGCGGATATCGATCGTCGACTCGACTCCCAGCCGGTCGATCGTGGCCTCGATCCAGCGCTGCGCGCGCTCGCGGCCGACGTCGCGAAGGTGGCACAGGAAGCGCCAGTCGGGGTTGAGCTTGCTGGCGACACCGTAGTCGATCATCAGGTCGTCGGCCTCCACCATGTGGATCAGCATGCGCTTCATCGTACCGTCGTTGACTTTCCTGTCGTCGATCAACCGCGTGACAAACGCGATTGCCCGCATCTCGCGCATGAGCGACGAGTTGAACGTGATCTCGTTCAGCCGGTTGACGATGTCGCGCGCGGTCTGCGGCACGCCGCGGCGAACGATCGGGTTGATGCGGATGATGACGATGTCGCAGCTGGCACAGTCGTAAATCAGCGGGAACAGGGCGGGATTGCCCATGTAGCCGCCGTCCCAGTAGTACTGTCCGCCGATCTCGACAGCGTGGAAGATGTGCGGCAGGCAGGCCGAGGCCAGCACCGCATCGACCGTCAGCTCCTTGTGGTCGAATACGCGGATCTTGCCGGTTTCGACGTTGGTGGCCGAGATGAACAGCTTCACCGTCTCGCAGGCGCGGATATGCTCGATGTCGAGCGTCTCGATCAGCAACTGGCGCAGCGGATTGTAGCCGATCGGATTGAACTGGTAGGGCGACAGCACGCGGCTGGCGAGGTCGAACAGCAGGTGGCCCATCGCCCAGTCGCGGTTCCAGCCCCAGGCCATGCTCTCGAGCCAGTGCATCATCGGCAGAGCGTGCGTCGCGCTCTCGCTGATCTTCTGCCAGAAGCCGTGCAGCTGCTCGCGCGCGCCGTCGGGCCCGCCCGCCGCAAGCCCTTGCGCTACCAGCGCGGCGTTGATGGCGCCGGCCGAGGTGGCGCTGATGCCGTCGATGCCGATGCGCCCGTCCTCGAGGATTTTGTCCAGCACACCCCAGGTGAAGGCGCCGTGTGCACCGCCGCCTTGCAGCGCCAAGTTGATGAACTTCTCGCATCCACCGGGGCCGCGGGGCCAGACATAGCAGGTGGGTCCCGCCGCCACCGGCGGTGGCGCGCTCGCGCGGGCGTCGCCGCCCTTCCCTGCGCCGCGGCGCGCACCCGGCCGCGCGCCGGAGCCCGATCTTCCAGGCCTGCCGGCCATCTTCCCCCCAATACCCGTCCGGTCCCGTTCTGTGTGAAGCGCTTTACATTACCTGCAGTCCGGACCGAAGATCATAGGGCGTCCAAGGCCGTTGGAGAACGTGCCATGATTCGCTCGCCTCGCCGCCTGGCGCTTGCCGCCGGCGGATTGCTGTACGGCCTCGCGGCCGGGGGAATTCCCCCCGTCGCGGCGGTCGAGCCGACCTTCGCCCCCCAGGCGCTGCTCGACCAGACCGCCCAGGCGGCGGCCGCGCCGCCGATCTACGTGCCGCCGCGCCGGGGCGGCCCGTCCGATGTGGCGCCCGCGGCCACGCGCGGCGGCGCGGTCCGGCACAAGGTCAAGCTGCTGGCCCCCGACCACACGGGCCTCACGACCTCGGCGAAGCCCACCTTATATATGTACGTTGGCGAGACCAGCCGCCTCCAGCTCCTGCTGACCCGGATCGGCGACACCGCCGCGCCGCCGGTGGCCAGCGGCCGCGTCGACGCGCGCGACGCGCCCGCGATCCTGGCGGTCCGGCTCGACTCGATCGGCGCCAATCTGGAGACCGGCGTGGAATACCGCCTGACGGTCATGGCGCTCGACCAGGGCGGCTCGATCCGCGCCAGCGACGCGGTCCAGATCATGCGCGTGGCGGCGCCGCCCGAACTGGCGGCGGCCGCGGCGGCCGGTACGCCGCAGGCCCAGGCGCGCGTCTATGCCGGCGCCGGCGTGTGGTATGACGCGCTGCACGCGCTCGGCCAAGCCGTCGCGGCCAAGCCGGGCGACCCGTCGCCGCGCACCGACCGCGCCGCCCTGCTCGAGCAGGCCGGCATGCCGGAGATCGCGTTCTTCGACCGCCGCGCCGCGCCGCGTGGCTAGATCGTGGCGGCCGGCAGGCGGTAGATCGCAATCACCTCGCTGCGGCCGCGCACCGCCGTTTCGGCGAATTTCTCGCAATCGTGCTCAGGCCCGATCAGCGCGCGCGTGACGCCGCTGATCAGGATGCGGCAGCCGGCGTCGCTGCCGCTGAACTCCACCCGCTGCTTCTCAACGCCCTCGAGCCGCGCCGCGACGTTGGGCGTGTCGCCCAGCACCGTGTATTGCGAGCGCCGCTCGCTGCCTACGGCGCCGCCGACCAGCGGACCGGAATGGATCCCGACGCGCACGCGCAGCTCCGGCCAGTCGCGCGCGCGATACTGCTCGTTCAATGCCTGTACGGCCCGCCGCATGGCGAGCGCGCACTCCACCGCGTTACGGGCGTTCTTCGATGCCGCCTCCGCCGTCGTGTCCGCCGGTCCGCCGAAGACGGCAAGCAGGCCGTCGCCGGCGAACTTCTCGACCATGCCGCCGCGGTCGATCACCAGGTCGGTCATTCGGTCCATGTAGGCGCCGACCCAGTCCATCACCGCGGCCGGGTCCATCTTTTCCGACACGGTGCTGAACCCGGCCAGGTCCGACATCAGCACCGTCGCCTCGAAGCGTACCGGCCGCGGCCGCCCGCCCGACAGGTACACGGCGCGCTGCCGCCACAGAAACTCGGCGATGCCGGGATCGACGAAGCGCGCGAACATGCGCTGCAGCTCGGACTTCTGGCGGTATTCGATTACGAGCCTGCGCCCGGCCACGGCGGCGAAGGCGAGCGCGAAGCCCAGGATCGGCGCCGCCACCGGCAGCCACCAGTCCAGGTGGAGCGCGACGCCGCCGGCGGCGGCGACCGCCGCGAGGCCGGCGACGAGCGCGAGGAGCAGCAGCGCCGGACCGGCCACGAGCGCGCCGGCGCCGCCGCCCAGCACGCACCAGCCCGCGAGCCAAGCCGTTTCCGCGCGCGCCCCCAGCGTGCGCGTCGGCCGGGTCTCGCCATGGGCCTGGCGCAGGATCTGCGCCGTCGCCGCCGCCTGAAGCTCGACCCCGTAGACCACGCGGCGGCCGAGCCAGCGCGCGGCGCCTGGCGGCGCCTGGAACAGGTCCCGGGTGCTCGGCGCGATCACGCCGACCAGCACAGCGCGGTCGCGCAGCAGCGCCGGATCGGCGCGGCCTTCGAGCACGTCCACGATCGACAGCGCGGGAATGCGCGATTGCCGCCGCCCGTAGTCGAGCAGGTACTGGTAGCCGCCGGCGTCGATGCGCGCATAGCCGCCATCGTCGGCTTCGAGTGGCCGATACGACACCAAGCCCAGGAGCAGATGGTCCGGCTGGTCCGGATCAGGCTGCGGCCGGATGCCGTCCCGCGCCAGGTAGGTCACCGCCGTGCGCAGCGCCAGGCTGGTCGCGCTGTCCTTGCCATCGTCGCGGAACAGCAAGCTGCGCCGTATCAGCGAGTCGGGATCGACCGGCATGTCGGCGAAGCCGATCCGGTCGGTTCCGGCCAGCGAAGCCGGCGGCGGCACGCGGTTGCCGGACTGGTCGGCGACGAACATCGTGCCGATCACGTTGGACGCGGCGGCCAGGAGCGCGTTCATGCGCTCCGTACCGGGCGGCCGCGGCCGGTCGCGATAGAGATCGAGCCCGACCGCGCGCGGCCCGGCGTCCAGAATGCGCGACAGCAGGTCCGCCACCTGCGCGTCGGTCAGGGGCCAGCCGAGCGACGCAATCGCCGGCTCGTCGACCGTCACCAGCGCGACGCGCCGTTCCGCGCCCAGGTCCTGGAAGACGACGGCGCCCAAGCGGTCATAGGCTGAAAGCTCGAGCGCCTCGATCAGGCCGCCACGCGCGGCGAGCCCGGCCAGCAGCGCGGCGAGGGCCGTCAGCGCGGCCGCCCATCCCGCCTCGCGCCAGCGCCCTCGTGTCGCCGGCAGCGCTTCGGCCACTTCCGCCATCGCCGTCGTCCGGGCGAACCGGATGCTTGCCTAGTGTTGGAACTCGCGCGTCATCGCCTGCATGTCGTGGATCGCGATGTTGCCGCGGTCGACCGTGAGCCAGCCGTTCTCGGCCCAGGTGCGCAGCTGCTTGTTGATGCTCTCGCGCGACGTACCCATCATCGCCGCCAGCTCGCGTTGCGGCAGGCGGAAGTTGATGATGATCCCCTGGCGCCACGGCCTTCCGTATAGCTCGGCCAGGCGCACGAGGCGTTTGGCCAGGCGCTGCCGGAGTTCCAGGAACATGAAGTCCTCGGCCAGCTCGGTGGTCAGGCGCAGCTTCTCGCACAGCACCGTCATCAGCCGGATGCAGAGCTTCGCATCGGACTCGAGGAACGGAACGAAGTCGCGCCGCAGGACCACCAGCGTCTCAGTCGGCACGATCGCCACCGCGTCGGCCGACCGCGGCTTGCCGTCGAGCAGCGCGATCTCGCCGAACACCTGCCCCGGGTTGATGATGTTGTGGATCAGCTCCTTGCCTTCGGCCGACATCACGCCGATGCGGATCTGGCCGGTCAGCACCGCCATCATGCCTTCGCCGGGGTCTCCTTTGCGAAAGATCACCTCGTTGGCTTTGTAGGAATTCACGTTGCTGAAGCGCAGCATGCGGTCGAGCTCGTCGTCCGACAGCGCCGTCAGCAGGAAATTTTCGCGCAGCAGAGCCCGTCGATCGGTCACCGGGTGCGTCATCATCCACGTCCCCCTATCGCCATCGCGCGAGTCGAATCGCGCATCTCGAAGACCGCCGCAAGCACCTTCGAAGCGGCAAAGGCGAATCAGTTTAGCCGAATTGGGCGTTTTGCGCGGCCCTGAATCGCATCGCGCGCCCGAAACGAGCGAGTGCCGACGATGCCCGCGACGGTGCGCGCCGGCGTCGATCGGCGCTGCTTCGGCGCGTGCAGCGACGACACGCGCCGGCAATTCGCGCATGCGCGCGATGGGTTTCATGAAAGCCTTGCAGGACAAGGCTTTCGCGATTCACCGATGAGTCTCGACAACGACGCGCGCATGCGCCATCGCGCGCAGAATTCCGCTTGCAAATTCACGATCGCGCGGCGCCATAAGGCTTCGGATGGACGCACGCTCGCGACTCACTTTTTGATTTCCAATTGAAAATCGATGCACGAGGCGGTATCGACGCAGCGGGTCGACGGCGATGTTGCCGCCCGCCCATCTTGTCACCCACGAGCAGGGGAGAGCAGCATGGCTGCGAAGAAGAAGGCGAAGAAGAAGACCAAGAAGAAGGCGAAGAAGAAGGCACGGAAGTAGCATCTCTTCGTCTCTATGTGAGTTCGTCGGCCGGCTCGCGCGCCTCTCCTCCAAGCTTGGCGACGGTCGGCCGACACTCCTCCGGAACCTACCGGGCGCCGCTCCCGGCCCCTCCCGCCACCGCTCCCTCGCCGTGGCTACAAGCCGGCGGCGGCGTTCTCTCTCTCTCTCTCTCTCTCTCTCTCTCTCTCTCTCTCCCCAGCATTTCAGCCGCGATGGAACCGGTGCCGCCCGGCAAGGCCGGCTGGCCTCGCCTTGAATTCGCGCCGCGCGGGCTCCACAATCGCCGCCAAACCACGCGGCGGGAGCCAGTCCATGAAGATTTCCGTGATCCAGATGAACAGCCAGGCGAACAAGGCGGAGAACATCGCCCAGGCGCTGCGGCTGATCGCCGACGCGGTGAAGGAAGACCGCCCCGACATCGTCGTGCTGCCCGAGATGTTCACGCATCTCGGCGGCTCGCTGGAGCAGCGCCGCGCCGCGGCCGAGGAGATCCCCGGCGGCGAGGCCTATCGCGCGCTGCAGGACGCGGCCAGGCGGCACAAGATCGTCGTCCACGGCGGCAGCTTCTACGAGCGCGCACCGGACGGCTACTTCAACACGACCGTCGCCTTCGGGCCGGACGGGAAGGAGCTTGCGCGCTACCGCAAGATTCACCTGTTCGACGTCACGACCCCGGACGGGCGCGAATACAAGGAGTCGGCCACGGTCGGGCGCGGCGACCGGCTCGTCACCTACAAGGTCGGCGACGTCACGGTCGGCTGCTCGATCTGCTACGATCTGCGCTTCGGTGAGCTGTACCGGGGCCTCGCCGAGAAGGGCGCCCAGGTCATCATGCTGCCGGCCGCCTTCACGCTGCAGACGGGCAAGGACCACTGGGAGCCGCTGATCCGCGCCCGCGCGATCGAGACCGAGACGTTTTTCTGCGCCTCCGCACAGGTCGGCCCGCACACGCAGGGCAACGACACGCGCTATACCTGGGGCCACTCGATGATCGTCGATCCCTGGGGCCACGTCGTGGCGCAGGCGAGCGACGGCCAGGGCTACGCCACGGCGCGCATCGATCTCGACTACCTCGACGACGTGCGGCAGAAGATTCCGGTGCACCAGCACCGGGTGCTGGGCGCCTGAGGGCCCAAGCGATGTCGTTCGTCATCAATGCGATGCCGCCGCAGCTGCCGGCGCGGATCGCGGAAAAACTCTCCCGCGTCGAGACCGCGACGGTCGGCCACACACGCCATTGGGGCTTCATGGACCGCGGCATCCAGGGCGTGCTTCCCGGCCGTCGCGCGGCCGGCACGGCCGTCACCGTACAGATCCCCGGCCAGGATTCCGCCATGCTGCATCACGCCCTCGGCCTGCTCAGGCCCGGCGACGTCCTGGTGGTCGACCGGATGGGCGACGACCGCCATGCCTGCCTCGGCGGCGGCGTCGCGCTCGCCGCCAAGCTGGCGGGCGCAGTGGCGGCGGTGGTCGACGGGCCCTGCACCGACTTCAGCGAGATCCGCCAGCACGACTTTGCGGTCTGGTGCCGCGGCCCCTCGCCCATCACCACGCGCGTCTACGCCATCGGCGGCTCGCTCAACGCCGTGATCGGCTGCGGCGGCGTCACCGTCAACCCGGGTGACGCCGTGGTGCTGGACGAAAGCGGCGTGCTGGTGCTGCCGCCGGGCGAGGCCGAGGACGTCGCCGACGCCGCGCTCGCGCGCCAGGAGCGCGAGAAGGAGCTGTGGGCGAAGCTGCGCGCCGGCGCCAAGATCGGCGAACTCTCCGGCGCCACCGCCAAGATCAAGGCGGCAATGGGAAAGAGCTGATTCAGAGGACAGAACACAGGAACCAGGGATCAGATCCGAACCCTGAGCCCTGTCGTCTGATCCCTGGCTACTCCGGGCCCATGACCAGGTTGGGCAGGAAAAGCGAGAGCTGGGGGAAATAGGTCAGCACGACCAGCACCAGCAGCAGCGGCACCAGCATCGGCATGATCGCGAGCGTCACGCGCTCGAACGGCACCCGGGCGACCTCGGAGATGACGTAGAGGCCGATGCCCATCGGCGGGGTGGCGATTCCGAGCAGGAGCGCCATCTGGATGATGATGCCGAAATGCACCCGGTCGATGCCGTAGGAGTCGGTCATCGGCAGCAGGATCGGCACCAAGATCAGCTTGGCCGGCACGCCCTCGACGAAGCAGCCGATGATCAGGAAGAAGACCAGCAGCAGGGCGAGAAAGATCGGCCGCGATTGGGTCACCAGCAGCATCGCCTTGGCCATGGCCTGCGGCGCCTGCTCGATCGCCAACAGCCAGCCCATCACGGTGGAGAAGCCGATGATGATCATGACGACGGTAGTCATCAGCATCGTGTCGGTCAGCGCCTTCCAGATGTGCGGCAGCGTGAGCTGGCGGTACCACGCACCGATCGCCAGCGCATAGGCGCAGGCGAGCACGCCGGCCTCGGTCGCGGTCGTGAAGCCGGTCAGGATCGCGCCGAGGATGATGGCGGGCGCGACCAGGGCCACCGCCCCTTCGCGCGTCGTCCGGATCAGGACCTCGAGCGTCGCGCGCGGCTGCACCGGCACGTTCAGCCGCTTGGCGTATATGCGGTTGAATACCATCAGCGAGAGGCCGACCAGCACGCCCGGCACGAACCCAGCCAGAAACATGCGCGCGACCGATTGGTTGGCGAGGTATGCGTAGACCACGAGCCCGACCGAAGGCGGGATCAGGGGGCCGACGATCGAGGAGGCGACGGTCATGGCGGCGGAGAAGTCGGCCGGGTAGCCGCGCTCGCGCATCGCCTTGACCTCGATCTGGCCCAGGCCCGCGATGTCGCCGACCGCCGTGCCGTTGACGCCGGCGAAGATCATCGAGCCGAGCACGTTGACCTGCGCCAGCCCGGCGCGGAAATGCCCCATCAGCGCCATGGCGAAGTTGAAGATCTTGTCGGTCATGCCGACCGTGTTCATCAGGTTGCCGGCCAGGATGAAGAACGGCACGGCGAGCAGCGAGGCGTTGTCGATCCCTTCCAGCACCTGCAGCGGCACGATGTAGAGCCCGTCGGCGTAACCGGCGTAGATCAGCGTCACCACCACCGAACCGCCCACCGCCATTGCCACCGGCACCCGAAGCAGCATGAGCGAGACGAAGCTTATGAACAGCAGCGTGGTCATGGCCGCACGATCCTGGGCTACTCCGCGTCGACGCTGTAGTCCTTGCGCGGCTCGGGCTCGCCTCGCGCCGCCTTGACCGCGTCGAGGACGAAATGCACGAGCAGCAGCGCGGAGGCCAGGAACAGCGGCACCGACATCCAGTAGCGCTGCAGCGGAATCAGTTCCATGTCGCCGACCTGGTTGCCGAGCGTGGTCGGCGCCTCGATCAGCATCAGCAGCATCAGCCCGGCGCACAAGGCGTCGGACAACAGCCGCGTCGCGCGCATGGCCCTGGGCCCCAGCAGCTCGACGAAATAGTCGACCATGATGTCCTTGGAGCGGCGGTAGATGACGTAGAAGCCGAAGAACGTCATCCACACGAACAGCAGCAGGGTCCAGGGCCAGACAAAGGTGAGGCTGATATCGGCCAGGCCGCGCCAGGCGATGTTCGCGACGTTCAGCACGAACATCAGCGCGAGGCAGAGATTGGCCAGAAAGAGGAACAGGCGCTCGGCGAGGCCGAGCGCCTGGTCGATCCGGGCGGCGACGCCCGTATCGATGGGTCGGGCGGGCGCGCCCGCCGCGCGGTTCACGAGGTCTTCTTGCGCGTCGCCTCGACCACGTCCATGAAGCCCTTGGGCAGCTCGCCCGAGGCCTCCTTGGTCTTGTAGAAGGTGAGCATGTGCTTGACGAAGGGCTTCAGGTCGATCTCGTTGTAGGCCACGCCCTTGGCCTTCATGCGCTTGAGCGAGTCGACGGTCTCCTTGCCCATCAGCTCCTCGCTGTAGCGCGCCGCGTCCTTGTGCGCCTTCACCAGCGCGTCCTGCAGGTCCTTGGGCAGGCGGTCGAAGGCTTTCTGGTTCATCATGAAGGCGATCGACTGCCAGTACTCGTCGGTGCGCGTGATGACAGGCGCCACTTCCTGGAAGCGCATGCTTTCGACCAGCGCGATCGGGCTGGTGACGGCGTTGACGATGCCCTTGCTGATGCCGTCATAGGTCTCGGCCCAGCCCAGCACGCGCACCTCGGTGCCGAGATGGGTCCATACCTCGACGCCGGTCTTGTCGTTGGCCATGCGCATCTTGATGCCCTTGAGGTCTTCGACCTTGGCGACCGGATTCTTGGTCAGCATCACGCGGTACGGCCCGCGCAGCACCGATGTCAGGTCGCCCAGGATGCCGATGCCGGCGTCGGTCTTCGCCTTGTTGAACCAGCCCTGGACCATCGGGTGGTTGATGAACCGGACCCAGTGGTCGCGGTCGTCGAACAGGAAGGGCGCGTTGCTCCAGCGGATGTCCGGCACCCATTTCTGCAGGAACACCGACCCTTCGGCGTAGATGTGCACGGTGCCGATCTTGAGCTGCTCGAGCACAGCCGCTTCCTTGCCCAGCTGCTCGTTGGGGAACACCTGCACGGTCAGCTTGCCGCCCGAGTACTTGCCGGCCTGGTCGGCGAAGTACTGGAACACCTTGCCTTCCGGCCCGTCCGCCGGCTGCTTGGTCGCCATCTTCCAGGTCTCCGCCTGGGCCGCACCGGCCAGGGCCAGGACCAGCCCGAGCGAAATCGCCATCATCGATGTGCGCATGTTCCACCCCGTTCGTTCAGCGGCATGAACGGCCGCCGGTTCGTGTTGCGTCGCATCAGCGCACCATGGCGCCGCGTCGGTTGTCAAGGCGACGGGGCGGAGCGACGGGGCGGAGCGACGGCGCGGGCCTGCTGGAAGCAAGGAGACCGGATCTCTTGCCGTCCGGCGCGTCGCGATCGCTCGCGCTTCAACCCGCCTCGCGGGCGGCGAGAAAGGCCCGCACCTCGGCGAGGAAGCGCGGGAAGGCCGGTTCGTTCTCGAGGATCAGGTGATTGCGGCCCTCGAGGGCGACGAAGCGGGCACCGGCAATGCCGGTGGCGAACTCGCGGCCCCGCTCGAACGGCACGACGGCATCCTCGCGGCAATGCAGGACCAGCGTCGGCACGCGGACCTGGGGCAGCAGGTCACGGACGTCGATGGTGGCGAACGACTTGCGCAGGCGGAACGCGGTCTCGGGCGTGGCCGAGATGCGCTGCAGCTCGTTGAACCACCGCATCTGCTCCAGGGTCGCGTCCGGGATGAAGCGCGAGGTGAAGAGCTGGCGGAAGGCAGGATTGTCCTGGCCCCAGCCGTTCAGGATCAGGGAATCCATCGCCTCGCGCCGCGCCAGCTCCCCCGCATCGGCCCAATGGGCCCAGCCGCGCACGTAGCCGCCATAGAGAACGAGGTGCGTGACGCGGTCGGGGTGCCTGGTGGCATAGGCGACGCATACCGAGCAGCCCTGCGACACGCCGAACAGGGCGAAGCGCCTGAGGCCGGCCGCGTCGACCACGGTCTCGAGATCGCGCACGAAGCTATCGAAGGACACGTCTTCGGCGTTCCGGTCGGACAGGCCGGTGCCCCGCTCGTCGTAGCGCACGAGGCGGAAGTCGCGCGCGAGGGCGTGCAGCAGGTGCCTCCAGACCGGGCTTTCCCAGTCGAACTCGAGATGGTTGAGGTAGTTGGCCGCCTTGACCAGCGCGGGCCCGCTGCCGACGGTGGCGTAGGCGAGCTGCACCCCGTCGCTGGCGGTCGCGAACTGGATGGTCTGCTGCAGCGGCGCCGGGCCGCCCGGCGCGGCGGCCTGTTCCGCGTCCGGCACGAAGCGCACGCCGCGGCCGTGGACGGTGCGGATGAAGCGCTGCTGCCCGCCGTCGTCGCCGATGGCCTTGCGCGCCGCCTTCACCCGGCTGGCCAGTGCCGCGTCGGAGACAACGCGGCCGCCCCATACCTCGCCGATCAGTTCATCCTTGGTGATCAGCCGCCTGGGATGGCGCGCCAGATAGGCGAGCAGCTCGAACACCTGCGGCTCGATGGCGCAGGGTCGCCCGTTCCGGCGCAGCTCGAATGCCGCCAGGTCCAGCTCGCAGTCGCCGAATCGCAGTGGCGGTGCCGCGGTCAAGCCATCCCCCGGGCCCAGGGATCCATGCGGCACAGGAGACCACAAAAACCCGACTGTCTCCACCCTCCCCGGGGCGCGGTGCCGGCGACGACCACCATCGACAGGCCGCCGCCGAGGCGAGGCCGCCGGGGTCGACGCGCTACGACTGCGTGGAATGTGAGGACCGGGTGGCGGACGCGCTCTCGTCCCGTCGCCGCAGCGATGCCCGCTCAGGGTCGCCGCAGCTGCCGCAGCACGACGGAGGCGTGCGAGCCGAAGTCCTGGTGGGTCTCGGCGAGCCCGGTCATGACCAGCGCGCCGGCAGCAGCGGCCTCCTCGCGTTGCGGCAGCAGCACGATTGCCGTCAGCGTCGCCAGCCAGATGCCGTAGAGACCGGCGATGCACATCCACCAGCGTTGCCGCCGGTGTCGCTCATGCTCGGGTAATTCGCGCATCGTCAGGTCCTCCGTGTTCATGGGTTCCCCCGGCCGGTCCGGCCGGGGGAACCCGTTCTCCTAGTAGGTCTCGATCTCGACCTTGACGGGCAGCGAGTTCGAGACGATGTCGTGCACCGGCGAGAACCGCACCAGCTCGGCCAGCACGGCGGGCGCAGCCTTGCTCTTGACGCGCATGGTGACGCGCACCTCGCGGTAGCCCTTGCGCACGTCCTTGGCGAGGTCGAGAAATCCGCGCAGGTCGAGGTCGCCCTCGAGCCGCGAGTCGATCGCCTCGATCTCGATGCCGCGCGCGGCGGCATGGTAGGCCATGGTCGTGGTCATGCAGGCGGCGAGTGCGTGCAGGACGAACTCGACCGGGTTGGCCCCGGCGTCGGCGCCCAGCAGCACCGGCGGCTCGTCGGCATCGAGCACGAAGGGCTTCGTGCGGGTCGCGTCCTCCTGGCCGGCGCCGAAGAAGCCCTGGATGGTCGTGCGGTTGTGGCCGCCGCCGAGCCACTTGTTGGCGGCGCGGAAGCGGAACTCGCCGATCGCCGGATCGGCCTTGACCGCCTCGACCGTTTCGGACAAGGCGGTTACGTCGACGCCGTTGCGCATGGCGGGGGAGGTCATCCTGGCGGCAGTTGCGGTCATGTTCGCTCTCCTTCGGATCGGGAAACGGGTTGCGGCAAGGAGGGTCAGGAAAAGGCCGGCACGATCTCTTCGAGCCGGGGGCGCGCCGCCGGTACCAGCGCGCCCACGGTATCCAGGAAGTTCCGGTGGCTCATGCCCGAGCCGATGAACGTCCAGCGCTGCGCCTGGTGCTGGGTCTCGAGGAACCGGGCGCGCTCGGCATCGTCGAGCACGCGCCCGGTGGCGCGCGTGAACGCGTCGAGGTCCAGCGCCACCTGCTGCTTGAGGCCGCCGTCGATCAGCCCGCCGAGCGCGAGGTAGCCCTCGACCGCCTCCGCCCGGGCCTGCTCCGACAGGCCCTCGGCGATGGCGTCGACCATCAGCGTGTCGAGCATCGCGTGCTGCGCCTCTTCCATCCAATGGTGCTTGAGGAGGCTCTTGAACTGCGGATCGAGCGCCTGGTCGTCCTTGACGCTGTCGACGTAGTGTCGCTGCGTCATCCATTCGATGTGCAGGATCAGGAGTGCGACCGAGAGCTTCTGATGCGCCAGCACTGCGGCGGCGATCGCCTCGGGCGGCCCGATCACGTCGCAGCGCGTGCCGAAGCCGGACTCGAAGTCGGCGCGGAATCGCTTGAACAGGTCGATATGCTTGGCCTCCTCGGTCGCGAACTGCAGCATCGCCCGCGTGCGCGCGTCGTCGTGGCGGGCGCCGGCGCCGCCGAGGTCGGGGCGGACATGGTCGAGCACGAAGGGCAGGATGAACTCCTCGACCAGGCCGAAGATGTAGAGATAGCCGTGCCCGCGGATCTGGTTGAGCACCAGCTTCTCGTCGGCGTCGAGGAAGCCGAGTTTGTTGACCCGGGCGAGGCTTTCCGGCATGAAGGGCAGCGCGAAATCGAGGCGCTTGTCGCCCCCAATAATGTGCTCGACCTGCCAATTGGCCCGCTGCGAGGCCGTGAGGGCGGTGGCATAGGTGAAATTGTTCTGCATGGTTGTCTCCATCGATGCGCGACGGCGCGGTGCGCCGGGCGGGAACGGCCCGCGTCCGGCGCATCGATACGCGGCCTTCCGCTCCCGTGCTTGCAGGACTTCGGGAGAATTCATGGAGAGGGGCTGGATTCTCCCATCGACGCCACATGTGGCGGTTGCAGATGTCGCCGGCACCCATCCGCTTCGGTAACTGCGTTGTCGATCCCAAGGCGTACGAGGTCCGCCTCGGCGGCCGCGTGCAACCGGTCGAGCCGCAGGTCTTCGAGCTGCTTGCACACCTGCTGCGCCATCCCGGGCGGCTGGTGACCAAGGACGAGCTGATTCACATGGTGTGGGGCGGGCGCGCGGTTTCGGATGCGGCGCTGTCCAGCCGCATCAAATCGGCGCGCCGCGCGATCGGCGACGACGGCACGGCGCAGCGCTACATACGCACCGTCCACGGCCGCGGCTTCTGCTTCGTCGGGCTGGAGACGGGGAACGACAACGCGACGCCGGCCGCGGCAGCAAACGAGGCCGCGGCCTCGGGCGGGGACGTGCTCGACCGGCCGGCTGTGCTGGTGCTGCCGTTCGATAACGGCACCGGCGACCCGCAGCGCGACTACCTGGCCGACGGCATCACCGACGACCTGATCGCCGCGCTTTCGGCTTGGCGCTCGTTCCCGATCATCTCGCGCTCGACCGCCTTCGTGTTCCGCCGCACCGCGCTGCCGGTGCCGGAAATCAGCCGCGCGACCCGGGCGCGCTACGTCGTCGCCGGACGGCTGCAGGAGGATGGCGCAAGGATCCGCGTGACGGTCGAGCTGATCGACGCCGGCGCCGACCGCCAGATCTGGACCGACCGCTTCACGCGCGACATGGGCGAGCTGTTCGCGCTGCAGGAGGAGATCGCCGCGACCATCGTGCGCGCCGTCGAGCCGGAGCTGCGCAAGGTCGAGCTGGGCCGTATCCAGCGCAAGATGCCGGAAGACCGCACGGCCTGGGACCTGGCCTGGCAGGCGCTGTGGCACGCGCATCGGCGGACGCCCGAGGACCTGGAAACGGCCGCGCGCCTGTCCACCGATGCCGCCGCCCGCGATCCGTCGTGGGGCTTTCCGCTTGCCCTAGTCGCCTTCGTCCGGTTCCAGCAGGCGATGAGCGGCTGGTCGACGGCCGACGCGCGCACCGCCTTCCGCGAGACGCACGCGGCGGCAAATGCGGCGCTCCAGGCCGACGACAATGCGTGGATGGCGCACGCGCTCGCCGGCGTGGGGGAGCTGTGGAACAACCAGGACCACGACCGGGCGCTCGCCCATCTCGACCGCGCGATCGCGCTCAATCCGAGCGCAAGCTACACCTATCATTTCTGCGGCTGCGTCTCCGGCTTCGCCGGCAAGCTCGACGATGCGGTCGCCCACCAGGGCAAGGTCTTCCAGGTCGATCCGGCCTATCCCTATGCCGCCGTCGTGCAGGCGGATCTCGCGTTGTGGTCAATGCTGTCGGGAGCGATGGATGCGGCGCGCCAGCACATCAACCGCGCGCTCGCCGCCGACCCGGAGTACGCCCGCGCGGTACAGCGCCTCGTGATGTTCAGCGGCCTCACAGGCGACCGCCGCGCCGCAGCCAAGGCGATCGGCCAGCTCGCCCGGCTCGGCACGTTCGACCGCGCCTACTACGATGCGTCCTACCCGTTCCGCGATCCGGCGCACAAGCACTCGCTGCTGCAGGGATTGCGGCGCGCCGGGCTCAACCTCTCATAGGCGACGCTCACCCCAGCCACGACCGCGTCGCCTCGACCATGTAGTAGCAGCCGAGCACCAGCACGATCCGTCGGGTCCACCAGTAGAACTGCTTGTCGGTCATGCGCTCGAGCACGCGCGTGGCGGCGGCCGAGCCGGCGATCGAGACGAACGGCACGATGGCGGCGAGCGCCCACCATTCCTCCTCCAGGCTGGCGCCGACCAGCGCGCCGAAATAGACGACCTTGAGCACGTGCGAGAAGCATTGCATCGCCGCCTTGGTGGCGATCGTGACGCGGCGGTCGAGGCCCGAGCGCACGAAGAACTGGTCGAGGAACGGCCCGGACACGCCGGCCAACAGGATCAGCGCCGTGCCCATCAGGCCCGTCAGATAGGCGACGCCGGGCTGCGTGATGCGCGGCGCCCAGCGGTCGGGCACGAAGAACAGCACAACGGTGGACAGGCCGAGCGCGAAAAGCACCACGGTCTTGGACGGCACGAAATGGACGACCGCGAACAGCCCGAGGCAGACGATGGAACTGGCGGAGAACTTCAGCAAGAGGCCGACCGCCAGGTGCCGGCGCCAGAACACGACGCGCGCCGCGTTCGAAACGAACTGGGCCAGGCCATGCAGGATCATGGCCTGCGACACCGGCAGCAGGTAGACGAGCCCGCCCATCAGGATCAGCCCGCCCGCCACGCCGAACACACCGGACACGAAGGACGTGGCCGCGACCAGCGCCAGGACGAAGGCACCGACGGCGATCATGGGACCAGGAGACCGGCGGACGACTGCGACATTTGCGGCCCGCGCGGCATCCCGCGCAGAGGATCGATTGACACCGCGCCGAAGCGCCCCGAATACTACGTGTCGACAATCCGACAATACAAGGCGCTGTCGCCGCTCGAGACCGACGCCCGAGACAAAAGGGAAGGAAACGATGCCCCAGAACCGGTTCGTCCCGGCGCGCCGCCGGCTCCTGCAGGCCACCGCCGGCCTCGCGGCCGCGAGCGTGCTGCCCGCGATTGTCCGCAGGGCGGACGCTGCCTATCCCGAACGCAACATGAAGGTCGTGATCCCGACCGCCCAGGGCGGCGGCGCCGACCGGCTGGCGCGCGCCTTCACCGAGAGCTGGCGCAAGATCCTCAATACGGCGTTCGAGTTCGACTTCTTCCCCGGCGGCGCCGGGCAGGTCGGCTACGAGCTCTACACCGGCCGCCGCGACAAGGACGGCTACAACCTGCTGTTCGGCAACATGGGCCCCGAGATGCTCATGTACGTGCTGCAGAAGCCGAAATACAAGTTCCCGGATGACTACTTCTACTTCTGCCGCATCGACGTCGACGACAGCGCCGTCTACGTCCGCGCGGAGAGCCCGTTCAAGAAGATCGAGGACGTGGTCGCCGAAGCGAAGAAGCGCACGGTGACCGTCGCCACTAGCCGCCTGCCGCATCCCGGGTCGATCGGCGTGCTGGCGCTGGGCGACGCGCTCGGCGCCAAGTTCAACCTGGTTCCCTACGGCGGCGGCAACCCCACCATGGTCGCCACCTTGAACGGCGAGGTCGATTGCGGCGTGCTGCCGGTCGCCCTGCCGATCAAGATCGGCGGCAAGGTGCGCGTGCTCGGCGTGTTCAACAGCACCAATCCGCTGGCGGCGCAGACCGGCGACGCGCCGCCCATCAACAAGGTGTTCGGGACCAAGATCCCCGATCTCTATTCCTCGCGCGCCTGGGCCATCCATGCCGAGGCGGCGAGCAAGTTCCCCGACCGGTTCAAGCTTCTGAACGACACCGCGCCGCAGGTCTTCAAGGACCCCGACTTCAAGACGATGTACGAGAAGACCGCCGGTGCCTGGCAGCAGGCCAGCTACGGCGACCGCGACGTCTGCACGAAGTACGCCATGGCCATGGTTGAGCTGGCGGAGCGCTACCGCCCGCTCCTCAGCGCCAAGAAGTGAGCGCCGACCCGCACGAGGGCGAAAAGGCGGCGCTGGGAGCCGATCTCGTCCTGCCGGCGCTGGCCGTCGCGCTGACCGTCTATTTCTTCGTCTCCGTCGCCGATCTCGCCTGGGAGGCCAAGGCTAACGCCGTCGTCATCGGCGTCGCGCTGCTCGCCCTGGTCGCGCTGCACGTAGCGCGCGTGGCGCTGCGCGTCTGGGCCGGCGACGGCAGCCTGAGCCTGGTTCCGCTGATCGAGCCGCGCCGGACGCAAGGCCGGCGCTTGATGCTGGTGGCGCTGACGGCGCTGTTCGTCTTCCTGATTCCCTGGCTTGGCGTGACGCTCGGCCTGTTCCTGCTGACCTCGGCGCTAATGCTCGTGCTCGGCGCCGGCTCGCTGCGCATGATCGCGGCCGTCTCGGCCACGATCGCGATCACGGCCTATCTCCTGTTCATCGCGCTGCTCAACTCGCGCCTGCCGCGCGGGCCGGTCGAGAAGCTGCTCGCCATGCTGTTCTGAACGCCGCCCGATGGGCTGGGATTCCGCTTTCCTCCTCGAGCTGGTGCTGCGCTCCTTCGGCTACTGGTACCTCATCGTGCCGGCGGTCCTGCTCGGCGTGGTCGTCGGCGCCGTGCCGGGGTTCAACGCGCAGAACAGCTTGATCATCCTGCTGCCGCTGACGCTCACCATGGAGGTCGAGAAGGCGCTGATCTTCATGGTCTCGCTCTATTGCGCCACGCATCTGGGCGGCGGCATCCCCGCCATCCTGGTCAACATCCCCGGCACGGGTGGAGCGGCGGCCACCACGCTCGACGGCTACCAGATGGCGCGCAAGGGCCGGGCGCAGCAGGCGCTCGTCTTGTGCTTCACCTCGTCGGTGTTCGGCGGCCTGATCACCTCGATCGCCACCGTGGCGCTGCTGCCGTGGCTCGCCCAGATCGGCTACGTGATGCGCAGCGTCGAGATGGTCGTGGTCATGCTGTTCGGCCTGACGCTGATCGCGGTGATCGCCGCGCGCGACACGCTCAAGGGGCTGATCGCCGGGCTGTTCGGCCTGCTGATCGGCGCGATCGGCACCGACCACATCTATTCGACGCCCCGCGCCAATTTCGGCTTCCTCGAGCTGCTCGACGGCGTGCCGCTGGTGCCGGCGCTGATCGGCCTGTTCGCCATCTCCGAGGCGCTGGTGATGCTCGACGAGGAAAGCATCGCCGCCGGCGAGGCCCGCGAGCGCGCGCAGAAGGCGAACTGGTCCGACACGCTCGAGGGCCTCCGGCTCTCGCTCAAGGGCTGGTGGCAGATCGTCTGGACCGGCTTCGTCGGCTTGTGGATCGGCATCATCCCGGGCGCCGGCGCCAGCATCGCCTCCTTCGTCGCCTACCAGCAGTCGCGCATGTTCTCGAGGACGCCCGAGCTGTACGGCACCGGCCATCCGCCCGGCGTGCTGGCGCCCGAATCGGCCAACAACGGCGTCACCTCGGGCACGCTGGTGCCGCTGATGGCAATCGGCGTGCCGGGCGGCAGCACGGCGGCGGTCATGATGATCGTGCTGCAGTACCACGGCGTCGTGCTGGGGCCGCGCCTGTTCGTCGAGAGCCCGACCCTGGCCTACGGCGTGTTCGTCGCCATGGCCGTGTCCTACGTGTTCATGATCTTCACCATCCTGCCGCTGGCGCGCTACATGGCGCGCGTGACGCTGGTCTCGACCGGCGTGCTGGTGCCGATCATCGTATCGTGCACCATCGTCGGCGCCTTCGCCGACCGCGAGTACCTGTTCGACATGGGCCTGGCGCTGGTGTTCGGCGTGATCGGCTACATCGCGCGCAAGACCAGCTTCCACGTCACCGCCATGCTGATCGGCATCATCATCGGCCCCCTGTTCGAGCAGTACCTGGTGCGCGCGCTGCGCATCTCGCAGGGCGACCTCCTGGTGCTTTTCTCCTCCACGCTCGGCAACGTGCTGTGGGCGCTGCTGGTCCTGTCGCTGCTGTTGCCTTTGTGGCGCGGGCGCGGGAAGAAGGTCTCGGAAGAAGCCACGGGCTGAGGGAAACCGGATGAACGACGCGACGACGAACATTGTTGGCCAGGAGCATTGGACCGAGCATGGCGGCGCCCGGCTGTTCCTGTGGGAGAAGGCCGCCGGCGACCCGGCCAAGGCCAAGGGAACGATCCTGTTCGTGCACGGCTCGTCCATGGCGTCGCAGCCGACCTTCGACCTCACCGTGCCGGGCCGCCCGGACTCCTCGGTCATGGAATGGTTCGCCCAGCGCGGATACGACACCTGGTGCGTCGACATGGAAGGCTACGGAAGGTCGACCAAGAACCGCGACAACAACGCCGACATCGCGCGCGGCGCCGAGGACTGCTTCGCTGCCGCCAGCTACATCCAGAAGCGGCGCGGCCCACGCAAGCTCATGGTCTACGGCATCTCCTCCGGCGCGCTGCGCGCGGCGCTGTTCGCCCAGCGCCACCCCGAGCTGGTCCAGCGCCTGGCGCTCGACGCCATGGTGTGGACCGGCGAGGGCAGCCCGACGCTCGCCGAGCGGCGCAAGAAGCTCAACGAATTCCAGGCGAGGAACCGCCGGCCGATCGACAAGGCCTTCGTCTACAGCATCTTCAACCGCGACCATCCCGGCACCGCCGAGGACCGCACGATCGAGGCCTTCGCCGATGCGATCCTGTCGCTCGACGACTCGGTGCCGACCGGCACCTATGTCGACATGTGTTCGAAGCTGCCGGTGGTCGACCCTGAGAAGATCACGGTGCCGACGATCGTCATGCGCGGCCAGTGGGACGGCATCGCCGGCTTCGACGACCTGATCGCGTTCTTCAAGCGCCTACCCAACCCGGACAAGCAGTTCACCGTCATGCCCGGCATCTCGCACGCGAGCTTCCAGCAGAAGAACTACATGCTGGTCTACCACATCCTGCTGGGCTTCTTCTCGCAGCCGGAGCCGGTGTATCGGGGATGATGCGGACCCGCCCTTCGACAAGCTCAGGGTGAGGACTATTTGTCTTGAAGAAGTTACCTCGTCCTGAGCCTGTCGAAGGACGACTGGCTCAGGACGTCAGGCAAAGCGGATTTTACTTCAGATAATCGTGGATCACCTTGCCCCAGGGCAGGGTGAGATCCGCGATGAAGTGGCGGCCGCCGATGATGCGCTTGACCGGAAGATCGGCGACCGGGGCGTTGACATGCGGCACGAGGTGCAGCCGCGCCGGCGCGCTCCACGAGCCTTTGACCTTGATCTCGGTCAGGTTCACCTGGACGAGCTGGCAGATCGCCGGCTTGCCGTCGGCGCCGGGGATGATCTTGAGCAGCGCCTGGTTCTTCTTGAGCGATGCCAGGGTCTTCGCCGGATCGCGCGCCAGGTTCTCGAACTTGTAGGCCATGGTGCCCATCGCCACCATCTGGCCGGCATAGTGCAACGTGCCGGTCAGCGTGTCCTGGACGACCTCCATCTTCGGCTGCGCGTGCTTCTTCGGGAAGCCCCAGATCTCGCGGCCGCCGGCGATCGGCGGCTCGTCGTCGAGATACATCTGCGCGACGAAGCTGAACGGCTGGCCCTTGAACGAGCACGGGATCACCACGCCGCTTTCGGTGTAGTCGCCGAAGCCCGAGGAGTCCGGCATCTTGATCCACTCGTAGAACACCTGGTTCGACGGATCGGGCACCAGCGGCTCGGGTACCGCCTCGCGGATGGCTTCGGGATCGCTTTCGTAGATGATGATCATGTACTCGCGATTGACGAAGCGGAACGGCCCCTTCGGATAGCTGGGGCTGGCCGGCGGCATCGCCGACAGGGAAAGGATCTGCTTCTTGTCCATCCTTCAAGTCTCCGGAAAGGCGTGGGTGTCACGGACTTGGCGGCGGGTCGCGCTCCGCCGGGTCAGAGGAACTTCTCCTCGATCACGGTGGACGACTCCCGCCCGATCTTGTCGAAGTGCTGCTCCAGGAACGCATCGGCGCGCGCGCGGCCCTCGCGAAACAGCGTCTGCAGGAAGTCCCACTCGGCGTTGAGCTTCGACGACACGCCGAGCTGGCAGACCATGTCCTCGGCGTCGATCGTGTGGATCAGCATGCGCTTCAGGCGCCCGTTGTCGTCGAAGCCGCTGTCGATCAGCTTGGTGACGAAGTGGATGGCGCGCATCTCGCGCATCAGCGACGAGTTGAAGCTGAGCGTGTTGATGCGGTCCATGATCGCCTGCGCCGTCTTCGGCACCTCCGGGATGCGGATCGGGTTGAGCTGCACGATCAGCACGTCGCGCGCGTCGGTGCGGTAGATCAGCGGATAGAGCGGCGGATTGCCCATGTAGCCGCCGTCCCAGTAGTACTCGCCGTCGACCTCGACCGCCTGGAACATGAACGGCAGGCAGGCCGAGGCCAGCACCGCGTCGACGCTGACGCTCTTCTCGCTGAACACCTTGATCCGGCCGGTCAGCACGTTCGACGCGCAGATGTAGAGCTTGACCCTGCTCTGCCTGTGCAACTCGGCGCAGTCAACCACGGAGGAGATCACGTCGCGCAGCGGATTGAGGTTGAGTGGATTGAGCTGATAGGGCGACATCATCCGGCTGAGCGCGTCCATCATCTGGTAGCCGGGCGACATGTCCAGGCTGCCGGGATGCAGCAGCCGGTCGAAGATCGACGGCTGCAGCGGCGAGGTGCGCGCGGCTTCCGAGATCTTGCTCCAGAACTCCTCGAGCTTCTCCCGCGCGCGCTCCGGGCCGCCGCTGGCCAGCCCGTAGGCGGCGACCAGAGCGTTCATCGCGCCGGCCGAGGTGCCGACGATGCCCTCGACCTCGATACGCTTGTCCTCGAGCAGGCGGTCGAGCACGCCCCAGGCGAAGGCGCCGTGCGAGCCGCCGCCCTGCAGCGCCAGGTTGATCCGCTTCGGTCCGCTCTTGCGCGCGACACGCGGTGCGGCCGCGCCCTTGCGGGCGGCGCTGGGCTTGGTCACACGGCTGACGCCGCGCCGAAGCCTGCCGCTCCCGACAGCCTTTGCGGCCGCCTTTTGGGCGGCCTTCTTGACGGCCATGGCAAACCTCCTTGCGCCCGAGGATCGGATCAGTGCGCGGTCCAGCCGCCGTCGACGGGGATGGAGGTGCCGGTGATCGTCGCGCCGGCGTCGCTGGAGAGGAACACGGCCAACGCGCCCATCTGCTCGACCGTGGCGAACTGGCGGTTGGGCTGCTCCTTGAGCAGCACCTTCTTCACCACCTCCTCCTCGGTCATGTGGTGCGCCTTGGCCTGCTCGGGGATCTGCTTCTGCACCAGCGGCGTCCACACGTAGCCCGGGCAGATCGCGTTGCAGGTGATGCCCTCTTCCGCGGTCTCGAGCGCGGTCACCTTGGTCAGGCCGACCATGCCATGCTTGGCCGCGACATAGGCCGACTTGAACGGCGAGGCGATCAGCCCGTGCGCCGAGGAGATGTTGATGATGCGGCCCCACTTGCGCTTCTTCATGCCTGGCAGCGCCGCCTTGGTGGTGTAGAACGCGGCCGAGAGGTTGGTCGACACCACCATCTCCCAGTCGTCGTCGGGGAAGGACTCGATCGGCTCGACATGCTGGATGCCGGCGTTGTTGACGAGGATGTCGACGGAGCCGAGCTCCTTCTCGGTCAGCGCGACCGAGGCCTTGATCTGATCGCGCTTGCTCATGTCGGCGGCGGCGTAGATCACCTTGACGCCCGTCTCGGCGGCGAGGTCACGCACCAGCTTGTCGGTCTCGGCGTTGGCCGAGCGCGCGTTGAGCGCGACCTTGCAGCCGGCCTGCGCCAGCGCGCGGGCGATGCCGAGGCCGATGCCGCTGGTCGACCCGGTGACAAGCGCTGCCTTGCCCGCGAGCAGGCCGCTGGTCGACGTGGCTGCGGAGACTTTCGTGTCTGGCATGGTGACGTTCCCCTGAACTTCGAGTGGCGGAGCGCGGCGTATGTTCGCCGCCTGTGTTCTTCGGCCACTAGGCGCCAAGCCGCAGCCGAAATCAATGGTCATGTGGCGGTCATCAACTGGCCATTACCCGGCACGATCGACCGGCGCATCAAGTTTCGTAAATACCCACAGGAAATGTGCGGACATGAAGTCTTGGCATGCAAAGAGTTTTCTGATTCGCCACGCCCCCGCGGCGGCGGATACCGCCGGTTTGCATAAAAAGCTTCCATGCCGAACCCCTCGCCGATGTGCCGCCGGCGCCGGCGCCATCAACCGTGCCCGGCGCCAGTGATCAGGCGGATGCCGCGGCGGTAGGTAAGGTAGGCCCACAGCCAGTCGAGCATCACGGCCATGCGGTTGCGCGCGCCGACCAGAAAGGCGACATGCACCGCGCCCCACAGCCACCAGGCCGCAAGTCCGCTGAGGCGAAGCCAGCCGAAATCGGCGATCGCCGCCTTGCGGCCGATCGTGGCCATGCTGCCGAGATGGCGGTAGCGGAACGGCCCGGGCGGCCGGGTGCCGGTGATGTGCGCGTGGATCACGCGCGCGACATGGGAGCCCGCCTGCTTGGCGGCCGGCGCGAGCCCGGGCAGCGGGTTGCCATGGCGATCGAGCGCCAGCGCCGTGTCGCCGATGGCGAAGATCCCGGTACGGCCCTCGACGGACAGGTCGGGGCCGACCTTGACCCGCCCGGCGCGGTCGGCGGCCGCGCCGATCCACTTCCCCGCGGGCGACGCGATCACGCCCGCGGCCCACAGCACGGTACCGCACGCGATCCGTTCGTTGCCGATCGTCACGCCCTCGGCGTCGACCGCGGCGACCTTGGCGTCGAGCCTGACTTCGACCCCGAGCGCCGCAAGCGAGCGCCGCGCGGTCTCGGACAGGAATTCCGGGAACACCGGCAGCACGCGCGGGCCGGACTGCACCAGGACCACGCGGGCGCTGGCCGGGTTGAAGGAGCGGTACTCCTTCTCCATGCCGAAGCGCGCCAGCTCGGCGATGGCGCCGGCGAGCTCGACACCGGTCGGGCCGGCGCCGACGATGACGAAGGTCAGCAGGCGGCGCCGCTCGGCCTCGTCGCGACAGGCCTCGGCGCGCTCGAACGCCAGCAGGATGCGGCGGCGGATCGCCGTGGCGTCGTCGATCTTCTTCAGGCCAGGCGCGTCCTTCTCCCAGTCGTCCTTGCCGAAATAGGAATGCCGCGCGCCGGTGGCGAGGACCAGATAGTCGTAGGGCACGTCGCGCGCCGCCTCGCCCTCGGACTCGACCCGCACGACGCGGCGGTCCGCGTCGGCACCGGTGACGCGGCCGAGCAGCACCTGGGTGTTGGCCTGCCCGCGCAGCACCTCGCGGATCGGCACGGCGATGTCGGCCGGCGACAGGGCGGCGGTCGCGACCTGGTAGAGCAGCGGCTGGAACAGGTGATGGTTGCGCCGGTCGATCACGGTGACGCGGGCCGGGGTGAAGGCGAGCGCGCGCGCCGCCGCCAGACCGCCGAACCCGGCGCCGACGATCACGACCCGCGGCGCGCGCGCCAGCGCCTCGGCGGAAAGGCCGCCCAGCGTCGGCCAATGCCGGCGCAGCAGGGCGAGGATGCCGGCATCGAGCGACAGCATGCCCGGGCCGCGCAGGACGACTTGGCCGAGCAGCATCAGCCAGTAGAAGTGCTCGGCGCGGTCGAGATAGGTGAACTGGATCACCAGGGTCATGGCCATGAGCGGCAGGGCGCCGAGTCGCGTCAGCAGGCCGAGCGCGAGCAGCACCGGACAGACCAGCTCGGCCGTGGTCGCCATCAGCGCGGCGAGTTCGGGCGGCAGCAGCGGCACCTGGTATTCGTCCTGGAACAGCGCGACGGTCGTCTCCCAGCTCGCGACCTTGGTCAGGCCCGAGCGCCAGAAGATCTCGGCCATCCACAGGCGGATGAGGAGCTGAAAGGCCGGGCCGCCCCAGCGCGTCAGGAGCGCGACGGTATCGGCCAGCGGCTCGACCAGCGGCAGCGCGGTACGCCGGATCGCTGGCGCGAGCGCGCGGTCGAGCGACAGCGCGCCGGGGCCGCGCACGATCAGCCAGCCGAGCAGGATCGCCCAGAACAGGTGGTCCGGCAGTTCTCGGTAGTTGAACTGGATCACCAGCGACAGGACGAGCATCGGCACGGCCGCGAGGCGCGTGGCGAGCCCCAGCAGCAGGAACACCGGGCAGACAAGCTCGATGCCGGCGCCGAGCCACGCGGCGGTCACCGGGTCCATCCACGAAACCGGGTACTCGCTGCGCGCGAGCTCGAGCGCCGTCTGCCAGTTGGCGGCCTTGAGCACGCCGGAGATGAAGAAGATGCTCGCCAGCCACCAGCGGACGACGAGGTCGAGCACCGGCCCGAGGCCGCGGTCGGCGAGGTCGAGCGCGACGAGGCCGCGGGCGAGAACGGGAGCGTAACGGTTCACGACGCGACCTCCTCGAGGCGCCGGAGCGCGGCGACGATGTCGTCAGGCTCGGCGCGATGCGTGTAGTCGACGTCGACCATGGCGTAGGCGACGACGCCGTCCGGCGCGATCACGTAGCTGGCCGTCAGCGGCAACTCCCACTCTGCGGCGCCGTTGGCGGCGGCGATATCGACGCCGAGCCGGCGATAGAGCGCGATCAGGTCGTTGGGCAGGCGATAGACGAGGCCGAACAGCCGCGCCGTCCGGTTGCCCCGGTCGGCCAGCATCGGGAAGTCGAGGCCGAGGCGCTCGCGCGTCTCGCGCACGCCCTCGGCAAGCTGCGGCGTGATCGCCAGCAGCGTCGCCCGTTCCGCCGTGAGCCGCACCATCGCCTGGTGCAGCGCGCGCAGCGCCAGGTTGCAGTACGGGCACCAGCCGCCGCGGTAGAAGGTGACGACCACGGGGCCCCCTCGCAGCGAGGCCTCGAGCGAAACCATGCGCCCGTCCGTGTCGGGCAGCTGGAAGTCGGGCGCCGTCTCGCCGACCTGGAGGCTCGCCTCGGCGATGCCGGTCCGGCGCAATCGCTCGATCGCGGCATCGATCACTGCCTGGTCTTCGGGCGAACGCCGCGCCCGGCCGGAAGCGGCCAGCTCGCGCAGGGCTTCGTGCAGCGACATGGGAAGACTCCCGTGCAGCGGCCAAGACGCCTCGCCCTCCCGTCACGGGAGGGCGAGCACCCGGCCTGCGACGGAGGGAGAATCAGCCCTTGTTCGGCGCGCTGCTGGCGCCGACGATCTTGCCGCAGGTGCCGGCGGGGACATAGATCCACGCGTCGCCCTGGGCGTCCTTCTTGGCCGTGCCGGCGCAGCTCGACGACGCGGTCTGGCAGTCGTTCTTGCCCGCCTTGACGATGCCGTAGCACTTCTCCTGCTTGGCCTCCGCCGCGACGGCCGCGCCGGCGGCAAGCGAGAAGGCGGCGATCACCGCCGAGGCGATCATGGTCGAGGTCGTGTTCATGGTCTGCATGCTCCGTGACTAGTGGTTCCAAGACGCGGGCAGGACCATGCCGCGCGGCGCCGCCGCGATGAAATGCCGAGGGGCAATCGTTTCGATGACCGGCGGTTATAGCCGGGCTGGCCGGCGTGCGGGCCGGGCCGTGTCAAGCCGCCAAGCGTCGCCCTTTGCCCGGATGCCGGGAACATGATCTGCTGGCATTCTGGTGGTTGCGGGTCCCAACTCCTGGCCCGGGGAGCGAAGCGATTGGGCACGGTCCGCCAAAGTCCGGTCGCGTTGACGCCGCAGCGGCTCCGGGGGGCCGGCGTGCTTCTCGTCGCCGGTGCCGGCAGCGCCGTTCTCTTCGCCATGCCGTTCGTCCTGCCGGCCTATCCGCTGATCATCCTGGCCGACATGCTGATCTTCGCCATTGCCTGCATGGGATTGAACCTGGCATTCGGCATGGCCGGGCTTCTCTCGTTCGGGCATGCCACGTTCTTCGGCGTGTCGGCCTATGTCGGCGCCTTCCTCGTGCGCTTCACGCCCGTCAATTCGTTCGAGATCTATTTCGTCGCCGGCCTGTCGTTCTCGCTGCTCCTCGCTGCCGCCATCGGCTTCTTCTGCGTCCGCGCCACCCGCATTTTCTTCACGATGCTGACCATTGCGTTCTGCCAGACCGTCCATTCCCTGTTCGTCAACGGCGCCGTCTTCGGACTCTTCGGCGGCGAAGGCAGGGCCATCTACCAGGTCACCGAGGGCAGCATGTATGTCCCGCGCCTCAGCCTTGTCGGCCTGGAGCTCGGGCCGCACGCGTTCATCCCGGCCTTCTACAACGTCGTCGTCCTCGGTTTCCTCGGCGCCTTCGCGCTGCTTTGGAGGATCGGCCGCTCGCCCTTCGGCAACGCCCTCCGGGCGATCCGCGACAACGAGACCAGGGCGACGTTCATCGGCATCCCGGTGCGTCGATACCGGCTCTACGCGTTCGTCCTGGCCGGTTTCTTCACTTCTCTCGCCGGCGCGTTCTACGGACAGCTGGCGCGGCAGATCACGCCGGAGCAGCTGGATTGGATATTCTCGGCCAAGCTGGTGCTGAGCAACGTCGTCGGCGGCACCCGCTACCTGTCGGGGCCGATCCTCGGCGCCGCCATGTTCGTCGGCCTGGAGGAGGCGGCGCGGCGCTTTCCGCTCTACGCCGACATGATCCTCGGCACGCTGCTGATCGTCGTCGTCTTCGCGTTTCCCCAAGGGATCGCGGGGATATTCAAGCGCATGTCGGACCGGGGCCATTCGAGGCAAGCGCGGCATCGCCGCCGGCCAGCCCCGCCTACTTGACCGGCTTCCACTCGCGCGCGCGCGCCTGCGCGTCGGCCATCTGTTCGGGCTTGAGCAATTGGGCGATACGGTCGCGGTTGGCGATGGCGTCCTGGCGGTCCCAGCCGGGGGTAGAGTTGGCGGCGGCGAGGTTGAACCAGAGATGGGCGCGCACGAGGTCGCGCTCGACGCCGCGGCCGGTCGCGTGCATGATGCCGAGGCGGAGCTGCGCGCGCGCGTCGCCCTTGTCGGCGGCCATCTGCGTCCACTTCAGCGCTTCGGCATAGTCCTGGGGCACGCCGAGGCCGGAGAAGTAGAGGATGCCGAGATTGGACTGGGCGGCGGTGTCGCTCTGCTCGGCCCGAGGCCGCCAGATGCGCAAGGCCTCGGCATAGTCGCCGCGCGCATAGGCGAGATAGCCGTCGTCCTTGTCGGCCGCCCGGGCGTCCGACAGGCCGACGGCCAGCAGCACCAGGAGCGCCGCCGCCCGCTTCATTTGTTATGTGCTCCCCGTACCTGTACGCGCGATGCTCGCAAAATCGTGGGGCCAAGTCAAAGAGCGCCCGTGCAATCCGCGGCGGCGACAAGATGTAGGGCCTCGGTCGCGGCGCGGTGCGGCCCCTGGCGTCGCATCGCGCGTTAATCTAGGTTTCGCGCGGACCCAAGGACGGAGAACGCACCCGATGAAGACACGCGCCGCCGTGGCCTGGCAGGCCGGAAAGCCACTCGCCGTCGAGACGATCGAGATCGAGGGACCGCGCGAGGGCGAGGTGCTGGTCGAGGTGATGGCGACCGGCATCTGCCACACCGACGCCTACACGCTGTCGGGCGCCGATCCCGAAGGCCTGTTCCCGGCGATCCTGGGCCACGAGGGCGCCGGCATCGTGCGCGAGGTCGGCGCGGGCGTCACCAGCGTCAGGCCTGGCGACCACGTGATCCCGCTCTACACGCCGGAATGCCGGCAGTGCAAGACCTGCCTGTCGCGGCGGTCGAACCTCTGCACTTCGATCCGTGCGACGCAAGGCAAGGGCGTGATGCCGAACGGCAGCAGCCGCTTCAAGTGCGACAACAAGCCGGTGTTCCACTACATGGGCTGCTCGACCTTCGCCAACTTCACCGTGCTGCCGGAGATCGCGCTGGCCAAGGTGCGCGAGGACGCGCCCTTCGACAAGATCTGCTACATCGGCTGCGGCGTGACCACAGGCATCGGCGCGGTGATCTGGACCGCCAAGGTCTGGGCCGGCGCCAACGTCGCCGTGTTCGGCCTCGGCGGCATCGGCCTCAACGTCATCCAGGGCGCACGCATGGTCGGCGCCGACAAGATCATCGGCGTCGACATCAACCCGTCGAAGCGCGCCATGGCCAAGAAGTTCGGCATGACGCATTTCCTCGATCCCGACCAGGTCGGCCGCGACAAGGTGGTGCAGGCGATCGTCGACCTGACGGGGGGCGGAGCCGACTTCTCGTTCGAGTGCATCGGCAACGTGCAGACGATGCGCCAGGCGCTGGAGTGCTGCCACCGCGGCTGGGGCGAGAGCATCATCATCGGCGTGGCCGCCTCGGGCCAGGAGATCGCGACGCGGCCGTTCCAGCTCGTCACCGGCCGGGTGTGGAAGGGCACCGCCTTCGGCGGCGCGCGCGGCCGCACCGACGTGCCGAAGATCGTCGACTGGTACA